>MNVA01000009.1 GCA_001871325.1 Ignavibacteria bacterium CG1_02_37_35
ACTCTTTTAGAAATGAACCAAAATGATTTTAAAACTGTTTATCTTACAGTAAACAAAAAAAGGAAATAAAGTATTGTCGTTTAACTCTTTGTTTTTTGCAGAAGATATTTTAGGCGCTTTGCTGCCATTACATCAACCATCAAAAATTAACCATCAAACATTGCAGCTTGAGGCGCTATGAAGTTAGAATTGTTTTATGGGATAACTTGTCCCCATTGCAGAGTATTTAAAAGATTGTTAAAAGAAGTGCTTCCGAAATATGGCGGCAAATTTGAATTAAAAGAAACGTTGGTCAGTTCACCCGTTGGTTGGATAAAAAGTTTTAAACTTGGCATTCATGCAGTTCCGGTTCTGCTGATGAACGATGAAATAATTTTTAGAAGTTTACCAACAAAAGAAGAACTTATTAATAAACTAAATGAAAGGATCATAAAATGAACAAAAAACTTCGCTGCCCGATGGGCATACCCGGCGGAATAATTGCCGCTGTAATTGGATTAGTAGGAATTGTCTTAAGCATCATCAATTCCAATTGGATGTAATTAGCATTTTCTGCCGCTTTATTTCTAATAGGCGCGCCATTGGCAAGAGTAACCATGTTAGTACACACTGCCCTTGATGAGATTGAGGAATTGAAGAAGAAGTAAGCTGAAAGTTATCAGTAATCAGTTTTCAGTTATCAGTATCGGAATAGATTGAATAAACCTCCGGCCTTTTTGAAACGCCGGAGGTTTTATTTTTTTTACCGTCATACTTACAAGAAAAATTTTTTAGTTGTTTCCATAACCCTTAAATTTACTCATTAACATTTTAGATTTTATGGAAACACATTCTCAAACCGGCGGGCTTTTCATCAATAAAAAGATGAATACAGTCCTCACCTCATTCGTAAAGCGAAAAACTTTATCCCAATCATTATTCTTGCAAACCATAAAATCTGTCTTAACTAATAAAAATTATTTTAATCACCAGCATCAAATCAATTGAGGTTATTATGTCAGAGTATCTTCAAAGGTTATTAGCGGATGTAAAAGCAAAGAATCCCGCAGAACCTGAGTTTCATCAAGCAGTTCAAGAAATTACTGAATCGCTTGAAATTGTATTAGAAAAACACCCCGAATACAAACATGCAAAAATTTTAGAGCGAATGGTAGAGCCGGAACGCACCATCATTTTCCGTGTTCCCTGGATGGATGACCAGGGAGAAATCCAAATCAACCGCGGGTATCGCATCAATTTTAACAGCGCAATCGGTCCTTACAAAGGCGGCTTGCGTTTTCACCCTTCGGTAACGATGGGTATATTAAAATTTTTAGGATTCGAGCAGACATTTAAAAATAGTTTAACAACTTTACCGATGGGCGGTGGTAAAGGCGGTTCCGATTTCGATCCTAAAGGGAAAAGCGATAATGAAGTAATGCGTTTCTGCCAGAGTTTTATGACGGAATTATTCAGACATATCGGCGCAGATACCGATGTTCCTGCCGGAGATATTGGAGTTGGCGGAAGAGAAATTGGTTTCCTTTTTGGTCAGTACAAAAGATTGAAAAATGAATTCACCGGCGTGTTAACCGGTAAAGGAATCAATTGGGGCGGCTCGCTCGTGCGTCCCGAAGCTACCGGATTTGGCGGAGTTTATTTTGTGAAAGAAATGTTGAAAACTATTGGTCAAGATATTGAAGGAAAAACTTTTGCAGTTTCCGGTTTTGGAAATGTTGCATGGGGCGCAATAACAAAGATCAATCAGCTTGGCGGAAAAGTTTTAACCATTTCCGGTCCTGACGGTTTCATTTATGATAAAGCCGGAATTTCAGGCGAGAAGATTGATTATCTTTTGGAAATGCGTGCAAGCGCAAAAGATACCGTGAAAGATTTTGCAGACAAATTCGGCGCTGAATTCCACGCAGGCAAGCGTCCGTGGGGCGTTAAAGTTGATGTCGCAATGCCGTGCGCAACGCAAAATGAACTTGACAACAACAATGCGAAAGAATTAATTAAGAATGGCGTTAAGTGTGTTTGCGAAGTTGCAAATATGCCGACAACTTTGGAAGGCTATCATACTTTCAGAGAAGCGGGAATACTTTTCGCTCCGGGAAAAGCTGCAAATGCCGGAGGTGTTGCTACTTCAGGGTTGGAAATGTCGCAAAACAGTATGCGTCTCCCATGGTCGGCGGAAGAAGTTGACAAACGTTTACACGAAATTATGAAAAGAATTCATAATACTTGTATTGAAACAGCAGACCGTTTTGGTACGCCGGGCAATTATGTCAACGGCGCTAACATTGCCGGCTTCCTCAAAGTTGCCGATGCGATGATGGATCAAGGACTTGTGTAAATTAGGAATTGAGAATTAGGAATTAGGAATGAAAAAAGCGGGACGTATTTCCCGCTTTTTTTTTATTTCCTCAGAAAATTAGAAGGTTTGTATTTATGCAGAATGAGATGGTCTTTATTATTGCCGATATCAGCGGTTACACAAAATATATGTTGGATAATGAATCGGCGTTAGCCCATTCCCAAGGAATCATAAGTGAATTGCTAAATGCAGTTATCAAACAAGTTCAAATTCCAATCAGAATTGCTAAATTTGAAGGCGATGCCATTTTTCTTTTTAGTGAGAAGCGATCAGAGATAAGTTGGGGAAACGATGGAAAGTTAATCGGAGAAAGTCTTCCTAAATTTATGCTTGCATTTGATAAAAAATTGGATGCACTCGTATCGGTGAATTCATGCCCTTGCGGAGGCTGTAAAAACATGAACCTCCTTAGGCTCAAGATAATTGCTCATAAAGGAATTGCTCTGAAATATAAAATGGGGAAGTTCACCGAACTTTCCGGTAAAGATGTGATTATTGTTCATCGGTTATTAAAGAATACGATTCCTTCAAACAAATATATTATGCTTTCTGAAGCTGCTCAACACTTCCTTAATGTGGTCGGAGATTTCACATTGGGAATAGAAAAATATGAAGATATCGGAGATATCTCTGTCTATTATCAACTTTATGATGAAGCGAAAGTTGAGTTTCAATTAAAAAAGAAAAATATGAAGGATGTTTATTTTAAAAAGAAATGGGAATTAAACTATCTATTTGAATCTTCGTTTACAAAAAAAACAAAAACGTAAAACGGAAAAATGGAACTAACAGGAAGCAGCTCCAGCTTGTTATTATTTGGTATTTAATTTTTGTTTTTTGGTGCTTGATTTATAAGCTCAGCATATCTTTAAATTTAACAGACTGTCGGCGTGAGACTTCTACTTTTTGTCCGCCTTTAAGTTTTACAAGCAGTCCACCGTTAAGCCACGGTTCAATATTATCTATCCATTTTAAATTAACAATGTGTTTTCTATTCGCGCGGAAAAAAGTCCGCGGATCAAGCCGTTCATCAAGAGAATTTAGTGTCCGCAAGATCAAAGGTTTGAAATCGTTAAAATAAAGACGCGCGTAGTTGCCTTCGGATTCAAATAAACGAATTTCAGATAATTTAACAAACCAGCAGCGGTCGCCGTCCTTCACAAAAACCTGATCATCAGCCATGAGATATTGTTTTTCGGTTGAGACGAATTTTTCGGCTTTTGTTTTTGCAGTTACACGTTTGATGGATTCTTCAAGCCGCTGGGGTTCAATCGGTTTAAGTAAGTAATCGAGGGCATTAAATTCAAAAGCTTTTAAAGCGTATTCATCATAAGCGGTTGTAAAAATAACTTCGGGGGCGCTTTCCAATTCTTCGAGTAATTCAAAACCGTTTTTCCCGGGCATTTGAATATCCAGGAAAATAAGATCGGGATTAAGGCGGGTAATTTTTTCTAACGCATCTTTCGCGTTCACCGCTTCCGCAATAATTTCAATCTCTTTAAATGGTGCAAGTAAACGGCGCAGTTCGGTGCGCGCTAAGCGTTCGTCATCAACGATTATTGCTTTCATATGTTGCTGCCTCCAGCAGGTAAAATAATTTTAACTTTAACGTGTGAATTAACATTAGAAATAGAAAATGAAGCCTGATCTCCATAAAGTAAATGGAGCCGTTGTTTTGTGTTCGAAATTCCGTATCCCTTAGCATGAGAAATTGCATCATCAGCGACAAAACCTGAGTTTTCAATTTCTAATATCAAAAAATTTCTCGCCCTTTCCGCGGTTACATTTACAAATCCACCTTCCGGTAGTTTTGAAACTCCGTGTTTTATCCCGTTTTCAACTAAGGTTTGAATCATCATCGGAGGAATTTCGATATTTTTTACGTCGGGCGAATAGGCGATTTCATATTTAAGTCTTTCTTCAAAACGGGCTTTTTCCAACCCGAGATAATCCTCAACCGTTTTTATCTCTTCTTCGAAAGGAACGGTTTCCGTTCTTTCAATTTTTAATGAATAACGGAAAATGTTTGAAAGCTGTGTTATTGCCGTTTTTGCAGCTGAAGGATTTTCTTCAATTAAAGCGCGGATGCTGTTCAAAGCATTGAACATAAAATGAGGATTTAGCTGGGACTTTAAAGTCTTCAATTCAAAATCTTTTACCGCGGCTTCCCAAACCAAACGCTCAATCTCCGATTTTTTATAGTTCTCAAAGTAATGGACAAGAAAATAAATAATTGACCAGAGAAAAATCAAAATGCCCGTATTGAATAAGATTACAAAGAATCCGGCAACGCTAAATTGTGCTCGATGGATGATTCCGGTGCTGTAATTTATTCCCATTATTATGAATACAATTATAAACGAAATTAAAAAAGTTGAAAGGAAAACGCGGGAGAAAAGATCTTTCGGAGATTTTTCGATCCATTTGCGCTTTTTAATGATTACCCGCAGAACATGTGTAGCGGAAATTCCTACAAAAGCAAAGTAAGGGAAGGTCACAGCCCGTTTCCAATTGAAACCGCCAAAACTTAAATAAATTAAGAAATTGAAAATAAAGAATCCGCCCCATCCGGAGATCTGGCAAATCCAATATATTTTGTTCCTATTTTTTAAGAGATTATTTAACATTTAAGCTTTGGTAAAAAGTTTAGTCAAAAATTAGTTTAATGCAATGCAAGGCATCATCGTTTCTACATCATCGGCAAAATAATTTGATAAGCGGGAAAAGAGAGCCGCTTTTATGGAACCGGAAAAAATTAATTCACTGCCTTACCAGGATAAACAAATATTGCAAAAAACAAATACACAATAATTTTGGATGAATGATTGAATTTTGCATGATTGAATGGAAAACATTCATCCGTTCATTTTCATTCAGTTATTCTACAGCTTCATTTACTCGTCAAGATTCTGCCAATTATTACACGAACTTTAGCGGCAATCTACTATTAAATTAATTCTTTAAAAGTTATATTTGAAAGAGAATCAAAAAAACACTTTTAGAAAGTTACGCATGGCTGAACCCGAACAAGATCAATCGAAGAACAGAGCGCCAAAAGCAGACGGAAGGCAGGGAAACTACCGAAAACCCAGACCGTACGCTAAAAAACCGACCAAAATAGTTGCCTCAAAAGTTTCAATCGTAATTCCACTTTTTAACGAAGAAGAGTCGCTTCAACCACTCTCAAATGAAATCACAAAAGTTTGTTTTGATAACCACCTTGATTTTGAAGTGATATTTGTTGATGATGGGAGTACGGATAATTCGTTAAAAGTTATAAAAGATATTTGTCGGAATGATCCTCATTATAAATATGTAAGCTTTCAGAAAAATTACGGAAAAGCTGCCGCATTACAAGTGGGTTTTGCAAGAGTTACCGGCGGCTACGTCGTTACAATGGATGCGGATCTACAGGACGACCCGAAAGAAATCCCTAATCTGCTAAAGAAATTAAATGAAGGATTCGATCTGGTTTCCGGCTGGAAAAAAGTTCGATACGATCCTTTTATAAAAAGGCAGTCCTCTAAATTTTTCAATTTTGTTACCCGCGTTATGAGCGGAATAAAACTGCATGATTTTAATTGCGGATTAAAAGCCTACCGCCGTGCAGTTATTCGGCAGATGAAAGTTTATGGTGAACTTCACAGATATATGCCGGTTCTTGCACACTGGCAGGGTTTTACGGTAACGGAAATTCCTGTGCAGCATCATCCAAGACGCTATGGGAAAACAAAATTTGGTATTTCACGGTTCTTTAAAGGATTCATTGATCTTGTTACGGTTACGTTTGTAACGCGGTACATCAAGCGCCCGATGCATCTCTTTGGATTTCTTGGGGCGTTTTCATTTTTTGTCGGATTTATTGTGAACGGGTATTTAACCCTCGAATGGATAAACGGTAAATCGTTAAGCAATAGACCGATGCTATTTTTAGGAATGCTTTTAATAATTGTCGGTGTACAATTTTTTTCGGTCGGTCTCTTAGGCGAAATGATGGTTCACAATTCTCAGAGCGATAAAGAATACACGATCAAGCAGCGAAACGTTTAATGTTGAAATAACAAATGACAATAACCAAATCACAAAAGACAATAACCAAATCACAAATGGCAATAACCAAATCACAAATAGATCTCATAAATCAAATTCAAATTTCCACAAACCCGGTATTTGAAATTTCTTTGTTATTTGGGATTTGCTTTTTGGAATTTGCTTTATCAATGCACTTCACACAAACAGTATTTAAAAAAAATTATGCACTATGATCCGGTAAAAGATGTTTTTGCCACCGCGATAAAACGTTTTCCGTTTACACGGAAAATTTTTTATAAAACATTAGATTTAATGTTTCTTCGTTCATGGTATGTCCGACGCGAACTGAAAAATCTTAGAGAACTTTTCAGGGAAAATGAAATATCTATCTTCGACGCTGGAACCGGTTTCGGGCAATATTCTTACTTCATGAAGAAAAATCTTCTCCCTAACTCAATCTACGCAGTTGACGTGAAAGAAAACTGGATAAACGACTGCCGCCAGTTCTTTAACAGTGAGAATATTCCGAATATCTCTTTCGCTGTAGAAGACCTAACGGAAATTCAGCACGAGAATAAATTTGATTTGATAGTCTGCGTAGATGTGATGGAACATATTGAAGATGATGTAAAAGTCTTTGCTAACTTTTTCCGCGCCTTAAAAAATGGCGGTTTTATACTGATAAACACCCCGTCAATCTTTGGCGGAAGCGATGTGCATGATGAAGATGACGAAAGTTTTGTCGGAGAACATGCGCGTCAAGGGTATTCATTTGAAGACTTGAAATTAAAGTTAGAACCGCTTGGATTTTCGGTTCATTTATCAAAATATACATACGGATTTTGGGGAGATAAAGCTTGGCGTTTGGGTATAAAATATCCGATGCAATTGCTGAATTTTTCTAAATTTTTTATTCTTCTTCTTCCATTTTATTACTTGCTCACTTTTCCGTTCACGCTGTTGATGATGTATGGAGATTTTCTCTCCCAAAATTCAATCGGATCGGGAATTTTATTTGTCGCAAAAAAATAACTTTAAATGCAGGTTTCTGAATGTCAAAAACAAAAAGAATTGTTAAAAAAGAAAAACATGAAACAGGACTACTGGCGAATTTTCAATTAGAAAACGTACTTCCGGAAAAATTTCATCTTCCGGTGGTTTTGGTTGTGTTTCTTCTCCTCTTTTTAATCTTTTTAAATCCGCTCTATTTCGGCGGGAAAACTTTTCAATCGGGTGATATCCTTGCTTCGGCAAGTATGAAATCTTATGTAGAAAAAGCAAGAGACGGTTTTACGCTGTGGAATCCGTATCTCTTCCTTGGCATGCCGGCTTATGCGCTTGGAACCGAATCTACCTGGTTCAATTTAATTTATGTGATTTTTGCCTCAATGCGAAAATTTTTTGCCGGATTTTTTTCGGTTGAATACGCAATTTGGAGCACATATCTTATTGAGTTAGCAGTTACTTCCTATCTGCTGATGAAGCATTTGACAAAAAACACGTTGGTTAGTTTATTCACGGCAATTGCAACGTCGTTCAGCACCGGAATAATTGTTTTTTTATTTATTGGACATGTTACAAAGCTGACTTCACTTTGTATGGTCCCTTTAATTTTTCTGATGCTTTTCCGGTTTCATGAAAAAATTAAGCTGCTTGATTTTTTTATTCTTGTTATTGCGTTGCAGCTTTTCATTCAGGGTTTTCATGTTCAAATAATTTACTACACTTTACTTGCTGTCGCGATCTATTATCTCATCTTTTTCATCCATGCATTTTCAAACAAAGAAATTGAATTGCGGAAGAAGTTAGTGAGATCAGCTTTAGTGTTTGGCGCGGCCGGGCTCATTGCAGTTGCCATACAGTCCGACAGTCTTACGCAGATGTATGAGTATACACCATATTCAACTCGCGGAACTAAAAGTCTGATTGAGGAATCTGCCGGAACTACAGTACAATCTGCTTCCGACTATTATGAGTATCATACCAATTGGTCTTTTTCACCGGGTGAAGTAATGACGTTCATTATTCCTTCTTATTTTGGATTTGGAAATTCCGTTTACAAAGGACCATTGACGGAAAATCAACCTACCGAGGTAAATACGTATTTTGGACAAATGCCCTTTGTTGATGTTGCAATGTATATGGGAGTACTTGTTTTCTTCCTGGCGTTATTTGCTGTCTTTACACGTTGGAAAGAACCGTTAGTGAAATTTCTTACACTACTTTCTCTCTTTGCCCTGTTCGTTTCTTTTGGAAGAAATTTTTCAATTGTGTTCGATATACTTTTCAACTACTTGCCTTACTTCGATAAATTCAGAGTTCCCTCAATGATTTTGGTGTTGGTTCAGCTCAGCATTCCTGCACTCGCCGGTTTGGGAGTGATGAAAATTATTTCCTTAAGAGATTATCCAAATAAGACCGCTGAACAGATTGTAAAATATTTTGCTTATGCAGTTTCGATTATTTTTATTTTCTCGCTCCTTCTCAGTAACTTGATTGGTCAATGGTTTATAACAAGAGTTAATGACTATGCAGCCGGCATTGAAGCTTCACGCGGGCAAATGGCTCAGCAATTTAGGGCTTTGGCGGAATATTCATCCGGGATGTTTACCGGAGATATCATAGTTGGTTTTGCACTGCTGACGGTTTCTTTTGGAGCAGCAGTTTTTTATTTGAATAAAAAAATTAGCAAAGATGTATTGGTAATTTTATTTATTGCTGTTGTGTTGATTGATCTCTGGAGGATTGATGCCCGCGGTGCGAAATATGTTGAAAATCCAAACGTCGAAACTCAATTCAAAACTCCTGAATACGCAAAAATTATTAAAGCGCAAAACGACAAAGAGCCATTCCGTATTTTTAACATGAAACAGGATGGTTCACTTGGTTCGTTTAATCAGAATTCAAATTTTAATGCGTATTTCTTATTGGAAGATTTCTATGGCTATTCGGGAATTAAACCTCGAGCATACCAGGATTTTATGGATGTAGTGGGACCTGTTAACCAGACTCTTTGGCGCTTAACAAATGTAAAATATATTATTATGGAACAACAAGCACAATTCCCCGGTCTAACGTTAATCGGCGGCAGCGGAAAAGAATTCGTTTACAGAAACGAAAATGCTTTGCCGCGATTCTTTCTTGCCAATAAAGTTGAACAAAAACCGGCGCTGGATGTTTTGCGAGCAATGAAATCGGATACGTTTGATCCCAAAGAAATTGCATTCGTTCAAAATGAAAAAGTTGAAGTGCAAATTCCTGATTCAACTGCTTCGGTTTTTATTGAAAAATATCAGGATGAAAGAGTCTCTTTAAAAGTAAATGCATCCGGTAATAATTTTTTAGTCTTCAGCGCGACCTATATGCCTAAAGGCTGGCATGCCGCTGTTGATAAATCCGAAACAAAAATTTACCGCGTTGACCACGCACTTATGGGAATAATTGTTCCTAAAGGAACACACAAAATCGAATTCCGGTATGAACCCAAAAGTTTTGTCATCTCAAAATATCTTGCTCTTTCGCTAAGTTCATTAGTTGTACTTGGTTTAGTCATAAGTTTACTCCTTGAAGTTTTGAAGAAGAAAAAAACGAAAAGTAGTTTGTGATGATGAAAAGAGATAAGCGGTAAATGTTTCAAGTATTTGAGAAATATAAACATAATGTTTTGGTAAAAAATTATGCGAAGGTTTTTAGCGTTGATATTTTAGTTAAACTTTCAAATTTTATTTTGCTTCCGGTTTATTTGAAGCTGATGACACAAGAAGCTTACGGACTTTATACTTATATAATTGCAATCATATCGGTCTTCTCTTTGGCGATGAATTTTGGATTGTATATTTCGCAAAGTAAACTGTATCAAGATTATCAAAATGAAGAACAAAGGGGAAGTTTACTTTATACAATCAATGTGATGCTTTTGTTATTTCTCTCCGTCTGTTTACTTGTGACCTACCTTAGCGAAATTGATTATAAACTTGTTGCGTTTCTCTTTAAGAATAAAATTGATTATGGCAGCTACAGAAATTCTGTTTTTCTAGCAATAACTGTTACCGTTTACTCATTTATGCTCTTCAATTATTTTCTTACAAGTCAAAGTCTCAAGTATGTCCAATTATATAATTTATTTCGATTAGTTTTTATAAACGGAATCGTGATCTCACTCTTGTATTTCTACAAAACCGATTCCGTGATGATAAGGCTAAAGTTTACTTATTTGCTGGAATTAAGTTTCTTATTTGTATTTGGACCGTTTTATATTAAAGCGATGAAAAGGAAGTTCAGCAAAGAGATGGCGAAAAAATCTTTGATGTTGGCGATGCCGGTAATGCTTTCCGCTGTGTTAGGACTCGTGTTAAACTTTAGTGATAAGTTCTTTTTAGAGAAGAACGGAAATTTTAAGGATATAGCGGTTTATAATCTGGGCTTTGTACTTGCCGGTATTATTCCAATGATGTTTATGACTTTCCAGAATATTTGGTTGCCACATTTTTTAAAAGAAAAAAATATTCTGATCAACAAAACAAAAACTTTTAGTATAATTTTAAAAACAGCTGTTTTTTTTTTCTTTCTGTCAATTCTAATTATTATAACCTTTAAAGTATTTCTTGTGTTTAAGATTATTGATTTGAAATATGGGGAAGTGCTTTATCTTCTTCCAATATTATTAGTAACTCAAATTTTTACAGCGCTTACACCTCTGTATAGTAATTATATTATATTTTTCGAGAAAACTTTTATAGCGTTATTCCTCGCTGTTCCTCTTGCAGCAATGAGTATTGGTTTGAATTTCTGGTTGGTTCCAGCGTATGGATTATACGGTGCCGCCATTTCATCATTTTTTGTTAATTTTTGTTATCTGATTGCCTATTACTATGTTGCTACATATTTATTGAAGAAAAAAATGGCAAGTGAAGTGAATCTCCCGGTATAACATCTCATTAGGAAAGGATTGAAACCCTGAAAAATACTAGAGCGAAATATATATATCAACATTATATTATTGATAGAATGGTTATTGAATCGAATGGAAAAGTGTTGTAGTGTAAATCATCAAAAAACAAAACGTGATGCTTTACCGGTACCGGATGAATCAATAGAACGGAATCTCTTCTGTTTAATTATAAAATTGTATTTAAATCTAATAAGTTTAGTAAAATAAAAGGTGAAATATTTTGAACAATAGATTGAATGTTTTTAATTATATCGATAGTATTAAGGCAAAATTATTTGCCGTCAAAGCTTATTCTCAGGAAGGTGAGGATATGATCTTACTGAGGTATTTCGCTGAGAAAAAGGGTTTCTATGTAGATGTTGGTGCGTATCATCCTGTCCGTTTTTCGAACACATATCAATTTTACAAAAAAAAGTGGAACGGAATCAATATCGATTCGACTCCCAACATTATGAAAAAATTCAATGCAGTTCGCCCACGCGATATTAACATTGAATGTGCTGTTTCTACAGATGCAAAACCGATGAATTTCTTTTTATTCAATGAACCGGCTCTCAACACCTGTATTGAACAGGTAGCCCATGAGCGAGTTAGTAAGAAGTATTTCATTATAAAGGAAATTACAGTTGTCCCCCGACGCTTAGATGACATTTTGGATAAACATCTTCCTAAAGATCAACAAATTGATTTTCTTTCCGTGGATGTGGAGGGGAATGATCTTAAGGTACTGCAATCAAATAACTGGAAAAAATATAGACCCAAATTTGTTTTGGTGGAAACAATGGAGATGAGTAGAGGAGTTGATTTATTTAATGACTCAATCTATAAATATTTAACAAATCTTGGATATGAGTTTTATGCTAAAACGGTTTTTACATTATTTTTTATCGATAAAACGAGTTAAACCCGTTGTTTTAATAAATTTATTTAAAGGTCATTAAAGCCAACGACAAACTAACATGAAGCTCTTTTACGAATGAAATTATTACAAATTTATACTACAGACTGGCTTAATAGCAAACCGGTATTTTACAATACTAAGACTAATGAAGTCTCTTTAGTAATGCATGATGTTGTTGACTGGAATAATTTTGAATTTGATCCTGAAGGACTTTTCAATTATTTACAGATTGGATATCAAATATTTGGACAAACTCCCATAAAAGATGTGAAATTTTTACGGCATTCATCGAAAATCTCCAAACATTTGGATGAAGCCGGTAAAATTCACCTTTCAGTTGAAGAGTTCGACGACCCGGTTGATAACTATACAAGGAGAGAATATTCAGTAGAAGAAGCAATTGATATTCTGAAGAATGACGTTCATGCTTTTGAAGCTGAATCAAAAATCTCCCAGCCCAATAAACGTTTTTTATTACCTCTTTCAGGAGGATATGATTCGAGATTATTGGCGACATTTATCGAAGAAAAATCAAGAATTGACGCCTTCACGTATGATATTAGTATTAGTGAGAAATATTCGTTTGAAGTTGCCAGAGCCCGGGAAGTAAGCAGGCGTCTTGGTATCCCCTGGCATCAACTCGGTTTAACTAAATACTGGAATAGGTATTATCAACAAAAGAATTTTTCGGCATTTTGTTTAGAAATGCCGTTCCATGCATCATACCATATGGAGATGTATGACGAAATAATTAAACAATTTGGACATGAGTATATCGCATTATCAGGTAGTGTCGGTGATTGGTGGAGTGGCGAAAAAGTTCCGTTAAAAATTCCTGAAGATCATCTCAATTTCGATTCATTATTTTTTAATCATGGCATCTCAATCCCTAAAGAATTCATTAAAATCAAGACGGATCATGAAGTTAAAAGAGGTGTTTATGAAGATAACATTAAACGTTTAAGCGAAGATGATATTTTCAAAATTGTATTTGCTCGAAGAGGTAGGATCGGCTTAGCGTCTTACATTTATAGAACCGCAAATCTCTATTTTGATGTTTACACTCCATTTTATAGCATTGATGTTGCCATGTCTCAACTGAATTTGCCGAAGCACCAAAGAAAAGATAGAGTATGGCTGCGCAATTTTTTTAATACAAAAAAGTTAGGCATAGAAGATGATTTACAAAAGCGCTTAGTTGTTAGTAATGATTATGGAATTGATTTAAAAATCGCTTTTTATACTTTGAGCGATAGCGATTTACTTGATAATAAATACTTTCAAGGAATAATTGATGACCGGCGAATTGAATGGATAAATAAAGAATTAAAGAAAATAAAAAGAATCCCCTTTCCATTGTTAGGCTCAACGAGTAGATTGTTTTTTGGAATAGATGATTATACCAATTTAGCGTTCAACCATTCCATACTCGGACGCGGATTCGATTTCATTTATAAAAGATTGTACGGAACTCGTGACATCTTTAAGGCCATTTCCGAATGGACAGTCCTGCTGCCGATTCAAATTGCTATGATGAAAAGAGATGAAGGGAAAACGCAGTAATTAATGTGGTAAGGAGTAAATGCAATATTACACATGAAGTTGAAAAAAAACGAATAATAGGCCAAAGAAAATGTTTTTCTTATTCTATTCAGATGAAATAAATGATTTTTATAAAATAACAGATGAATGAATTAGCTCCCATCGCCCTCTTTGTCTACAACCGTTTATGGCATACGCAAAAAACGATTGATTCACTGGTTGCCAATCCTTTATCTCAAAAGAGTGATTTATTTATTTTTTCGGACGGGGCTAAAAACTCTTCGCAAATAGAAAATGTTGAAAACGTAAGAAAGTACATCAAGTCAATAAAAGGATTTAAATCAGTAACTATCATTGAAAAAGATAAAAATTATGGATTGGCAAATTCTATAATTGATGGCGTTACGCAAGTAGTAAATGAATATGGGAGAATCATTGTGCTGGAAGATGACATGGTTCTTTCTCCTTTTTTTTTAGAATACATGAACAATGCTTTAACTTTTTATAAGAATAATGAGAAGGTAATAAGTATTCACGGATACTGTTATCCGGTAAAAGATCCTTTACCGGAAACGTTCTTTTTAAAAGGTGCCGATTGTTGGGGGTGGGCAACCTGGAAACGAGGATGGGCATTTTTTGAATTGGATGCAAATAAACTCTTACAAGAGATAAAAAACAAGAACTTAGAGAAAGAATTTGATTTTAATTCCTCTATGAGATACATAAAAATGTTGGAAAACCAAATTAGAGGGAAGATTGATTCCTGGGCAATTCGTTGGTATGCCTCAGCCTTTTTAAATGGCAAGTTAACCCTGTATCCTGGAATTTCCTTAGTTAAAAATATTGGATTTGATAGTTCAGGAACCCACCTGGGGACTTCAAATGATTTTAATGTACACATCTCTGAAAAGAATATAGTTGTTCGTTCAATACCGATCGAGGAAAGCATAATTGCCAGGAAAGCTTTTGAAAAATATTTTGAATTAATTAAACCAAACATTTTACAGAAAATATACACAGAAATTAAACAACTAATAAAAACAAGGAACTCAACACAATGGCGTTGACGTAACTACTTCGGTTTGAATCTGCCAAACTGAACGAACTTGATGGCGGCACAAATTGGGCTACTCACTTTTATCTTGATAAATTGCTATTGATAATTGCTATTGTTTTATTTAGTTTAGTTTTACAAATTTATTCTATCAGAGGATGCGATGAAAAAGTACTTTATTTTTTTACTGGTTCCATTTCTATTCTTAAGTTGTTCAAAGGATAATAACACAATTGTTGACTCAACAAAAAGTCCCGGTAAAATATCTCTAAAATTTGATAAGGCAAATGCTCCTTCCTCGGTTGTGTTTATTAATGCATCTCTAAAAAGAGATGGATACACGAATATACATGGGAATTTAAATATCAAAACTGACTCATCCGCAGAGTTACTCTTAAATGATATTCCAGAAGGGACATGGCATTTATTAATTGAAGCACAGGACAGTTTAGGGAAAATTATTTATGCCGGGGAAACAGATGTTACCATTGTTTCTAATTTTATTACCCAGGTTAACCTTACTTTGCTTCCAACAACAACCGGAGTCGGCAGTATTTATATCTATATAACATGGGGGCAATCAATTCCTACAACGGGCTGGATTGACTTTATTAAAAACCCTATATTTCTGAAAAAGCAAAGTCCACTGGGTCCTAATGATATTGCTTTACCTAAAATTCTTTACGAGAATGGTTTGTATAAGATGTACTATCAAAATGTTTTTAGCAGTGCGAAGGCTCTTATTGGATATGCTGAATCAATTGACGGGTATAACTGGAATTCTCCGTATCAATCATCTGTTTCACCGAAAGACTCTAATTTATATAGTTGGGATAGTTATACAAGGGGAATTGGGCCCGTAATCAAAGATAGAGATCAATATTTCCTTTACTATTATGGGTTCCATAATCAATATGACTATTGGCAAATAGGATTGGCTACTTCTTCAGATGGTAACCATTTCACTAAAAAATTAAATCCAGTTATAAAAGCAACCGATACAGAGCGGTTAACTGTTGCCGGAGATATTTTAAAAGTTAATAATATTTTTTATCTCTATTATACTTATGGGGATGCTTCAACCGGCGAATTTATTAAAGGAATATCCCTGGCTGTTTCAAGTGATGGAGTTAATTGGGAACGATATGCTCAAAACCCAGTATTAACTCCAACGCAAAATTGGGAAGGTAAGGGAATTGGTCATCCGTCTGTTATTTATGATGGTGGTGAATTTAGAATGGTTTATATGGATGCCGTTGGAAGCGGCTTTGGTGTTGCTACATCGAAAGATGGTAAAAGCTGGGCGAAAAGTAACCATAATCCTGTATTCACCGGTAAGAATACTTCTCAACAGTGGTCATATGGAGTCTATTATCCCTTTGTTAGAAAGATTGATAACAAATACAAATTGTTTTATACCGGAAGTAATTATTTAGGGGAATTGTGTATCGGTATTGCTGAAAAAAATGAGTGGTAAAAATAAAAGTTGACAATTTATTACAATTTTACTAATTGAATAAGATTTGTTCTTAATCAAATCTTATTCAATTTTTTTTTGGTCTTCATGCCAAAGTTGTTTTTTTATAAAAACCATAAACACAACAATATTTCTAAATTTTATTTTTGATTCTGAGTTAAATTTTATGTCTTCATTTGATAGTCCTGAAATAAACGACAACCGCAATTACAACTATTCCGGCTTTGAAACCGTTGAACGGAAAGAGTACGATGTAATAGCTAATTGGATTACACCGAATTCCTCCCTGATTGATTTAGCATGCGGTAACGGAACACTGCTTGAAAAATTAAAAAAAGAAAAAAATATTTCCGGAAAGGGAGTTGAACTTTCCGATTCCGGTATTGCTATTTGCAAGAAAAAAAATCTCGATGTTCAAAAAGGAAGCATTGATAAACGGCTGCCATTTGAGGATAATGCATTCGATTATGCGGTTTGCAACGTTTCTATTCAAATGGTAATGTTTCCCGAAATTCTTTTAAGCGAAATGAAACGTGTTGCAAAACATCAAATCCTTTCATTCCCTAATTTTGGTTTTTACACGAATCGAATTGACCTCCTCTTCAAAGGAAGAATGCCCAAGCCTATGATTTTTGGCTATCATTGGTATGACACAGGGCATATTCATCAACTTTCAATTGCTGATTTTTACGAGTTGATCACAAATGTCGGTGGGCTTAAAGTTTCTTCTAATTTGTATCTTCCTTCAAAATTCAAATGGGAAAATTTTTTAATGAAGTCATTCCCAAATTTATTTCAGCATATTCCCATCTTTCTTTTAGAGAAGACTAATGCGTGATAAATTTAATGCGTTTCTTACCAAGCAAATGTTTGAGCCTTCATTAATAGGCATTTTTGTAAATCCGTTTTATCTTGCACGAATAGCTCTGTTAAGAGAAATAAAAACTTCCGGGAAAGAAATTGTAGGAAAAACTTTAGATGTTGGTTGCGGAACTAAACCTTATGAAAAATTTTTCTCTAGTAGTAAATATACCGGCTTAGAAATTGAAACGACAATTAACCGGGAAGGTAAAAGTGTAGATGTTTTTTATGATGGCGGGAAATTCCCTTTTGCTGACAATGAATTTGATTCGATAGTAACTAATCAAGTATTGGAACACGTGTTTAACCCTACCGAATTTCTTTCGGAAATAAATCGGGTACTTAAATTAAACGGAAAATTATTATTGACGGTCCCTTTCGTTTGGGATGAACACGAACAGCCTTATGATTATGCCCGTTACTCTTCTTTTGGATTAGCGCATCTGCTTAAGCAACATGGATTTGAAATTGTTGAGAGCAAAAAAACCGCTAACGATTTTAGAATATTTGCCCAGCTCCTTAATGCTTACATTTATAAAATTACTCAAAGGAACAAAGTAATTAGACAACTATTCACATTTTTTATCATGTCCATTATTTCGATTTTAGGAATGTTGTTAAGCAAAATACTTCCGAAAAACAACGATCTTTATCTGGATAATATTATTTTAGCAAAAAAAATTGAAAATGTACAACTTCTGCACACTGTTTGATACTCACTACATTTCGCGAGGATTAGCGCTTTATTCTTCGCTCGAAAAGCGTTGTAATGATTTTCATATTTATATTTTCGCGTTCAACGATAAATGCTATTCGATCTTGAACAAACTGAATCTTAAAAATGCCACAATCATTTCTCTCAAAGAATTTGAAGACGAAGAACTCTTAAAGATCAAACCTACCCGTTCTATCGGTGAATATTGTTGGACTTCAACCTCATCAACTATTTTATTCGTCCTTGAAAAATATAAAGTTGAAAGCTGCACATATCTTGATGCCGATTTGTTTTTCTATTCTTCTCCAAAACCAATCTTCGATGAACTGGGTGATGATTCCATTTTGATAACCGAACACAGATATTCCCCACAATTTATTAAATCGGATTTTAAGAAAAGCGGCAAATACTGCGTTCAATTTATAACTTTTAAAAATGATGAACGCGGTTTAAAGGCTTTGCGATGGTGGCGTGAACGCTGCCTCGAATGGTGTTTCGCTTACTATGAAGACGGCAAATTCGGCGACCAACTTTATTTGGAAGATTGGACAGAACGTTTCGAAGGTGTTCATGTTATGCAACATCTTGGCGGCGGTTTAGCCGGCTGGAATGTCCAGCAGTATGATTTCTTTATGAAGAATGAAAAATATTTTGGGAGAGAGAAAACTTCACTGCAGGAGTTTGAAGTTATTTTTTATCATTTCCATTACCTGCTGTTTTTTACCAATGGTGAACTTGAACTTGGCAGAAGATATCTTTCATCAGAAGTTCATAATTATTTTTATAAACCCTATATTCAGCAATTAGAAAAGGCAAAAAATATAATCCGGCAAATTGATGAGAGTTTTGATCCGCACGGTTCCGGCAAAAAACCATTATTGTGGAAGACTCCGTTGCTTTATGTTTACCGGCATTTAAAAGGCACATATAATATTTTCACAAAAGAAAACTATCTCGGAACCTAATATGGCGTATGTTATTAATTTAAAAACTCTTTCGGATAAACGCGGGAATCTTACTGTTATAGAAGAACAAATTCCTTTCGAGGTAAAACGCGTCTTTTACATTTACGGGGTTGATGATTCCGTACGGGGCGGGCACAGGCATAAAACAACGGTGCAAGCTGCTATCTGCATTCACGGAAGCTGCATTGTTTCTAATAACAACGGTGAAAAGAGAGAAGATTTTTATTTAGATCATCCGGGCAAATGCTTAATTCTCGAAACAAAAGATTGGCATACGATGCACCATTTTACTCCGGATGCAGTGCTGCTCGTTTTTGCTTCAACAAAATTTGACCCGGCAGATTATATTTATGAGGCATATTAATGATCGAGTACGAAAATCTTGGCGAACTTAATAAATCTTTTTTCGAGGAATATAAAATATCATTTGAAAAAACTTTAAACTCCGGCTGGTATATCCTTGGAAAAAATGTAAAACAATTTGAAGAAGAATTCGCTGCCTATCACCAAACAAAATATTGTATCGGTGTGGGTTCGGGATTAGATGCGTTAATCCTTTCACTAAAAACATTTAACTTTGAAAGAGATTCCGAAGTTATCGTTCCTTCAAACACATATATTGCTACTATTTTATCAATCCTCCACTGCGGGTTAAAACCGGTTTTAGTTGAACCCGATTTAAAAACGTACAATATTGATCCGCAAAAAATAGAAGAAAAAATTTCTTCAAAAACCAAAGCGATAATGATCGTGCATCTTTACGGGAAATCTTGCGATATGAGTCCGATCTTAGCGTTAAAAGAAAAATATCATCTGGCGCTTATTGAAGATTGCGCGCAATCGCACGGGGCAAAATATTTTGGAAAGCTCACCGGAACATTCGGAGAGTTTGGCGCTTTTAGTTTTTATCCAACGAAAAATTTAGGCGCGCTTGGCGATGCGGGTGCTGTATTAACGCCTGATTTTGCGTTTACTCAATCAATTAAACGACTTCGGAATTATGGTTCGGATGTAAAATATTATAATGAAATTGTCGGATACAATTCACGTTTGCAGGAAGTGCAGGCAGGATTTCTTTCCATTAAACTTAGACATCTCGACGAGATAAATGCCCACAAACAGAAGCTCGCAAAAATTTATTTTGAAAATCTGAAAGATGATTTTACCAAACCGGTTGACGATAAAAATTATTTTGATGTTTTTCACATCTTCAATATCCGACACACAAAACGTGATAAGTTGAAAGAGTATTTGTTAAAGAATGGAATTAAAACAGAAATTCATTACCCGGTTCCACCCCATAAACAAAAGGCGATGGAAGGGATTATTATCGAAAAAGATTTTCCAATCTCGGAAGAAATTCACGCCACAACACTTAGTTTGCCAATTTCATTTTATCACACGGAGGATGATATTTATAGAGTAATTGAAGCGATGAATAAGTTTTAACGAATGACGGTCTTTACTTATAAACCATTTTACCGATTTATCTATCGCTACGGAAATTTACCGGTAACAATAATTATCTTGATTTATATGCTTCCTGCTATCGTTACCTATCGTTATGAAATAGGCCAATCTGCATATCTGATGCTTCTATCTGTGATGCTAATTTATGTAAATAAATTATATCTACGGTTATACAAAATTCTTCCGCTTCAAATTGCAATTGATGATGAGAAGATTGTATGCAGTCATTTTTTTAAAAATGATAAAAAGATTATTCTTCATTTCTCCGATATTATAGAACTAAAAGGGGGTGTTTTTATCGGGAAGTCTAAAGGGCTAATGCAGGTTGGAGGGGAGAAAACTACTATAGGGTTTTTCCATCATCTTACTCACGTAAATATCTTTATTACTGCTTTGCTGCACAATGCTCCGCTTGAAGTTTATAAACAAGTTGATGAAAAAATCAAATCCCGTTTAGAACGCTAACTTTGGCTAACCAAAACCAAATAAGCGAAGATGAATGATTGCATGAAAAACATTCATTCATTCATTCATCCATTCATTATCGTTCATCGCTCGATCTGCATTATTATCATTCTTCCAATTATCACCTGAATTTTATTGTCAATGTACTAATTTAAAATAGAAAAGGCATACGAAAAACGCATGCCTTTTACTAACTCTCGCAAGAGGAGCAGTTTATTTTTTGCCGAACACAGCGTCTTTAGCTTGTTTGGCAATTTTGAACTTTAATACTTTCCTTGCAGGAATTACGATAGATGCACCTGTCTGCGGATTTCTTCCCATTCTTTTCTTGCGAGCTGCAACAACTAATTTGCCTAAGCCCGGAAGAACGAATTGTTTCTTAGCTTCTTTATAAGAAAGAGCTACCAATTCTTCTAAGAATTGACCGGCTAACTTTTTTGTCTGCCCGGTCTTCTTCGCAAGGTGATCAAGAACTTGAGATTTGGTCATTGATTTTGTTTCTGCCATAATATAATACCTCTTGTAATGTTAGTAAAAAGTTATTTCAAAGGAAAATTATAAATATTTTTTATCAAATAAAACAACTATTTTATTTTTTTTTATTTTTACCGGTAGAGCAAACCCCTATAAAAATAGGGGGGGATTAAGTATTTGCATTTAAGCACATATGCCATTGAGGATTTCAGCCAGTTTTGACGCGGCTTTTTTCCTATCAAAACCTTTCGCAAACGATAAATCGGTTGCGAATGTGTGCATATTCTTAAAAAACTCCTCCCCGCTATTTTGATAAGACAAAAACTTTCCGGAGTTACTGGTAGTAATTAATTCTTCAACTTCCGGATTCTCTTCACTGAAACAGAGGATCGGTACCTGCGAACGCAGATATTCAAATAATTTTCCGGGGACATGCCTCTTTTCGGTCGTACACACTAAGAGATAATCAGCTGCACACAATTTGTTAATTACTTCTTGATACGGTAAAAAACCAAAGAACTCCGTCACTTTCTCCAAACCATTCTTAATTATTGACTCTCTAATCCCGGGGCTTACGGTTCCAACAAACTGCAGTTTTATCTTTTCCCCGGCAGCTATTTTTCCTTTTAAATACTGCCAAAGTTTTTTTGGATTTTGATAATCAAATATATTTCCTGCATGCAATAAAATTTTATCCTCAAAAGTTTTATCTTTCTCGGGGATAACACTGAAATTATCTTCGTTGTAACCCCAATAAAGTACCGTTGATTTGTTCAGTGCAAAAGGATACTTTTCAACAAAATCGGAGCGCGTTGATTTTGTAACAAAAATAAGATGGCTTGCATTTCTCAGAACTTCGCTCTCAAAATATTTGTCAAGTCCAACGGTTATCGCGCTTCGTCTGAAATCTTTATAATAAATGATATCTACCCATGGGTCTATAAATATTGGGATATGTGGAAGATGAAAAAGTTTACTCAACCTCAAACCAACAAGATGGGTTGAATGCGGCGGACCGACTGTTATGATGGCATCAAATTTTTCGTGTTTTAAAAGTTTTTTAAGAAATTGGACGGCGAAAGGATACCACCCTATGCGGGCATCAGGGATAAAAAGATTCATCCTTATCCAAATTGAAATACGGTGGGAAAGATTATTATTCTCTCTCGAAATTGTTTCCGAGGCAACCAGTGGATCTGAAGCTTTCTTCCCGGTAAACTTTCTGTACAGATTGAATGGTTCAAAAGTTTTTATTTTATGAACGGTTATGTTGGCAGGAATTTCCGCCAACAAAGAATAATCCTTTTGCGAAAAAGTATCTTCTGCTACGGTTGCAACAGTTGATTGCCAGCCAAACTCACTTAAATATTTTATTAATTGCAGAGGAAAATGAAGTGATGCTTTCCCGGAAGGAGGCCAATAATAGGTGAGGAACAATACTTTTCTCATTTTTGTTTTATCCCGGAAAATCGAACAACGCATGCTTCTCCCACATGTCCATTTCCCTCATCAAGCTGAAGAGTTTCTTTGGCGAAATATTTGAACTCTAAATCCTGGAAGTCATTTACTATATTCTCTAAAGAATAAAGCTGCTCAATATCCTGTGGACCTCCGGAAGTCCTTCCTAACTGCTCTTTATCAAACGCTTCTAAAATTAGAGTCCCTCCAACTTTTAACGAAGTCACCGCTTTTTTATGTAACAATTCTCGATCTTCTTCCTTTAGGTGAATATAGATTAATGCTGCAGCATCAAACGAATCATGCTCAACCGGGATATCGAAAAAACTTCCGACTTCATATCGGAACAGAACATTATTTTTTCTAGCAAACATGAGAGCTTTTTCTTTTGCTTTTTCGCTCCAATCTAAAGCGAGCGTATCCCACCCTTCTGATGCTGCATAAACCGCGTTTCTTCCTTCTCCTTCACCGAAGAGCAGAAGTTTCCCGGTGGGGAGCAAATCTAACTGAGCTTTGAAAAATTTGTTTGGGTTAAATCCAAAGACAAATTTCTCGTCTGTATAACGATTGTTCCAAAATTCTTTCATAATGCTAATTCTTCTTTTGGGTAAATTAATCTTTTTACTATTTAATGAAAAACTCTATTCTTCCGTTTCAGAAAAACTTCTTATTTTAGAAGTGAAATTCTCTTTAGAAAAATAAGTAATCCCTATGAATAAACTAACTCATCTAACATCCAAAGAACTTTTTGGAAATCGAATAAAAAATTTTCAAAAAATCATGCGTTTTAAAGTGCGCGATATTATGCTGGTTTCCAGTTTGTATGATTTTTATTTGTTTGAAGAAGATGGACGTCTCTACGATATTATTCGCCAGGAGTATCAAGTCTTCAACTTAAGTCACGCACCTGAAATTACCCACGTTTCAACAGGCGAAGAGGCAATTGAACTTGCTTCTGAGAGTCATTTCGATTTGATCATTACCACACTGCATGTTGAAGACATGCATGTAACAAAACTTGCTGAAATGATCCGGCAGAATGGTATTGATACTCCTATTGTTATTCTTGCCTATGATAATCAAGAACGGAAAGATCTAACTACGAATTATGATATTTCAGTTTTCGAACGAATTTTCATATGGCAAGGGGATTACCGAATTCTTATCGGAATTATTAAATATATCGAAGACAAAATTAATGTGGTGAACGATACTGTCTTAGCCGGTGTTCAGGTGATCATTCTGGTGGAGGATAATGTAAAATTTTATTCCTCCTATCTGCCCCTAATTTATGCCGAAATATTTAAACAGTCGCAGAGGCTTATTGCCGAGGGAATAAATTTGACGCACAAGTTTTTAAGAATGAGGGCAAGACCGAAAATTTTACTTTGCTCTACCTATGAAGAAGCATGGGAGAATTTTGAAAAATACCGAGAATACATTTTGGGAATTATCACAGATATTAATTTTCGCCGTGGAGGCGAAAAAGATAATGAAGCAGGTATAAGATTTGCGAAAGAAGTTTTGGCGGTACAGGGTGACATTCCAATTCTTCTCCAATCGAGCAATGGAGAATACGAAAAGAGTGCGAAGGAAATTGGCGCTTCATTTGTGTTGAAAGGCTCTCCTCGTTTACTCCACGAAGTGAGTGAATTTATGGTCAACAATTTCGGATTCGGTGATTTTATTTTTCGCAGTCCCGATGGGAAGCAAGTAGGAATAGCGAACAACTTAATCGCTCTTGCCGAGATGCTTAAAATTGTTCCTGAAGAGAGCATTAAGTTCCATGCAGAGAGAAATCATTTTTCGAACTGGCTGAAAGCGAGAACGGAATTTTGGCTGGCGCATCGCCTTCGCCCTAAAAAATTAACTGATTTTGCTTCGGGGGAAGAATTACGGCAGGATCTTATCAATTCAATTAATCTCTTTTTAGAAATACGGCAGAAGGGAATTATCACCGATTTTGCAAAAGATACTTTTGATCCGGAAAACAGTTTTGCAAGAATTGGCGGTGGTTCACTCGGTGGAAAAGCCCGCGGACTCGGTTTTGTGAACATGTTGATTACAAACTACGATATCGCCAACCGGTTTGATGATATTCGTATCTATGTTCCTTCGGCAGTTGTACTCGGGACAGATGTTTTCGATCAATTTTTAGAAGAAAATAAATTGACGAATTTAGCCTTGAGTAAAGTCGACGATGTTGATCTTATCAAAATCTTTTTGGAAGCAAAATATTTTCCTGAAGAGGTTCGCAAGCAATTAAAAGAATTTTTAGAGATAGTTCGCGATCCGCTCGCCGTACGCTCGTCAAGCCTCTTGGAAGACTCGCAGTTTCAACCCTTCGCCGGGGTCTATCAAACCTATATGATCCCGAATAGTGCCGGAGATAGCAAGCAGCGGATGGAAGAACTGCTACAGAGCATTAAGTGTGTCTATGCTTCAACCTTTTTTAAAGCGGCAAAAAATTATATGAAAGCAACGCAGTACCGGTTGGAAGAAGAAAAGATGGCTGTGGTTATTCAAAAATTGGTGGGCACTTCGAGGAATGAAAGATTTTATCCCGATTTTGCAGGAGTTGCAAAATCGTATAATTTTTATCCGGTCGCTCCGCAAAAATCGCAGGACGGAATCGCAATGGCGGCATTGGGGCTTGGCAAAACGGTTGTTGACGGCGGAAATTCCGTCCGTTTTTGTCCTAAATACCCTAAGCATCTTCTTCAATTTTTTTCTGCGAAAGAGACGGTGAAAAACTCTCAACAGGATTTTTACGCCCTCGACCTTAAAGGAAAAGTAGACCATTCAACTGCGGATACGCACGATACGCTTGTAAAGAAATATGATTTAAATGAAGCGGAAATTGATGGCTCTCTCGGATTTGTCGGTTCTACTTATTCCCCTGAAAATGATTCTGTGCATGATGGCATTTCCCGAAAAGGGAAGCGCGTTATTGCATTTGCTCCTATTCTTAAAAATAAAATTTTTCCATTGCCGGGTATTTTGGATTTGTTGCTCGCAACCGGAAGCTGGGGAATGGGAACGCCGATTGAAATTGAATTTGCGGTAAACATGAGTGTGCCGAAAGGAAAACCAAAAGAATTCGGGATGCTGCAAATGCGCCCCCTGGTACTGACGCGCGAAGTGGAAGAAATTCATTTCGGCAAATTCGATGTCAAAGACCTTATTTGTTTGAGTGAGCAGGTGCTTGGCAATGGAACAATCAAAGAAATTTATGATGTGGTATTAGTTGATTTTCATAAATTTGACCGGGCTAAAAGCAGGGAAACTGCAATTGAAGTTAGTCAGCTAAATACAAAATTGATTGCGCATAAAAAGCAGTATATTTTAATTGGCGTTGGCAGATGGGGAACGCTCGACCCATGGCTCGGCATTCCGGTTACGTGGGATCAAATCTCAGGCGCTGCGGTTATTGTGGAATCCGGTTTTAAAGATTTAAGCGTAACGCCTTCGCAAGGATCACATTTCTTCCAAAATATCACTTCGTTCCGCGTTGGATATTTTACTGTGAACTCTTACAAAAATACTGATTTTGTTGATTGGGACTGGCTTACCGCTCAAAAACCAGAAGAAGAATTAGCATTTACACGGCATCTTCATTTTGAAAAACCTATCGTTATTAAAATGAACGGGCAGCAGAACAAAGGAATCATTTTAAAACCGGAAGGGAAATAAAACAAGCTCAACTCACTCACAGCTGATAAAAACATTTGCCGCGGTTTTCAATAACCATTCCTTAACAGAGAAAGAGGTGATAGGTAAAAGGATGAAGTTACATCGCGGACAGGTTGAACTGCTGGTAATGCACACCACTAACTAACTGTGGCGTATCTTTTTACTTCTTTTTTAAGTCTATCTTTTAATCTGTCTTTTTCAACTTCCAAATTATATTTCATCTGCAAGTTAAGCCAAAAATTTTCTGACAACCCAAAATACTCTGATAGCCGTAATGCAGTATCCGCAGTAATTGCTCTTTTGCCAAGGACGATCTCATTTATTCTTCGCCCTGAGACATTAATATCTATCGCTAAACGATATTGACTGATTTCCAACGGGACTAAATATTCTTCAAGTAATATTTCTCCGGGATGGATTGGGTCTATTTTTCTATTCATAATTTTTTATCCTTTGTGATAGTCTATTATTTCAACTTCGTAAGCGTTATTTTCTTTCCAACGAAAAGTTATTCTCCATTGGTCATTTATTCGGATGCTATATTTTCCTGATAAACCGCCGGATAATTTTTCGAGTTTATTGCCGGGTGGAATCTTTAAATCATCAAGTCTTTCAGCGGCATCTAGTATAAGTAGTTTCCTATAATCAGATTTTATAATTGTAGATGGTATTTTTTTTACAATCTGCCTATTAAATAATTCTTCTGTTAATCTATTTGAAAAACTTTTTATCATATAGTTCAATAATAACGCTTTACGTCATTATAATCAAGAATTGTTATTTAGCTGCATCTATGTTCTCCGGAGCGCTCGAGACCATTCCGTTTTAACTATCTTATCTCAACAACAACATCTTTTTTGTTTGGATAAATGCAGCGGCTCTTAGTTGATAAAAATATATACCGCTTGAAAGGTTTGCTGCGGAAAATTCTGCCGTGTAATTACCTTTTGGTTTTTCTTCATTTATTAATGTGGTTACTTTTCTTCCTAATGCAGCATAAATTATTAGTGTAATTTTACTTTGTTTGGGGACAGAATAATTATTTATTCCCCTCACTTTTAGATTATTCAAACGGTTACC
>MNVA01000207.1 GCA_001871325.1 Ignavibacteria bacterium CG1_02_37_35
ATACGGATTGCATTCACTTCGAAATTCATTATTCCTTGTTCAATATTCGATATTTAATTATCGTTAACATGTTAGCGATAGCGATTCTCTAAGAGCCTATTAAATAATGTGGATTGGGATCCCTTATTATGCTACGAAAGAAAAGAAAGTTAGTGTTCTTTAATGGCGAATCGATTTCATGATTAAATCCGTAAAAATGTAAACCCTGCTCTATAGGGGCTTTTTTGATGACTCCATTAATCTTATCAATTACATATGGATAATGATAAATGTCATGTGAAAAAAGAAATCTTCGAGCCTCCTGAATTTTTGAAGTATCTATCTGTGCTTCCGTAAACGAAGTAAAAAGAAAAATAAGTAAAAGATAAAATTTCATTTACCGGGCTCCGATTTTGTGTTTGCTTTTCTACCATCAACTTATATTTCTTTCGTATAAATGTCAAACTCGCTAAAAAGTTGGGACGCTGATTTATTAAGGGCATCTCTAAAAACCTTCAAGGTTTATCTTTACCATATTTTGTTATGTTAAAATTTTATCGAACTTAGCTAAAATAAAAACCTTGAAGGTTTCTTAGCAAGATTTTAGAGGTGCCCTTAAGATAAAATAAGATTTACTATAGTGTTGACATTTGAATTTTGTTTTTTATGTCAATATATTTTGGGTGCTTTGGTGCAATTCCATAATCCATCAAAACTCAACCATCAACAATGCAGGTACCGCGCTATAATCTTAAAACATCCTAACCAATCTGCGTCCAATTGTCTTAATCAGGTATTTCTTTTACTAAAAAATAAATTTCCTTTTTCTCCCTGTTCAACAAAAATATTATCACCACCTGCAAAATTTCCGAGTAACAATTCCTGCGATAGGGGATTGATCAAATAGCGTTGGATTATTCTTTTAAGCGGACGCGCGCCGTAAGCAACATCATAGCCGAGTTCAGCAAGCCAATCTTTTGCATCATCACTTAGTTCTATGTTAATGTTTTTATCGTGCAGCATTTTTTGAACTTTTTCTATTTGAATATCAACAATTTTGCGAAGCTCTTTTTTTGTAAGCGGTCTGAAAAGAATAATGTCATCAATGCGGTTTAGAAATTCGGGACGAATAGTCTTCTTCAATAAATCACTTAGAAGAATACGCAGGTTATCCATTATCTGTTGAATGTTTTCTTCGTTTATTTGTTCCATGCGCTCGTGAATAATATGCGAGCCGAGATTGGACGTCATAATAATAATTGTGTTTTTAAAATTTACCGTTCTACCTTGGTTATCTGTTAGTCGTCCTTCATCTAAGACTTGAAGTAAAATATTAAAAACATCGGAATGCGCTTTTTCAATTTCATCCAGCAGTACAACAGAATATGGTTTGCGCCGCACCGCTTCGGTTAACTGCCCGCCTTCTTCGTACCCAATGTATCCCGGAGGCGCACCGATCAAGCGCGAAACGGAAAACTTCTCCATGTATTCGCTCATATCAATGCGGATCAGTGCATGTTCGTCATCAAAAAGAAATTCTGCGAGTGCGCGGGCAAGTTCTGTTTTTCCCACACCCGTTGTTCCCATAAAAATAAATGAACCGATCGGGCGGTTTGCGTCCTGTAATCCTGCACGTGAACGGCGTATTGCGTTTGCCACTGCGACAACCGCATCTTCCTGCCCTACAATTCTTTTATGCAATTCTTCTTCCAGACGGATGAGTTTACTTCGTTCACCTTCCAACATTTTATTTAAAGGAATGCCCGTCCATTTTGCCACAACTTCGGCGATATCTTCTGCATCAACTTCCTCCTTCAACATTTTTTTATCTTTTTGAATTTGCGAAAACAGAAGTGTTTCTTCTTTTAATTTTTTTTCAAGCGAAGAAATTTTTCCGTAACGGATTTCAGCGACTTTGCCTAAGTCACCTTCTCGTTCGTATTTTTCGGCATCTGTTTTTGCCTGTTCAATATCACTTTTAAGAGAACGGATAGATTGAATTTTTTCTTTCTCTAAACCCCAATGAAGTTTAAGTTGATTTTTCTCTTCGATGAAATTGCCAACTTCGGTTTTAATTTCTTCCAATCTTTTTTCGGAAGCATCATCTTTTTCCCGCTTCAATGCTTCGCGTTCAATTTCGAGCTGCTTAATTTTTCTTTCAAGTGAGTCAAGTTCTTCCGGCATCGAATCAATTTCGATACGAAGTTTTGACGCAGCTTCATCAATAAGATCAATCGCTTTGTCGGGAAGAAAGCGGTCTGAAATGTATCGCGCAGAAAGTTGAACAGCCGCTACAATAGCTCCATCAGTTATTCGTACTCCGTGATGGACTTCATATCGTTCTTTTAATCCGCGAAGAATGGAGACGGCATCCTCTTCGTTCGGTTCATTAACTAAAACAGGTTGAAATCTTCTTTCAAGGGCGGCATCTTTTTCAATATGTTTTTTATATTCGTCCAGCGTTGTAGCGCCAACACAGTGAAGTTCGCCGCGGGCAAGTGCCGGCTTCAAAATATTTGCCGCATCCATTGAGCCTTGGACAGAACCTGCGCCAACAAGGGTATGAAGCTCATCAATAAAAAGAATAATTTCTCCGTCTGCATCCTGGACTTCTTTTAATACGGCTTTCATTCGTTCTTCAAATTGTCCACGAAATTGTGTCCCGGCGATAAGCGCACTCATATCAAGCGCGACAATTCTCTTTGATTTTAAATTTTCCGGTACATCACCTGAAATAATTCGATGAGCAATTCCTTCAGCTATTGCGGTTTTGCCTACACCCGGTTCGCCGATTAAAACAGGATTGTTTTTCGTTCTTCGAGAAAGAACTTGCAACACTCTTCGTATTTCTTCATCACGCCCGATAACCGGGTCAAGTTTTCCGCTTCGGGCAAGTTCATTTAGATCTCTTCCGAATTTTTTTAATGATTGATAAGTATCTTCCGCATTCTGATTGGTCACGCGCTGAGTGCCGCGAACATCTTTTAAAGCTAATAAAACAATGCTGGCGGTTACTCCGTTATCGCGAAGCAATTGTCCGGCTTTTCCGGAATCTTTGGCAAGCGCAAGAAGCAGATGTTCGGTTGAAATAAATTCATCTTTCAAGTTCTTCGCTTCTTCGGTTGATTGGTCAAAAAGTTTTGCAAGATGGTTCGACATTTGATGATCCCCGATACCTGCCGAAGCCCCCGAAACTTTTGGAAGTCGTTCAAGAAGTTCACTGACTTTAATTTTTATTCTATCGGAATTCCCCCCGGCTTTTTGAATGATGGTGTCGGCGATGCTTCCTTTTTCTTCTACTAATGCGGCAAGGATGTGTTCCGGTTCAAGAATTTGGTTGCTGAAACTTTGCGCAATTTCAATTCCATTTTGAATTACTTCCTGCGCCTTTACGGTAAATTTGTTAAAGTTAAAAGCCATATCTGTCTCGATTCTTTTTTATAATAATATTCAAAACGCTACTATTAAAAATATCATTGTTTAAGTAGAAAATAAATTCAATTAAATTAGACAAACAAAAAAGTACTTCGTTTCTGAAACTCATAGCAAAGCACGTTGTTAATCCATTCTCGTTTCCGTATTTTTGCTCACCATGATTTTACTAAACCAGGATGACACCATTGTTGCAGTAGCCACACCCGCCGGTGTCGGAGCTATTTCTATTGTTCGCATTAGCGGAAAGAAATCTTTTATTGCGATTGATGCTATTTTTTCAGGTAAAATAAAAATTGATGAAGCAAAATCGCATACGATTCATTACGGAAAAATAATCGATGAGAATAAAAACCTTATTGATGATGTTTTAATTTCGGTTTTTCGAAATCCCCATTCATACACGGGCGAAGACAGTGTTGAAATAAGCGCTCACGGCAATCAACTCATTTCAAAAAAAATTATTGAGTTGCTTCTAAGAGTCGGTGTTCGTATCGCAGAGCCCGGTGAATTTACAAAACGCGCATTCTTAAACGGCAAGCTCGATCTTGCACAAGCAGAAGCTGTGGTAGAAGTGATTAATGCGAGAACTGACGCATCACTTCGCGGTGCAAGAAATCAGCTTGACGGAATCCTCTCAAAAAAAATTCACGAGCTGCGAACTCAATTGATAAATACTTCATCACTTGTAGAACTGGAACTGGATTTTACTGAAGAAGATGTTGAGTTTGTTGCCAAAGACAAACTTCTTTTGATGATTGAATTCGTTATTGCGGAAATAGAAAAACTTCTTGACACTTACTCGTTTGGTCGGGTGATCCGAGATGGTGTAAACGTTGCTTTGGTCGGTATTCCTAATGTAGGTAAATCGTCCCTGCTAAATTATCTGTTAAAAGAAGCGCGCGCTATCGTAAGCGAGATTCCCGGAACAACGCGTGATGTTATTCGTGAAGAAGTTTCAATCAACGGGGTTTTGTTCCGACTTTTTGATACTGCCGGAATTCGTCCAACGATGAATGAAATAGAGAGAGAAGGGGTTTCGCGCAGTAGGGAAGCGGTTAAGAACGCTGATGTTGTTCTCTTTGTTAACGATGTTCAACAGAAGATTTCCATCGAATTACGTGAAGAACTTCTTCAACTAACCGCCGCTGAAAAAATTATTACAATCCTTAATAAAGTGGATTTGGAAATCTTGGCAGAAAAAGAAGCCGATGTTTATATTTCCACATTGACAGGTTATGGCATTAATAATCTATTTGTTAAACTCCAAGAAAAAATTTTTGGGGGAAACGCTTATACTGAACACTCCGCTATTGTTTCTAATGTTCGTCACTATGAAAATCTGAAAAAAGCAAAAACAAGCTTGCTGAACGCAATTAATGCTATTAAGCATAATTTGAGCGGCGAATATATTTCTGTTGATTTGCGAAACGCAGAAAATTCGCTTGGAGAAATAATAGGTGAAATAACCTCTGACGACATTTTAAACAATATATTTAGCCGATTTTGCATTGGCAAATAAAAAAGTTTCACATGGAACGGTATGGAGTTAATATTTCATCCTTATAAAATAAGAAGTCTTGCGCAGATTGATTCCGAAAAAATTTATGAGTATCTGCAAGATTTTGAGATTGTAAAATTTTTAGCAACAGTTCCATCTCCTTACTTGTTAGAAAATGCCCTTTCCTTTATTCTTTTTGCAAATGCAAAGGAAAAAGAGAAAACAGAATTTCACTATGCGATTGCAAATGTTGATGATGATAAAATGCTTGGATTAATTGGTGTAAAAGAAATAAATTTTCAAACAGGAACTTGTGAGATCGGTTATTGGTTGGGGAGGGAAAACCACAACAAAGGAATTATTACTCAAGCGATAAATAAAATATCGAGTTATTGTTTTGATGAACTAGATTTATGTCTTATCAAAGCAGGAGTTTTTGAATCAAACAAAGCCTCCATAAAAGCGCTTGAAAAAGCCGGATTTCATAATGCGGGATTCTCCGAAAAACTCTATTGTAACACAATATTAAAAGAAAAGATGTATGAATTTCATTTAGTGAAAGAAAATTTTGTTCCACGTGAAACCGGAAAACAGTCCACCACATAATGGGCGGAGAATCGAGTAAAATTGAATAAAAATTATGATATTGTTGTCGTTGGTGCCGGTCATGCAGGGATTGAAGCTGCGTGTGCTTCAGCAAAAATGGGTTTGCAGGTTGCATTAGTTACGATGGAGAAAAATGCAATTGGAAGAATGTCCTGTAATCCAGCAGTTGGTGGAACGGCAAAAGGGCATTTGGTGAGAGAAATTGATGCCCTTGGTGGAGTAATGGGAATTATTGCCGATCAAAGCGGAATTCAATTTAGAATGTTAAATCGCTCAAAAGGCCCTGCTGTCTGGTCACCGAGAAGTCAGAATGATAGAAAACTGTATACTGAAATGGCAATAAAGGTTGTAGATTCTTATAAAAATATTACTGTTGTTGAAGGCTCAATCGTTGAAATTTTAGTTGAAAATAAAAAAGTTTCAGCTGTTATTACTTCAGAAAACGAACTGATTTATTGTAATGCTGTCATTATTTGTTCCGGTACGTTCCTAAACGGCTTAATGCACACTGGATTAATAGCTGTCTCCGGAGGGAGATTTGGAGAAATGCCGTCAACGGGATTAACCGAGTGCTTGGTTCGGCTCGGTTTCGAATCTGGCAGACTAAAAACGGGAACGCCTCCGAGGTTAAACAAAAACTCAATCAACTGGGCTATTCTAGAAGTGCAGCCGGGAGATGAAAATCCTCAGCCATTTTCCTTTAGGACAGATACTTCAGAATTTCCTTATTTACCGCAAGTAAATTGCCACATAACTTATACAGACGCCTCTGTTCACAGTATTCTCGAAAAAGGATTTAATGAATCACCAATGTTTACAGGATTAATAAGGGGAATTGGTCCGCGATACTGTCCTTCAATTGAGGATAAAATTGTACGATTTAAGGATAAAGAAAGGCATCATCTTTTTCTCGAACCGGAGGGGCTGGATTCAGATCTAATTTATTTAAATGGATTTTCAACATCGCTGCCCGCAGAAGTTCAGTTAAAGGCTCTTCATAAAATTAAAGGACTGGAAGAAGTTGAAATGATACGACCTGGATATGCAGTTGAGTATGATTTTTTTCCTCCCCATCAAGTAGATTTAACTCTTGAAACAAAATTAATTGCTGGACTTTATTTTGCAGGCCAAATTAACGGAACTTCGGGATATGAAGAAGCAGCTGCGCAAGGGTTGGTTGCAGGAATTAACGCAGCTGCAAAGATTTTACAGATGGAAGAATTTGTTTTAAAAAGAAGTGAGGCTTATATCGGCGTAATGATCGATGATTTGGTAAATAAATCTACAGAAGAACCTTACAGAATGTTTACTTCACGAGCAGAACATCGCTTACTTCTAAGACAGGATAACGCAGATCTTAGATTATCTTATTACGGTAATAAATATCAATTAATTTCGAATGAACTCTTTGGACAGATAAAAGCGAAAAAGAAAAAAATAGAAGAGGGAAGAGGATTATTGGAAACCATAAAAATTCCATCAAATGAAATAAATCACTTGCTTGTGAAAATTGGAGAAAGTGAAACAGAAGCTTCTGAAGTTATTGCCAAACTTGTTAAACGACCGGAGTTAAAATTAAAAGAAATACTTCAACTAAAATCGGAGAACGATTTTGTGCTTTCCGAAATAAAAAACAACAATTACCTCATTGAACAATTGGAGATTGAATTAAAGTATGAAGGGTACATCAAGAGGCAGGAAGAAGTGGTAAAAAAAGTAGAAAAATTTGAAACGCTGAATATTCCTTTGAACTTCAACTATTTAATCTTAAATAGTTTGTCAACCGAAGGAAGAGAAAAACTCTTCAAAGTAAAACCCCGTTCAATTGGTCAAGCGTCAAGAATATCGGGAGTTACGGCTTCAGATATTTCAATTTTATTGGTATATTTGCGCAAATAATTTCAAACAATTTGGATCTAGTATGGCGACAGGTAATACTCGAGAAAAATATTTTCAGCAAATAACATCTTTTTATTGGGAAAACGGATATAATCCAGATTCAACACAAATGGAACGATTAGCTTATTTTGCCAAGTTAGTTGTTGAAAAGAATGAATTTGTTAATCTTGTTTCAAGAAAAGATGTAGATGCAATTGTTGAAAATCATATTTTTATTTCATCTTACATAGCAAAATATATTCCCGAGAAATGTACGAGGTTTCTTGATATTGGAACCGGCGGAGGTTTTCCCGGAATCCCCCTCGCAATTATGCGGCCAGATTTGCAGGGAATTCTAATTGATTCAACCAGAAAAAAAGTTGAAGCGGTTGAGGAATTTATTGATAAATTAATGCTTAATAATATTAAAGTAGAAACCAGCCGGGCTGAAGATCCAGAATTTATCGCTAAGTACAAAAACGGTTTTGATTTAATTGTAAGTCGCGCGACCAAACCTTTAATTATTCTGCTTCGCTATGCGCTTCCGTTAATAAAAGATAAAGGACATTTGTTTGTTCTTAAAGGAGGAGACTTGACAGAAGAATTTCAAAAAGCAGAAACGAAATATAAACCCCGCATTAAAAAATCAACCATTTATGACCTTCACTACAAACCCACCAACCTAAGAAATGTGAAAGGGAAAAAGCTTGTCCATTTGGAAATTGAAAAGTAATGACTTCTCCCATTGACACGCAAAAACTTTTCCAAGAAATAGCTTCGTTAGCAACTGAACAACGGAACCCCCACTCTATGGAGATAGATGCTTGTTCAACATTAGAAATATTAAAAATTATTAACGATGAAGACAAACTAGTTCCATTAGCCGTAGAACAGGAACTTCCTTATATTGAAAGAGCTGTTGATTTAATAGTAAAAGCTTTTAAAAATGGTGGGAGGTTACTTTATTTTGGAGCCGGAACAAGCGGAAGATTGGGCGTTGTTGATGCCTCGGAATGTCCCCCGACCTATGGAACTTTGCCGGAAATGGTACAAGGTTTTATCGCTGGCGGAAAAGAGGCAATGTTTGTTTCTCAAGAGGGAGCTGAAGACCATGAAGAAAACGGCGCCGCTGATATATTGAAAGCTAATGTGACCGCGAAAGATGTTGTGTGTGGAATTGCAGCCAGCAAACGTACTCCATATGTTCTTGGAGCGGTTAAAAAAGCTAAAGAACTCGGCGCCGCGACTCTTTATGTAACATGCAATCCGCGAAGTAAGTTTGACATTAAAGAAGTTGATGTAGCAATTTGTCCATACGTAGGACCCGAAGTTGTAATGGGATCAACTAGAATGAAAAGCGGCACAGCGCAAAAATTAGTTTTAAATATGCTAACAACCAGCGCTATGATCCGAGTGGGGAAAGTATACGAAAATATGATGATAGATCTTCAGATGACCAACAAGAAATTAGTTGAACGTGCAAAAAGAATCGTAATGACAATAACCGGAGTTGATTATGAAACGGCAACTTCATTTCTGATAAAAGCCGAATGGCATGTTAAATCAGCATTAGTTATGATCAAAGCTAGCGTCTCCCTTGAAGAAGCTCACAAAAGATTAGCAGTTGCTGACGGATTTGTCCGCAAAGCAGTTGAAATAAACCTCTAATAATTTCCTTTAAAAGATTTTAGACCATCCAAAAATAGATGTTGACTTTTTAATAAAGATTAGTTATGTTTTCAGCGTTTGAAATATTCCAAATGTAAAAAACACAATTAATCTTATCTGAAAAGAGAATTGTTATGAAAAAAGTAGTCATCACTCACGCAAAACGTACAGCGGTAGGGACATTAAACGGAAGTTTAAGCGGCTTTACCGCGCCGCAACTGGGCAGTTTTGTTATTAAAGTATTATTATCTGAATCAGGAATTGATAAAAAACTTATTGATGAAGTAATTATGGGAAACGTCTTAACCGCCGGTTTGGGTCAAGCCCCGGCGCGTCAAGCCGCTATTTATGCGGGACTTTCTGATAAAACCGAATGCTTAACAATAAATAAAATGTGCGGCAGCGGCTTAAAAGCCGTTATGCTTGCACAACAAGCAATTGCATGTGGTGACGCTGAAATTATTATTGCCGGCGGACAGGAGAGCATGACAAACGCCCCCTATCTTTTAAAACAAGGAAGAAACGGATATCGCTTAGGAAATTCAACAATATACGATTCCATTTTGATTGACGGTTTGGTTGACGTGTATAACAATATTCATATGGGAAACTGCGCTGAATCCTGCGCGAAAGATTTTCATTTTACTCGCGAAGAGCTTGATGCATTTGCAGTTCAATCCTATAAGAAAGCATTGGCGGCAATTGAAGAAGGAAAATTCACCGATGAGATTGTAGATGTCATTTTGAAATCAAAAACCGGAGAAATAATTTTTAATAAAGATGAAGAACCGGGCAAAGTGAATTTTGATAAAATATCCTCGCTTAGGCCTGTATTTGATAAAAACGGCGTGGTTACTGCGGCAAACGCATCAAGCTTAAATGATGGTGCTGCGGCATTACTCATTATGTCGGAAGAAAAAGCAAAAGAACTTGGACTTACTCCATTGGTTGAAATTGTGGCACAAAGTTCCGCCGCAAAAGCACCGATCGAATTTACCACTGCTCCAGCCGATGCAATTCAAAAAGTCTTAACAAAAGCAAAACTTACAAAAGATCAAATTGATCTTTTTGAAATTAATGAAGCGTTTGCAGTTGTTTCGTTAGCCGTAAATAAAATTCTCGGTTTACCAAACGAAAAAATAAATGTAAATGGCGGAGCTACTGCAATCGGGCATCCAATCGGTGCAAGCGGTGCAAGAATTTTAACAACACTGCTTTATGAAATGAAAAGAAGAAAATCAGAATATGGATTAGCCACACTTTGTATTGGCGGCGGTGAAGCCTCTGCATTAATCGTAAAAAAATATAGTTAATTTGTATGAATGACGAAGATCGCTTACGTAAAGAAATGATTCAACGATTCGGAGATGCCTATAAAGCTTTCGGATTAAATAAACTGATGGGACACATCGTTGCTCTGCTTATTTACTCGCCCGAGCCACTTTCACTTGACGAAATAACAAAACAACTCGGAAGAAGCAAAGGTCCTATAAGTCAAATTGTAAGAAGACTTCGAGATAAAAAATTAATTCGCAAAACGTGGTCGCCGGAAAATAATAGAAAAGATTATTACGAAGTGGAACCGGAAATCTTCGAAAACGCCTTCCGCAACAATCTGGAACTCATAAAGAACAACACACGCATTGCAAAATTTCTTAATGAAAAAGTTAAAGAAATTAAGAGAAAAAATGTTGAAGTAATTCAGCAAAGAATTATTGAGATGGAACAGTTCTACATTTTCATGGAAAAGCACTACCGTAATTTCTTAGCGGAATGGATTGTAGAGAGGCAAAAGCTTGTTTCAAAAAACAAAGTTAGAAAAAGCAAATAATTTTTTGGTATAAACTTTTGAAATTTTTCAAATATTAAAAACTTAAAGGGATAGAGATAATGAAACGACTTCAGAATAAAACTGCGATAATTACCGGAGGTGCGCAAGGAATAGGAAAAGCTACCGCCGTAAAATTTTCGGAAGAGGGCGCATCTGTCATTATCTGGGATGTTAATGAAGAGAAAGGAATCGCATTAGTGAATGAATTAAAAGCGAAAAACGTAAAGGCGCATTTCATAAAAGTTGATGTAACAAAAATTGATTCAACCGAAAAAGCTGCAAAAGAAACTGTTGAACTTTTCTCGACAATAGATATACTTATCAATAACGCGGGAATTACCCGCGATGCATCACTTGCAAAGATGACTGTAGAACAATGGCAGCAAGTTATTGATGTGAATCTTACTGGAGTTTTTAACTGTACCAAAGCCGTTATTCCTTTAATGATGGAAAAAAAATATGGAAAAATTGTCAACGCGGCATCTGTTGTCGGATTGTATGGAAATTTTGGACAAACAAATTACGTAGCCACAAAATCCGGAATTATTGGAATGACGAAAGTCTGGGCACGCGAGCTTGGCAGAAAAGGCATTAACGTAAATGCTGTTGCCCCGGGATTTATTGCAACTGAAATGATGAAAACCATTCCTGAAAATATTTTAAAATCACTTGAAGAAAAAACACCGCTTGGCAGACTCGGTTTGCCAGAAGATATTGCCAACGCCTATCTTTTCTTGTCAAGTGAAGAAGCAAATTTTATTAATGGAATTACTTTAAGTGTAGATGGCGGTTTAATCGTCTAATCCAGCAGAAAAAAAATTATGAGAAATTCTGTAATTGTTGGTTCAGGTTCGTATGCGCCGGAAAGAATAATCCCTAATTCATTTTTTAATGAATTATTAGGAGAAGACGTTGACACCTGGCTAAGAGAGAACTTGACAATATGCGAAAGAAGATGGTGTGAAGAAAATCAATCAACGGCTGATCTTGCGGTTAATGCAGCGTTGAAAACATTGGAATCTGCAAAAATATCTGCAGATCAACTTGATCTTTTAATTGTTGCAACAGATACACCTGAATACATTTCTCCTTCCACGGCATCCGTTGTTCAATATAGAATCGGGGCAAAAAAAGCAGGAACGTTTGATATCAACACCGCTTGCGCAGGCTTTGTTACTGCGCTGGATACAGCAGGCAAGTTTATTCAAGCCGACAAAAAATATAATTACGTTTTGGTTATCGGCGCTTATGCGATGAGTAAATATTTGGACTTAACAGACAAAAAAACTGTAACACTTTTTGCTGATGGCGCCGGAGCTGTAGTTTTAAAATCAGAAACAAATTCCGAAAGAGGATTCTTAACGGGTTCACTTTTTACCGATGGACAATACAGCGATTGGATGGGTATTTATGCCGGTGGAACGCATACACCGGTAACGCACAAAGTTGTTGATGACAAAGATCATCTATTAAAATTTGTGAAAAAATTTCCGAAAGAAATTAACCCAACGCTCTGGACAAAAATGATTAGAGAATCGTGCGAAAAAATTAATATTCTTCCTTCACAATTAGATCATTATTTCTTTACGCAAATTAATATCAACACGATTTGGGAAACTCTTGACAATCTCGGAGTTGAAAAAACAAAAGCGCATACAATAATGGATAAATATGGTTATACCGGTTCCGCCTGTATTCCAATGGCGTTTGATGATGCAGTACAAAAAGGAAAAGTGCAAAAGGGAGATTTGCTTTGTTTTATGGGTTCGGGCGGTGGATTAGCTTTTGCAAATGCTATTTATAAATATTGAGAAATTGAATTATGACGACTCAAAGTAAAATCGAAACGAAATCTTCAATACCAGTCTACGCCTGGTATGCGTTGTTTCTCTTAACATTTATCTATGTCATGAATTTCGTTGACCGTGTTTTGATTTACATTTTATTTACTCCGATAAAAAAAGAATTACAGTTTAGCGATCTTGAGCTAGCATTACTTGGAGCAACTTCCTTTGTGATTTTTTATACCGCACTCGGAATTCCATTTGGAAGAATGGCTGATAAAGTATCGAGAAAAAAATTGATAGCATTTGGTTTAACTGTGTGGAGTATTTTTTCAGGCTTAACCGGTTTTGCAACCGGATTCTGGACAATTTTCTCTTGTAGAATGTTAGTTGGAATTGGAGAAGCTTCGTTAGGTCCAGCAGCGTTATCACTGCTTAGCGATTATTTTCCATCGAAAATGAGAGCAACTGTACAGGCGATTTTTTCTTCCGGGATTGCAATTGGAACCGGTGTTGCTTTTTTCTTTGGCGGGTGGATCAGTGATGCGCTTAGCTGGCGATACGCATTTTACTTTTTAGGGTTCCCGGGATTAATATTTGTTGTTTTGATTTTGTTTTTAAAAGAACCTCAGAGAGGGATTAGCGATGCACCAAAAGAACATCAGAAAAAAAATTGGAAACTGCTTTTTCAAAATGTTCCGCTTCGATACATTTTAGTTGGGTATGCTTTTTTTGCGGTTTCAGCAAACAGCGTTTCAATTTGGATTCCGACATTTTTAGTAAGAACTCAGAAAATGGCAATTTCCGAAATCGGTTTGTTGATTGGCATCGGAACAATAATTGGCGGACTTCCGGGAACAATTCTCGGCGGCTGGTTTGCCGATAAATTCAAAGCAAAGCGAATCGGCGGAAGATTACAGTTCACAAGCATCATAGCGTTTTTATGTATTCCCGTTTGGCTGGTTCTCTTAAACACTTCCATCCTTTCGTTGCAGATCATTTGTATCACCATTCTTCTCGCTCTAACATTATCATGGCTTGGTCCGGCAGCCGCAGATGTGAATGACATTGCGGGACCTTACTTACGAGGCTTGGCTGTTGGATTATATTTCTTTACCGTAAATGTAATCGGATATGGAATCGCTCCACCAATCTTCGGAAAAATAAATGATCTTTTGAAAGTTTCAGCTAATCCTGAAATAATGAGAGTAACATTATTATTGGCTCCGCTTGCTGCACTTACAGCCGGGATAATCCTTTATAAAGCGAGTAAAAGCCTGGAGCAAAAAATATGACGCAAACAGATTGGCTTGCAAAATGGGCTTACTATACGCCGAACAAATTATTTCTGCGTGAGTACAACAGAAATTTAGAA
>MNVA01000205.1 GCA_001871325.1 Ignavibacteria bacterium CG1_02_37_35
TTTTTCGTTTCCCTTATTAATGATTTTTTCTCTTTTTCTTACTTAACTTGTTCTCTTTTAATTACTTATGACCTCCTGTGGTCATTTGATACTATTTCATCAAAATCAATTTCTTGGTCTGGTTAAATGCACCGGCTTCAATTTTATAAAAATAAACACCGCTTGCCAATCTGCTTGCATTAAAAGTTACTTGGTGTACCCCAACAGCTTGAACTTCGTTCACTAAAGTTGTAACCAACTCGCCAACGTTGTTATAAACCTTCAACGTAACTTTTTCTTCTTTCGGTAAAGCATACTTTATTGTAGTAGAAGGATTGAACGGGTTCGGATAATTCTGTGATAATGCAAATTGTGTCGGGATTGTTTCATTTTCAACGCCAACAAGACCTTCTTGAATCTTCAAATTATCAATCGCCCAGCCCCAGCCATCAACATATTGATCAGCAAATAGCCTGAAGCGAATTAATATTTCATCGCCTGCGCTAAAATAATCCAATAAATTAACCGAGTGATTTTTAAACATACTTGGAGTTCCACTTGCGCTGCTATTAAAAGCTGCTAACCATGCCGCATCATCTCTGCAGTCATATCCTGGAAGTAATGGAAACCAGTCTCCTCCCTTAGAACCTTCCACAACTACGTAATCCCAGAAATTACTTCCGCCAAAAACAGAACCCGGATCACCCGGTTCTACGATGGCAATATCATCATACTTTAATGTTGCGTTTGTCGCTGCTACAACAATCGGAACGCGCAGTGTGTAAATCAAATCTTTGTTTGTACCGTACGGATGTGCGCTATGAATCGCTCCGTTAGAAAATCCGGCGGCAGTATTAACCGAGAAATCACCTGAAAAATCGGTTGTAGCTGAATTAAAATCATTCACATAACCACTTCGAGCAGCCAAAATTTCAATCAAAGTAGTTGAAATCAACCCGGATTTAAATCCAACTTCACCCTTAAATGAAACGAGTTGGAACTTCTTTAATCCGGTGCTAAAGAACGGCACAATAAGCGTAGAATCTTTTTCTGTTGTAGCACCAAGAGTAAATTGTTTAATTCCATCAATTAAAACTTGAGTTGAATCGTATGGCGAACGTAAGGAGGAATTGATAATAATTCCATCTTTACCCTGGTAGACATTGCCGTTTATTCTTGGAGAAAGGGTAACTACCGGTGGTTTATAGTTTGCTAATTCCGGTAAAGCAACTGACCAGATGCCTCTTCCGTGCGTACCGACCACAACTTCATCGTCAACAATTTTCATATCCCAAACAGAAACAGCAGGAAACCCATTATTTGAATAGTGCCACGAACCGCCGTTATCGGTTGATTCAATAATTCCAATTTCAGTTCCAGCCCAAATAATATTAGTGTTGTACGGCATTACCTGCAGGCAATAAGTTGCAACATCAGGGAAACCGTTCGTACTTGTGGTAGAAGAAGCAAACCCGGTAATATCAGTCCAAACTCCGCCGTAATTTGTTGTTCGTAAAATTTTTGGCGCACCTTGATCTGAAAAAATTGCAAATGCAGTCTGCGGTTCCGTCGGATGTGTATCTAAACCGGAGAGAAGTCCCATAGTCTGTGCGTAATTATTTGTAGCAGCAAAACTTAAACCGCCGTCTTTAGAGACATTCACCTTCCCCTGGGATCCCATGAAAGCTCCAGCCCAAACAACTTGAGGAGTTGCCGATGAGATGGCGACCTGTGCGAAAGTGAAATATCCGCCATTCTGAAAGGAAGTAGTTATTGGAGTAAGCACCCAATTTTCCGCGAAGTTATCTGAGCGATAAACGCCTTTTCTACTTATAACGAAAAGCAAATCCGGGTCTTGTTTTGAACCGGCAATTTTGGTTATGAAAGGAGAATTAACACCGCCGTCTGCATAATCATCAAATCCCTTATTGGGGGTTTCAGATGTTATCCATCCATCAACAGTTCGTGATAAACCGTTGTACTGGCTGCCGCCGATCATTTTTAACGGGTCTTTAGGGTTCCACACAACTTCAAACCCATCTCCGCCGATAACAAATTTATATTTTGTTGCCGCATTAGCGTTCCCGAGACTATGATCAGAAAAATAGGTGCCGTTATCCTGCATTCCACCAAAATATGCTTGGGCGCCGGTCATTTTATCAACGCCATAAAATTGCGAAGTGTTATATCCATTGTCTCCAACTTCCTTAAAAGTTGTTCCGCCATCCGTGGAGACTGCAACACCTCCGTCATTCCCATTTAACATTTTAAAGGATTTTGTGGCTTGATCCATCGGAACACAAACAATGTTATGATGATCAACGTGAATATTTGCCTGTGTGCCTGAATATCTATTATAACCGTCTGTAATCGGAGAAGAAGTTCTTAAGAGAGAGGGAAAACTACTTACATTAATTCTTAACCATGCATTCGGAAGCGTTGCCGGATTCCATGTTGTACCGGTTGCTTTTCTAAGCAGTACAACAAAATTGTTTTTATATTTAATGCCATTGACTTTTGCAATATTGGCGTCAGGTAGAGCAGCATCATAAGTTACATTATGAAAATGAATTTTATCTCCGCTCAACGAAGAGACGTCAAACACGCCGTTTTTATTGGCATCTTGAAATGATACCATCAACTGGCGATTACCGGAAAGATCCCATGCTTCAAAGGGTACATCCAGATAATTTTGATAATCCTGTGTAGTGTTAATAAACCTTGCCGCTTTTTGACCTTTTCCGGGACCAAATCTAAGCTCAACATTGAAGAGATCAGACTGCGCCAGATCGCTTGTTTTCCAATAATCATCTCCTGTTCCAACCCCGCCATTTTCAAAAGGAAGACCTCCCGGGACAAAAGCAAATCTTACCTCCATACTGTCTTTTTCAGTAGACGAGATGTTTTTTTGGGAAGCACCAGTAGAAACCTGCATTTTCCAGATGTCAATACCACCGACATAAACTAAATCAGCATCATACGGATTAACGGCGATTGTATTATCATACCAGCCTTGTCCGCCGAGCCAATCATATACTGTTCCCGAGATTTCTGTTGCTTCAGTCCAGCTTGCGCCCCCATTTACAGTCCCAAAGAGTGAAGACCCTGTACTTGTTTCGGAGGAGATATAAAGTTTTGATGTGTCGGATGGAGCAATAGCAATTTCCAACCTTGCACCGCTCAAATTTTTATTATCCGTTTCAAACCAGGTTTCTCCGGCATCAAAAGATTTTACTACGCCTTTCCCATTTGCGGCGGCATAGAGGGTATTAAAATTTAATGGGTTTGCGATAACGTGCTGAATATTTCCATACGATGATTTTTTTACCCATGAAGCTCCACCATCGTTTGATATTAAAATACCGGTTCTTGTCCCGGCAACAACAATATTTTCATTAGAAGGATCAACGACCAGGCGATTGACATAACTAAAATTGCTGTTTGCAGTTGAAAGAAGCTGAGTCCAGGTTTCTCCTCTGTCTGTTGATTTGAAAATTCCGCTCCCTGCAATTGCATCTGCGTTGTTAAATCCTTCACCGGTTCCTGCATAGAAAACATTCTTGTTCGACCCGCTTTGAGCAATGGCAGTAGTTGCCAAATTTGGTATCTCATCAGTAAGATTTCGCCATGAAGTTCCTGCGTCTGTTGTTTTCCAGACACCACCGCCGACAGAACCGACATACCAGGTGTTTTTTGATGCATCATCAGGATCAACAACAATTCCTCTGGTTCTTCCGCCAACATTAGCAGGTCCGCGTTCAACCCAATTTAAATTAGCCACAGTTTTTGAAAATTTACTGTTGTTTTTCAATTTATTAAATTCTATGAATTTATAATTAGGTTGATAGGTCGGTTCTGATTGTCCCTCTCTCGTACGGATCATTTTTTGTATTTTATCGAACATATCGGGTTGATCAAACTTACTACCGCTCTTTTTCATTCTTTTACGTTCAGACAAAAGCGATTTTCTTGGTCTTGGTGGAGCTGCTACCGATTCGTTTGCTTTTTCAGATTGCAGATTAGATGCAATCAACTTCGCACCCTGCGAAACGGTTTTCTCGCTCCTAACGTTCTCAGCTATTAAAGGAGACGCTTTGCTTACTTTCTTATCATTGACTGTATTGTCTATGGAACTAACTTTTGGTTGAGGATCAATTCCTTTAAAAAAAAGAAATCCAGCAACGAACAGTATGCTGACAATTGAAAGAAGAGTTATTATTTTTTTCATAACGATGCCCTAATTATTTATTGGTTGAATTATTCTTAAATTTTTTGCTTTGTTTTAACATTAAACACATATCCTGATCTATCCGTTCCAGTCTCATTTAATTTAACCGTTCCGGGAAATTTCTGAACATTTACGGTGAATTTTCCATTCCATTTTACATCGCCGAGAGGAATAAAATCTTCAAGAATGATCAATTCACTTTCTTTTTCATAAATAAAAAACTTTATCGCTGTTTCAGTAGCGGATTTGCTCCGACTTGTAACCAAATAAAATTCTTTCGTTTCGTTTTCTTGTAAAGTAAAAAAGCCGGCATATTTTTCTTCAGCTAATTTAGTAACCATTGAATGATAATTAGGCTCGGTCTTCTTTGCTTGATTTGACTTAGCACAATCTGAAGCCGCACAGGAATTTATGAAAAACGACATCAAAAAAAGATATAAAACTATTGCCTTCATTTACAAATCTTTATTGTTGATTGAAATTAAATATTATTTGGATTAATTCAAATACCGCGAAAATTAAAACCATTAAAATATTCTTAAAAAAGAGGCTCGTTTAACTTTGATCGGGCATAACTTTGCTTTTGAAGCTGATTTTATTGCTCAGGAGATTGACTTGCAAAATAATAGTTATCTAACTATGTGCATTTCGTAAAACAAATACATTTTTTAGAATGCTTCATGGTCGGGATAAATCTCAACTTACAACTTACTACCGAATTCGTTTCAAAAAATTATTCTTCAAGATGGATCAACAAAATTCATCTTATTTTGTCTCCGGTTTAATTATCGGGAGAGTAAAATAAAATGTGCTTCCTTTTCCCACTTCGCTTTCGACCCAAATAGTTCCACCCTGTTTTTCAACAAACTCCTTACAAAGCAGCAACCCCAAACCTGTGCTTGGCTCTCCATCGGTTCCTTTTGAACCTACTTTCTCATTCATTTTAAACAATTTATTTAATGTTTTTTCTGTCATCCCAACACCGGTATCACTGATGGAAACTTCCAACATTTGATTACTCAATTTTTTGGCTTTTACAATAATCTTCCCTTCTTTTGAAGAAAATTTTACTGAATTTGAGAGAAGGTTTCTGAATACAGCGTTAACCATTTTTTCATCAGCATAAACCATAAAAGATTCAGTCAGATCACTCGAAATAGCGATGCCTTTTTGTTCGGCTCTTTGTTGGATGGTGCTAATTCCTTGAGATACCATATCGTTCACACTAATCTCATTGGGGTCAAAACATATTGTTCCCCTTTGCATCTGTGCCCACTCTAATAAGTTTTCTATTAATTTGTAGAGATTGGCTGCGGATTGGTGCATATTTTTACTGAATTCGATTATTTCTTCAGTTGAGAAACTTTCGATTTCATCCATCATCAATTCAGTGAATTGCAAAAATCCATTGAAGGGGCTGCGTAAATCATGAGCGATAATTGAAAAGAATTTATCCTTTTCTGCAACGGTTTTAGAAAGTTTTTCGTTGGTTTTTGCAAGCGCTTTTTCCTGCAATTTGCGCTCGGTGATATCGTGGTTAACGCCAACAACACCAATTATTTTTCCACTTGCATCTCGCAACGGCACTTTAGACCCGAGCAGCCAATGGAGTTGTCCGTCTTTATCAATCAATTCCCCCTCAATATTAAGAATTGAATCCCCTGAATGTAGGATGCGTTCATCTTCTTCAAGAAAACCTTTTTTCTTATCGTCCGGATGTAAATCACTATCCGTCTTTCCAAGAAGTTCTTTTTCATTTTCTTTGCCGCATAAATAAACTTCCTTTGGGTTGGCTAATATTTTTCTTCCTTTACTGTCTTTTGCATAAATAGCATCAGGGATTAAATCTATGATCGTGCGCAGTAAAGTTCGTTCATTTGAAAGGGCTTCTTCGGCTCGTTTGCGATTGGTAATATTTCGTCCGATCCCAACAATGCCAATGATCTTTCCGGCTTCATCTTTCAGAGGCAGTTTAGAAGTTAGCAGCCATTCTTTCTGTCCTTTCTCATTCAGAACATATTCTTCTCTATCAAGGACAGGCACTCCTGTTTGTATCACCTGCTGATCATCAGCGAAGAATCCTTCTGCCAGCTCCTTTGGAAAAATATCAAAATCGGTCTTGCCTAAAATTTCTTCTTCAGACTTTGCGCCTGAATTATTTATATCGGCTAAATTAGCAAGTGTTTTCCGGCTTTCGGTATCTTTGCAATAAATTGAATCGGGGATGTTGTTTATTACCGTACGCAATAATAAACGTTCATTTTTAAAAGCTTCTTCTATACTTTTTCGTTCAATAGCCAGAGCGATTTGGTTTCCGACAGAACTTAGTAACTGAAGGTCACTTTCTGAATAAATATTTTCTGTTTCGTAATTCTGAAGGACTAAAACGCCGATTGTTTCAGTAGGCGTAAGCAATGGCACCCCAATCCATGACGGTGAATTTGTCCCCACAAGTACGACCAGATCCTGTTCTACTAATTGATCAAACTTTTCTTGCGTGAGCAATAATGGCTTACCCGTTTTAAATATGTATGAAGTACAGCTTTTCTTCATCGCCATCGGTGGCGGCTGAGGATCGAACTTATCAATAAAAAAAGGGAAATTAAAGAGTTTTGTTTTTCTATCATAAAGAGCAATGAAACAATTTTCAGCATAAATCACTTTCCCCAACGAGTGATGGATTAACTTTAACAATTCGTTAAGATTGTGAGTCGTGGTTATCCCTTCTGTAATTTCGTACAATACCTCTCTTTCCAAATCCACTTTCTTCTTTTCGGTTATATCCGAAATAATTGATTGAAAAGATGGTTTTCCATTAAAAGTTGTTTGAGAACCGACAACTTCAACTGAAATAATACTTCCGTCCATTTTAATAAATCGCCCCTCAATTTTATCGGAAGTAATTCCCCCGGTTAAAGCCTCATACAGTTTATTGCTGACAAATTGTTTATCATCAGAGTGGACAAACTGAATTGCTGTTTTGCCAACGAGGTCTTCAGGACTTGTCGCGCCCACCAATTCAATAGCCGCCGGATTAACGAAGACAATCTTCCCTTCACACACGATAAGAATAGCGTCGGGGGAATTATCAACAACCGATTTATAATGTTCTTCCGTCTCGCGAACTTTCTCTTGTAAAGCTATCTGCTCCTTCAAACGTTTTCCTTCTTCTTCAAGAAGGATTTTTGCCCTCTTACTGCGAAAGACATAAAATGCCGAACCGATGAGCGTAAAAACTAAGACGAAAACAAGCCCTACTGTTTGAAGAAGATTTTTATCTGCAAATTTAGAAACTTCATCCAACGGAACATTTACAACAATTTTCCAGGAAAGATTTTTGTACCTCAGGGAAGCAAAACTAGATAGCTTTTGAGAGGTTTCTTTTAATTCATAATTCGTTGTGCCGGAATTTTTCGACAGAATTGTTTCTATGTAGTCAAAAGAGTTATGACATTCGCTGCACGATTTATCCTTCCGGCGAATATTAAGTGAAACCATTTCAGGATGTGTAGGCTGATACAAGACTGTGCCGTCCTCATCCAATATCCATACAGACTGTTTCTCTTTATGAAGATCATAACTTTGTAAAAATGGAGTCAGAATATCACCTAAGCCTATCACCGCAATTAAAAGACCAGCATAAGCAGCGGGAAGTTTTTCTTTAGATTTTAATGTTGACCTTGCTTCCCCCTTGTTTGTTCCGCTAAACATTGGTGAGGCAATTATTACGCGGAATGACTGACCATTATTCGGGCTCGAAAAAATTTCCGGGACTTCTGTGCTAATAAATTGTTCCCCTTTGTTCGGTTCGTTTCTTCCCCACTTGCTAAATTGAGTTTCGCCAAAATTAAGCTCAACAGCTCCTTTTATTGTTGAATAACTTACTCTTCCTTTTTCGTCAAGCAGGCTAATCGAGAGTACATTTGGAGTCGTGATATTCTGAAAATATTCTTGAATAGCGGAAGAGAGCAGAGCATTGTTTTTCCCTACTAAGGAAGAAAGCTTCTCCGCACTTTGCGATTGGTACCTTAAATAGACTTCAAGTTCTTTCGCCAACTGTTTTGAGGTAAAAAGTTGATGCGCCTGGAACCTTCCAATTGCTTCTTTTTCTGTAGAATAATGGAATTCAAAAAGTATTAAAATTGAAAGGACGAAGACGAAAATAAAACTCGTCAAAAGAATTTTTGATTTCATGACCGTTTTAAATTTGTTTTGAAGATATGAGTGGAAGAAGATACAAAATTGTTACAGAGTAAATTTTAAGTGGAAATGATGTTGCAGATATCATAGTAACTTCTTTTTTGTTTAAACTTGAAATTGTCCATACCGGATAAACTAAAAGTGAGTTAGAAAACTCAAGTAACAGCTGCTGCAGCCGTTTTCAAGCTGATGCATCTGCAATTTAAACGGATTAATTCATCCTTCGTAAACTTAATAAAGTATTTGCTTATAAAGTAGAAAGATATTTAAATGTTTCCTGACTTTTGCCAATTAGTATGAAACAAATTAAGTCTTAGCCGTATATCAATTTTAAATGTCACTTTTAAAATTTATTCCGGAAAGCGATAGAAGTGAGGTGTATTCAAATCAGATCTGAATCAGGGCATCAATTTCTTTTAATCTAAGAATTATCAGAAAACAGACACAAGAAAATTGTCAATCAAAGAATTAAACCCATATAACGCGGCAGAAAAAGAAACAGGGATAGAAAAAACTAAAGCAGTAAACAAATTTTTTATTGAAATAAAGGTAAGAATTTTAGGTTTAAGTTTACCTTCTTTCATTAGATCGGATTTTCATTTTATTAGAATCTGTTCTTAAAAAGTATGTACAAAGTTAGTACTAACTAAGCAAATTAGAAGGTTAGAAGAAATTTATTAAAAATAAAAAAGTGCGAATTCGTTTGAATTCCGAACTAATTGAGCCACATAAGCGACTCGAACGCTTGACCTCGCACTTTTTTAGTTTAGAGAGGGAATCTTTAGAAAATAATCTAAAAGCGGCAAAATCAGCATCCAAATTATTAGCAAGCGTTCAAGTAACTACAAAATTGTTAAAACAATCGGGTGCTCTGCTAATGCCAATGAGGCAAAAGTAAAATTAATATTGAAGCTGGTAAGAAAAGAATTGAATCCCGGTTCGAAATTTTGTGTATTCTTTTTCTAATTAAAAGTTATTCTTTCAAAGAAATGTCACGCAAAATTGCTTCTCTAAATTTTTTTTAAAAAATAGTAAAAAATAACTTGCTTTTTTCCTAAAAGTCTATTAAGTTTGAACCACGATTCATTATGCTTACCCCCCATAGTGAATCTTCCCACGCCCGGTAGCCCTCCACCGGGCATTTTTATTTTAAACTTATTGAGAAATTGCTTAAATAGCTGTTGGTTTTTTCTCATTTTTTGTAAGGAATCGTTATGGAAAAAATAACCTATCAAATTAAACCTAGAACATCAAAAATAGAATTGCCTTCGAAATTAGGTTTCGGAAAAATTTTTACCGACCATATTTTTGAGATGGATTATTCACCCGACAAAGGATGGCATAACTATCTTATTAAACCGGTAGAAAATCTATCTGTTCATCCGGCAGCAATGTTTATTCACTATGGGCAATCAATTTTTGAAGGACTAAAAGCTTTTCATACAGTGAAGGGTGATACTGTAATTTTTCGCCCCGAAACTCATTTGAAGCGCTTGAACCATTCAGCAAAAAGATTGTGCATGCCGCAAATTGATGAAACTTTTGTGCTTCATGCGTTAAAAGAATTAGTTGCAATAGAGAAAGATTGGATCCCAACCAATAGTGGTGAATCACTTTACATCAGACCCCTTATGTTTGGAACAGATGAGATATTGGGAGTCCATCCATCTAAAGTTTATAAGTTTATAATAATGTTATCTCCGGTAGGTGCATACTATCCTGAAGGTTTTAAACCGGTGAAGATTTTAATGCAAGACGATTATGTCCGCGCGGTAAGAAAAGGGGTCGGGGATGCAAAGACTGCCGGAAATTATGCCGCAAGTCTTCTTGCTACAGAAATTGCAAATCAATTAGGCTACACTCAGGTGTTATGGCTCGATGGTGTTGAACAAAAATATCTTGAAGAAGTCGGTACGATGAATATTTTCGTGGAGTTTGAAAATGAAATTGCGACCCCCAAACTGACGGGCAGTATTCTTCCCGGCATCACAAGAGCCTCTGTGATTCAGTTGTTGAAAGATAAAAATTACACGATAAACGAAAGACTGATTAGCGTTGATGAATTTATTGAAGCATATAAGAACGGTAAATTAAAAGGCGTATTCGGAACAGGAACGGCTGCAATTATTTCTCCAGTGTCGGAGGTGACTTTTAAAGGTAATAAAATGGTTATCAATAATGGTGAAGAAAGTAAGCTAGCTGTTGAACTGTTTAACGAAATTACTGAAATTCAGAGAGGTGGGATTGCCGATAAACACGACTGGATAACAAATGTTGCAACCGAAGTAACGGTATAATAAGATTGCATTTCTTTTTAATAAAACTCTCTCTGAACCGGAGAGTTTTTTATAGGTCGTAAATGAAAAAAACGATTTTCTCTTTTGTACTTTTTATTTCTTCACTGATCTTAGCGGGAACTCCAAAATTTCCTAAGAACATTATTATCATGATTGGCGATGGTATGGGTGTTTCTCAAGTTAGTGTATCAGTTTTAACAAATCCAAATTCATCATTTAAAAGATTTCCAGTCACAGGATTTTCCATAACATGTTCTGCAGACAAATTAAAGACTGATTCCGCTGCTGGTGGAACAGCGTTAGCATGCGGAGAATCTACAAATAACGGTTCACTCGGCGTTGACAAATCTGGAAAACCGATTCAATCAATCTTAGATTTAGCAAAACAAAAAAAACTTTCTACAGGAATAGTAGTAACTTCTGAAATTATTAATGCAACTCCGGCAGCATTTTTAGGACATACAACAAACCGGCACGAGAGTGAACTCCTTGCACAACAATTTACTGAATCGGAAACTGACATAGTGATCGGCGGCGGGAAGAAATATTTTGTCCCGGATTCGTTAGGCGGCAAAAGGACAGACAACCAAAATTTATTGGCTAAACTTGTTAGGAGTGGATATGAAATAATTAGCAGCTATGAGGAGTTGGTAAAATCAAATGCTCAAAAATATTATGCTCTTTTAGAACCGTCTGATTTAAAAGCTGCCAATCAGCGGAGCTATTCTCTTTCGGAATTAACCCAAAAAGCTTTGGCTGGACTTTCAAAAAATGAGAATGGATTTGTTATGATGATTGAAGGATCGCAAATTGATCACGGCGGACATGAAAATCTGCCGGATGTTCTCATAAGTGAAATGAACGATTTTGAAAAAGCTGTTAAAACAGCACTCGAATTCGCCGAAGCAGATAAAAATACGTTAGTTCTGGTTACTGCCGATCACGAAACCGGCGGCGCTGCAATAACCGGCGGCAAGCTTGATGGCGGAAATATGAAAATTGATTTCGCCTCTAAAAGTCATACAGCCGCTATGGTTGGTGTGTTTGCATTTGGACCGTCGTGTGAAATGTTTTCCGGTGTAAATGAAAATTATAAGATCGGCAGAAAATTACTTATGCTCTTAAATGCTCAACATTTTTCAAATTCTGGTGAATAATACACTATTCATTAGCTAACCGTAAATTCATGGTAGCGAACATCAAAAGATTATAAGAATATTTTCAGTGCAAATTTTTTAACGTTACGATCGAATAAATCAATGCCTGAATAGTTATTTCGCATGGACTCTAATTTACATCATCCATCAAAACTCAACCATCCACCATGCGGTTTACCACACTATGATTTACGGCTGTAATTTCTCCACTTTTAATTTCACTTCGTATTTTTCAATAGGAATTTGTTGCCGGGATAACGGGAGCGGTTGAACTTCAAGCAGCGTTATTTTGTAAGTATTCATATAACTCGCTTCATTTGATGGGAGGGTGGTGTTCAGGTCTATGTTGTCACTTCCGTTTAAAAGAAGAACGATGTGCGCATTTCCCGCCCAAACACAAACAACATCAACGGGACAGCGAGAATCTTCCGGAATCGCAGAAAACTTTATCGTTAAATTTGTTCCTTCAATTTTAAGTTCTTTTTGATACTTCAGAATGAATTCCTCTCCTAACGGAATTTGAACTTGAACATCTTTGTTGATAACCGGATTGGAGATGTCTAAACATCCAAACTGAATAAAAAATAGAATAAAAAAGAAACCTATTTTCTTCATCTCACACCTTATTGATAACGGGATGCAATTTAATGTTTTTTAGAATTCAAAGTCAATAAATAATTTTTATCACTTTTTCTTAGGTTAGCAAGGGAAAAAATCTAAACCAAATATTTTTTAACCGGTAAGAAACTTTTCGCGGCAAGTGAATGTTAACTTACCAAACTAACAAGCGTAAAGTAATCAGTGTGATATAGATCAGAAGAGAAGAAAAAACACGTTCTATTTAGATCATTTCAATTTATATTTGAGAAACTTATTTTAGAAAATCTTAATCAGAATTAAAAATCAGATGCATTTAGATCTTCAAACAATGATAAACTATATAGTGATAGGCATAGTCGTTTTCTTTATTGCAGTGTTCACTTTTTCGGTTTTGTTTAATAAGATTGTTACTGCCCGGAAGAAGAAACAAGGAAAAATCTTACAAAAGAGGGTTGTAAAACAATATTATTCCAGCAGCAAAGTCCATACAGTTTCTGTACCGGAAAATTTTTCCATTCAAAATCCCCCTATCGTTTCGTTTGACCAGAAGCCTAAACACCCGGAACGATTTACGGTTGTTAACGAACCTTTAAATAGAAATTCCCAATTATTTTCCTATAAAAATTGGAATTAAAAGTCACACCGTTGATTTATACGCTCGAGAAGAATCGGACCTCCGTCCCGACAAGTCGCATAGGCGTCAACCTAAGAATATCAATTTCTGTTTTGATTCACAGTTAATTGTCTAATTGTTCGATTGATTAAGCATTTTATTAATGTCATGCTTTCGGCATTTAGTTCCGCTCTTTTCAGGTGTTGTTATAATAATTTCATCCTTTCGGGATTGAGAAAAAAAAATCCCGAAGGGATGACATATAAAACCTTTATTTTTTTGGTTCTACCGTTAATAGTGTGAAAATAGGTTGAGTTTGCCATTGAAGAAGAGAATAGCAATCCTCAGGTTATTAAAATTTCTGTAGCCTTGAGCAACCCTATTTAGCTTTTGTATCGCACCATTAAATCGCTCGGCTCGAGCATTATTGAGATTGTATTTTATAATGTTGATTATTCCTTGC
>MNVA01000035.1 GCA_001871325.1 Ignavibacteria bacterium CG1_02_37_35
ACAGAAAAAAGTTCCGCGTAAAATTTTAATACGTCGTTTTAATCGAACTATTGTAGAATTGAAATACATCAGGACAACCTCGAATGTTGGGACTAACTCCGTTTTAATCGAACTATTGTAGAATTGAAATTGATTTAGAGAGTAAAGATATTCCAGAGATAAATCGTTTTAATCGAACTATTGTAGAATTGAAATAACGACAAAAGGAGAAATAAAGTTATTGTTTATAAGTTTTAATCGAACTATTGTAGAATTGAAATTAAAAAATATCGGTTATAATGTAAAAGTTAAATTAGTTTTAATCGAACTATTGTAGAATTGAAATACAGTCGATAAAAAACAAAGATTGGTTTATACATTTGTTTTAATCGAACTATTGTAGAATTGAAATGTCTGATAAAAGCATCCCCGTCGGGGGTGGTTAAATAGTTTTAATCGAACTATTGTAGAATTGAAATGGAAATAAGGATATTTTTTAATTAACAAAAGGAACAAGTTTTAATCGAACTATTGTAGAATTGAAATAGAATTACAAGTTCGTGGTCGTAAAGGTCACTAAGTGTTTTAATCGAACTATTGTAGAATTGAAATGTAGAGACGCGGCATGCCGCGTCTTTACAATTAAATGTTTTAATCGAACTATTGTAGAATTGAAATACGAAACGGATAGAATGGAGTGATCCATTTTTACCGTTTTAATCGAACTATTGTAGAATTGAAATAATGTGTACCGCAGAATTATATCCTGCGATACAATGTTTTGATCAACTATTTTTGAATTAAGATGTGTAACTCAACAATCTATTAATTACTTCAACACCGTCCTCTGAAAAATATAATCAACATTCTTTAGCATTTTATCGTTATTAAAGATTGTTTCGATCTCTTCTTTAGATAAATATTTTGAGGCTTCGTCCGAAGTAAGCAATTCATCTTTCAAATTTTTGTTTTGATCTGCCCAAACTTTCATTGCGGAGGTCTGTACTATTTTATAAGCTTCTTCGCGCGTTGCCCCTTTCTCAGTAATTTTAAGGAGAATGGTTTGCGAGAAGACAAGTCCGCGGGTAAGGTTGAGATTCTTCAACATATTTTCGGGATAGATGAGAAGATTTTTAATCAAGTCTTTCATCTTTGCGAGCATATAGTTTAGAAGGATCGTACTGTCGGGAATGATAACGCGTTCAACGGAAGAGTGTGTAATATCGCGTTCATGCCAGAGAGAGATATTTTCAAATCCGGCTATAGCGTTTGCGCGGAGAATGCGTGCAAGTCCTGCAATTCTTTCGCAAGTAATAGGATTTCTTTTATGCGGCATAGCGGAAGAACCTTTTTGTCCTTTAGAGAAAAATTCTTCCGCTTCAAGCACTTCGGTCTTTTGTAAATGGCGGATTTCCGTAGCAATCTTTTCCAGCGTACTTCCGGTTATTGCAAGAACGGAAAGATACTCGGCGTGTCTGTCACGCTGAATCACCTGTGTGGAAACAGGCGCCGGGGTTAGTCCCATTTTTTTACAAACATATTCTTCAACTTGCGGAGAAAGATGTTCAAACGTTCCGACTGCACCGGAGATTTGTCCAACGCTTATTCTTTCAATTGCGGATTGCAACCGCTCGATATTTCTTTTTGTTTCTTCAAACCATAAAGCGAATTTTAATCCCATGGTTGTCGGCTCGGCGTGGATGCCGTGTGTTCTTCCGACACAAAGGGTGTTTTTATATTCGAGCGCTTTTTCTTTTAAGATTGATTTCAGTTCCTCTAAATCTTTTAAAAGAATTTCTCCCGCGGTTTTCATTTGAAAGGAAAGAGTCGTGTCGAGAATATCGGATGAAGTCATTCCATAATGAATATGTCGGGAAACGGGTCCCACATACTCCGCGACGTTGGTAAGGAAAGCGATAACATCATGCTGTGTGGTCTCCTCGATCTCCAAAATCTTTTTTACATCAAACTTTGCCTTTTGTTTTATCAGATCAACATCTTCTTTAGGAATTTGTCCAAGTTCGGCTCTCGCTTCGCTCGCAAGAATTTCAATTTGCAGCCATGTTTGATATTTAAAATCGTCTTCCCAAATTCTTCCCATTTCCGGGCGGGTATATCTTTCAATCATCAGTGTGTCTCCAATTTCATGTTTAAAGTTTCTTCAGCATTATCGCGGATTATTTTAACCGTGATCTTTTGGTTTGTTCTAAATTCCTGTAAAACGCCGATCAGATTTTGTTGGTTATTTATTTTGAAATCATCTATTTGTAGGATAACGTCGCCCGGTTTTAACCCGGCTTTACCGGCTGGAGAATTTTTCTCGACTTGTGTAACGATAACCCCGCGAGTTGACGATAGTTTGAAATATCCCGCAATCGTTTCGTCTATATTTTGAATCGCAAAACCGGGATAGAAATCTCTTTCGATCTTTCCCTTCATTTTAAGTTCTTCCATTATCCGTTTAATTTTATTAACAGGAATGGCGAAACCAAGCCCGATACTTCCGGAATTACCTCCTGCCGTATAAATGATAGTGTTCATTCCGATGAGTTCGCCGATACCGTTAACTAATGGTCCGCCGCTATTACCGCCGTTTATCGCAGCATCCGTTTGAAGCATATTGAGATAGTAGCGATTTTGAACGGGGTCTAAATTCATGCCCGTAGCGCTGATGACTCCGACGGTTACTGTTGGTTTATCATTAATTTCAAATAAGCCAAAAGGATTTCCGAGTGCGATAACCCATTCTCCGATGATCGCATCATCCGAATTCCCAAAAGGAATGAATGGAAAATCTGTTCCCACATCTTGAGGAGAAGGCTCAATTTTTAAAAGACAAATATCGGAAACCGGGTCAGTCCCGATGGTTTTTGCCTTGTATTGTTTTCCGTTCGTCAAGGTAACCACAGTCTCGGATGCATTTCCTGCTACGTGGTCGTTGGTAATAATATAACCGTCTGAAGAAACAAGGATACCTGAACCAAGACTTTTTACTTTCTGTTTGGTATTCCGGTCTCCGAAAAATTGTCTAAAAAATGAATCGTCAAAAAAAGGATTTGAAAAAAGTGTCTGGTATTGTCTAATTTCAGTTACATTTATTCCAACAACTGCCGGGCTAACCTTTGAAACGGTTTCTGTTAAAATATTTTTGCGTGAACTGTTTATCGCATTATTGGCGTTTTCAAGAGCGTTTTGGCTGAATAATCCAGCTGGGAGTAAAAAAAAAGCCAAAAAATAGATTTTCATCAATTTCATATTCAATTGTTCTCCAAAATTATGATGTGCAAAAATAAGAAGATTTGCCGACCTAAGAAGGGCAAACTTTTTGGAATACGAAAGACGAAAGCAATTATTGCAAATTATAAGCAAAAACGCGACTTTTCATCACAAAGGTAATTAATCCTTAAAATTCAACTTGATTTTAGATTCTTTTAGGATTACATTTTGAGTGCTGTTATAAATAAATGGGTACTGAATGACTTTTTTTGATTCCGAAAATTCTGAGAACGAAAACGAATTTATTGAAAGTAGAGACCTTCCGGCTTCAATTAAAAAAGCGAGAGCTCTTGTTGAAGAGGGAAAAACTTTTCTTAATCAAAACTTTCTTGAAGAAGTTCTAGATCTCTGCATAGAAAATTTCCGATACCGCGATGCGCTTTTTCTAGTTGATACCTTGCTGGAGGTAGCTCCATACAACGCGGATCTCTATTTGCAGAAGGGGATTTGTCTTGTCCAGCTTAACCAAAACCGGAGAGCAATGAAATTTGTAGAGAAATCTCTTTCACTTAATCCGGTTGATGTAGATGCATTAGCAGAAAAGGCATTAATAAATATTAATTTAAAAAATTTTGAAGAAGCACAACGGGTTTTACAACAAGCGCTTGCGATCGAACCGAAAAACGAACTCATTTACTACCGTTTTGGCAAGCTCTACCAAATGAAAGAACTTTATGCGAAAGCAGCCGAATATTTTGATAAAGCCGCCGAGCTTGATCCTGAGTTTTCCGAAGCTGTTTTTCAAATGGCAATTAGTTATGAATACGGCAACAACTATGAAGCTGCTTTAGAAGCTTATGATAAATATTTAGATATCGAACCGAATTGTGAAGTGGGCTGGTTTAACCGGGGAATTGTTTTAGAAAGTTTAAATAAACTTGATAAAGCAATAAACAGTTATGAACTTTCACTCGCAATTGACGATCATTTTACCGATGCATGGTTTAATCTTGGTAATCTTTTTGCCGATCTTGGCAAATTCGATCAATCAATTGAGTGTTTCAAAACAGTACTGAAACTTGAACGGAACGACGAAGCCGCTTATTTTAATATTGCGACCATTTATGAAGAAAAAGAAGAGTACACCAGCGCAATAATGTTTTATACAAAGGCAATTAAAAAAGATTCCGGTTACCACGAAGCATTTCTTGGAAGAGGATACTGCTTTTACAAGTTGAATAAAGTCCGTTCTGCGTTACGAGATTTTCGATTAGCGCTTGCAGCAAATTATTTTTCAGATGAAGTGTGGGACGTCTCTCTTCGAGAGAATTTTCAGATTGACGAACCAACCATTTTGCGGATCAACGAACTGATTGATTTGCATCAAGAGAATCCGGAGGACGTTGCCGTTGGGAAAGAATTATCAAAAAAGTATTCAGAAATTTTTGCTCTCGATAAAGCAATAGATTATTTATTTAAAGTGTTACAACTTCAGCCTAATGACGCTGAAAGCTATTATCAACTTTCAAAATTACATTTTCAAAAGAAGATGAGTAAACACGGGTTCTATTACTTGAAAAAAGCGTTTACGGTAAAAGCTGAATTGAAACAAAAGTTTGTAACTTCATTTCCCGGAGTTGGGCAGTCTAAACTTTTTATTTCCCTGTTAGAAGATAATTCCATTTTCCAAATTCAGTAATCCAATTATTTAATAGTATTCAGTTTTTTATGAAAGATACATTTCATCTCTCTACTCAAATGTTAGGTTTGCTTGGTCATCCGATCAAGCATACTTTCTCTCCATTTATCCATAATATGGCAATTGATTTACTCGAGCTGGATTACATCTACTTACCGTTTGATGTGCCCCAAGCGAATTTGAGAAATGCTTTGAAAGGAATTGTGGCGCTGGGAGTGAAGGGATTTAATGTTACTATTCCTCACAAAGAAGCTATGGTCGGTTATGTGAACAGTTTGTCTGAGGAGGCAGGCATTATCGGCTCTGTTAATACGGTTGTAAATGAAATGGGAAAGCTCATTGGCTACAACACCGATGTAACGGGTGTAATTGAAACGCTCAATCCTTTTAAAGAAGAAATAGCAAATAATGAAGTTACGGTTGTTGGCGCCGGCGGAGCTTGTCGGGCAGTCATTTATTCTCTCATTCGTAATTTCAAACCATCCCGGATAAATATCGTCAACCGCACTGAGCAGCGCGCCGACAGTTTAAAGAATTATTTCTACGAAAAAATGAAATTTGAGAATTTTAAAACTTTTGAACTGTTCCCTCCTGATTTAGTCGAAGTTTTTAGAAATTCAAAATTGATTGTCAATGCAACTTCGGTGGGGATGTTTCCAGAAATTGAAGACACTATTATCAATTTAAATAATGCTTTTGGAAAAGATCAGATAGTTTTTGATTTGGTTTATAACCCGCCTCAGACACGACTTCTTAAAATCGCTGCGGGTGAAGGGGCAAGAATTTTGAACGGCATCAACATGTTGGTGCATCAAGGAGCAAAATCATTTGAATTGTGGACCGGAGAGAAAATGCCCGTCGAAAAGATAAGTAAAGCGTTGACATTGTATATTGATAAGAATTAATCACTCTTTAGCGGGATATTTTTTTCAAGTTGAATATAATTTAGCCCGGTTTTTTTAACCCGTGTTTAATCCTTTTCATCCCTTCATTAATTTCTTCATTAGAACAGGCATAGGACATCCGCACACACTTATCATTCCCGAATGCTACACCGGGAACTAAACCTATGCGTTCTTTTTTTAGCATATAGTCACAGAACGAAGAAGAATCAGTTATTTTTGTTCCGTTTAAAGCTTTTCCGTAGAACTTGCTGACATCAAAGAAGACGTAAAACGCTCCTTTGGGTAAGGCGCAATAAATTCCTTCTATGCCATTCAGCTCACCTACAATAAAATCTCGTCTCTTCTGAAAAGCTATGACCATTTTTGCGACTTCAATGGAATGTTGTGTTAGTGCCGCCACGGCTGCAGCCTGAGAAATTGAACACGCATTAGAGGTTGAATGTCCCTGCAGCTTTCGAGCAAGTCTTATTACTTTTTCGTTCCCTGCAGCATAACCTATTCGCCATCCTGTCATTGCATAAGCCTTGCTTACGCCGTTAACAGTTATGGTTCTTTCACGTAACGCTTCAACCGAACCAATGGCAAAATGCTTTTCTTTATCGAAAACTATTTTTTCATAGATTTCATCCGACACGATAAAAAGATTTTTGTTCTTTAGCACTTCTGCCAACGCCAGAATTTCATCTTTGGAATAGACAGCGCCGGAAGGATTTGAGGGGGTATTAAACAAGAATACTTTGGTTTTAGCGGTAATTGCTTTTTCTAATTGTTCCGGCTTCAGTTTGAAATTTTGTTCGGCGTGTGTTTTGAGTATAACCGGTTTTGCCCCGGTAAGTTTTACCATTTCAGGATAACTAACCCAATATGGAGATTGAAATATTACTTCATCGCCAGGATTGCAGAGCGCCGTCAGCACATTGTAAATTGAGTGTTTCGCGCCGCTTGAAACTAAAACATTTTTGGGTTCAAAGTGAAGATCATTATCTTTAGAGAACTTTTCGATGATTGCTCGTATAAGTTCAGGTGATCCTTCATTTGCTGTATATCTTGTTAAGTTGTTATGAATCGCCTTTATTGCAGCATTCTTAATAAATTCCGGCGTATTAAAATCCGGTTCACCCGCAGTAAAACTTAAGACATCAATTCCTTCTCTTTTTAATTCAAATATTGAAGCAGAAAGCGCCAAAGTTCTGCTTTCTTCTACACTTAGCATTAATTCCGATAACGATAACAAGTACAACTCCTAACCCGGGAAAACCGGAAATCAAAAAAAGATGTTCACCGCGGCGAACCAAAAATCATTTAAATTTCGATCTCGAATTATTAAGAATAGAAACAACTAGAAGACCTTGCGATTTTTGAATTTGGTATTATTTGATATTTGGGATTTATTATTTGTTTTTTTCTCCCATATAGTAAACTAATTTGAAATTCAAAGTACTAATAAAGTCACTTTAAAATTCAAATTTAAAATAACGCTTACGCTAAAGACATCAAAAAATCTATCAAATTATTTTTGGTTATCTGGATATTTATTCCTCTAAGAGTAAATCTATTTTTATTCGTACGAGTTTTTCTTGCTTATCTGTAAAATGCGGAATAAATTGCATGGAGAAATAAATTAATTAGTAAATAATAGGATTAATGTACATGAGTCTTAGTTTAATAGCAAAATCCATAAGTCCTTCCCCAACTTTAAAACTAAATGAAAAGGCGGCGATACTTAGAGAAAAGGGAGACCCGGTAATTCATCTCGGCGGCGGTGAACCAAAATCAATGGCACCGATGGATGCGATAATGGCTTCGGTAAACTCACTGAATTCAGGTGAAGTTCGTTACGCTCCTGCGGACGGTATTCTCCCCTTAAAAAAAGCAATTATCCGATACACAGAAGAATTTTATAACCGGCACGTTATGCCCGAAAATGTGATTGCAAGCGGCGGAGCTAAACAAGCATTAATGGTTGCGATGCAGGCAATCTTAAATCCGCAAGATGAAATTATGTATCCTGCCCCATTCTGGGTTAGTTATCCTGAAATGGCAAAACTTTGCGGTGCGGTCGGTGTTCCGGTTCTTCCGGAAGATGGTTCGTTTTATCCCCGCATTTCTGATTTTGAACAACGATTGGGAAGTCAGACCAAAGCTATTATTATCAATAGCCCGAACAATCCGTCAGGCGCAATGTATGCTAAAGAGTTTATTGCCGAGATCGTAAAATTCTGCGAGAAAAAAGATTTGTACTTGATCATGGATGACATTTATCATCGTCTTGTTTTTGATGGGAAAAAGCCGATCAGTTGTTACGATTTTACAAAAGAAAGCGTCGATAAATCTAAATTGATTGTCATCAACGGAGTTTCAAAACAATATGCCATGACCGGTTTCAGAATCGGTTGGGCAGTTGCAAGTAAAAAATTAATTGAAACGATGGCAAACATTCAAGGACATCAAACATCCGGTCCTTCCGTTGTATTGCAAAAAGCGGCTGTCGGTGCGTTAAACGGAATTCAATCCAGCGTTGAAAATCTTCGCGTTACTTTGGAAAACAACCGTAACATCATGATGGATTTACTAGACTCATTCGATGGTGTAAAAGTTACTAAACCGGATGGAACGTTTTATTGTTTTGCTGATTTTAGCGCATACGAAAAAGATTCAAACAAACTTTCCGCTTTCTTAATTGATAAAGTTCAAGTGTTGACCGTTCCGGGAAAAGAATTCGGAATGGACGGCTATTTACGTTTGAGTTATTGCGGTTCCATAAAAGATATTACCGAAGGGATTGAACGCATCAAATGGGCGTTAGATCCAAATGCGCCGAATGAACTTTATATCGGCGACCGCAAGTTAGTGAGGGATTGGTTATGAGTAAATACTTAGAATTTCAAACTCCCGCTTCTAAAGAAGCTATGGAATTGGCTTCTGATTTCAGATTAAAAAATCAAGGTCTGACTTTTCTTGATAAAGTGTTCTGGAACTTGCCTGATGCAGCGTTGAATGAAGAAGCTATCTTCAGAAACGAAGCCAAATATTCAGCACACGGAGCATTATTAGTTACTACCGGCAAACATACTGCCCGTGCCGCGGCAGATAAGTTTGTTGTTCAAGAGGATTCCACCGTTGATAATATTTGGTGGGGTGTGTACAACAGACCTTATTCATCTGAAAAATTTAACGCATTGTTCGCAAGACTCCAGGCTTGGGCTCAAGGTGAAGAATTGTTCGTACAAGATTGTTACGCCGGCGCTGATCCTGAATATAGAATGCCAGTAAGAATTATTACTGAAAAAGCATGGCATAGTTTGTTCGCAAGAAATATGTTTATAACTACCGACAGTAAAGATGAATTGAAAAAATTCGTTCCTGGATTCACAGTTATCGCTGTTCCGGGCTTTAAGGTTGATCCGGTTATTGACGGAACCCGGACTGCAACGGGAATAATTATTAACTTTGCAAACAGAATGGCGATCATTGCCAACAGCGAATATGGCGGCGAAATAAAGAAATCGGTTTTCACTGTTTTAAATTATCTTTTAACTTTTAACGATGTCCTTCCGATGCACTGTTCTGCTAACCTTGGTAGAGAAGGAGATACCGCACTCTTCTTCGGTCTTAGCGGTACCGGTAAAACCACGCTTTCAGCCGATCCTAAAAGAAAATTAATTGGCGATGACGAACATGGCTGGAGCCGCAACGGCATATTCAATTTTGAAGGCGGTTGTTATGCAAAAGTTATCGGACTTTCAGCAGAAAGCGAGCCTGAAATCTTTGCTTGTACACAAAAGTACGGAACGATTTTGGAAAACGTGACCTTCGATCCGATCTCCCGAAAAATTGATTTGAATGACGACAGCATTACCGAAAACACCCGTGCTTCATATCCCCTTGAATTCATTCCGAATATTGTTCCGGAAGGATATGCACACACTCATCCGAAAAACATTATTTTTCTAACGTGCGATGCTTCCGGCGTTCTGCCACCGATCGCAAAACTGAATCCCGAACAATCGCAATATCATTTTATCAGCGGATATACTTCAAAAATTGCCGGGACCGAAATCGGCTTGGGGATTGAACCGCAGATAACGTTCTCAGCTTGTTTCGGCGCGCCATTTATGGTTCGGCATCCATTTAAATATGCCGAAATGCTGAAGGAAAGAATTTTGAAGAATCAATCAAATGTTTGGTTAGTAAACACCGGTTGGGTTGGCGGAAAGTTTGGTGTCGGTAAACGAATCAGTATCCGGCATACGCGTAACTTGCTTAACGCCGCACTTGATGGGAAACTTGATTCGGTTGAGTTCAGAAAAGATAAATTATTCGGATTTGAAGTTCCTCTTACTTGTCCTGAAGTTCCTTCAGATGTTCTCGATCCTATGAACGCCTGGGGAAATAAGGAAGAATATTGGAACAAGTATGACGCTTTAGCCGCACGGTTTATAGACAATTTCAAGTTGTTTAAAAAAGGTGTCACCGCTGAAGTTTATAATGCGGGACCGAAACGGCTATAAATTGATTTACTCAAGTTGACCAACTATAAATTGTAAAGAATTAAAACCGTTGAAACGGTTAACAATTTGGGCTTTTGTTTTATTAACACCTCGATTAATCGAGGTGTTAATGAAATAATATGAAATGTATTTCAACCGTTTTAACGGTTTATTAAATAGTGCGGTCAACTTGAGTTGATTTAAAAGTTTTTTTCGATAATATTCAAACCTCCAGTGTTTTAAAAACCCTGGAGGTTTTTTTACACCAAAATAAAAATATTCCTTGCATAAATATATTTACATGTTTAAATTTGCAACAGCAAAGGGTGATTAATCTACCCGATGCAGATTGTTCTTTGAATAGTTGAATCTTTCCCGTTTTTTTTAGTTGATGGAATTTGTAGCTTATTTTTCTGTAGTACCTTTTAGCAAAGTCTTAAGGTTCGGAAAAAGCTAGGGTCGTATTTCTCGCACAACACTGGAGGCGCTAAGCTTTTATTAATTTAGATATTTTATTTTGCTTAAAGGGAAGATTCGTTCTATATCAAAGTTATCTCTTCTACCAAAGAAGTTTTTATGGCGGATATACACGTTAATACCGAAAACATCTCTCATTTCTTTTATTAAAAAAATTCTTACGAAATCATTTCTTCAAATGCTTAGTGCTTTAGCAATTATTTCCGTTGCGGAAAAAATTCCCCTTTTATCAAGAAGGATTTTTCACATGCGAAGTGTGCAATTCCTTAATGAGAACATAAGAATCTGAAGCGGAAAAGAAAACACCCAACATGCAAAAAGAAATCCTGAACGCGCAAAAGTAAAACCTTAACATGAAAAAGAAAATTCTGAACAAGGGAAAGAAAATCCTGAACAAGGGAAAGAAAATCCTGAACAAGGAAAAGGAAATCCTGAACAAGGAAAAGGAAATCCTGAACAAGGAAAAGGAAATCCTGAACAAGGAAAAGGAAATCCTGAACAAGGGAAAGAAAATCCTGAACAAGAAAAAGAAAATCCTGAACAAGGAAATGGAAATCCTGAACAAGAAAAAGGAAATCCTGAACATAAAAAAGGATTTCCCTTAAGGAAAAAAGGTTTTCTCTGAAGTAATAGCCCGAAAATTGGGTAAAAACGCAATAAATAGTAAAATTGGTGCTCCTAACGTTAAATGAGTGAATATTATGACGAAATCCTCAAAATGTGATAGCCCTGAAAGGGCGATATACTTTAATAACTGAAAAATAGAATGCATTTATGAAAAAGTATAATGGAATATGATGAACAGTATGTATGGAATCGAAACTTATGCCGCCCTTTCAGGGCTTGAACGTTTCTTAGTTCATTATCATAGGGCTTTGCCCTATGTTTACAGATTCCACCCCTTCGGGGCTTGAGTTTTGTTCTGCTCAATTTTATTTGAGTGAATTTTTCGACGATAATATTTATGTTCATTAGCCCTGAAAGGGCGAGATACTTCAACATAGGGCGCAGCCCTATGAAAAAAGAACACTAATATGTACCAAAGCCCTGAAAGGGCGGAATAACTTATGGGACAATCACTCGTAAAAAATTACATTCATATAATATTCAGTACTAAACTGAGAGTACCGATAATTCATCAACCGGTACAAGATGAGTTGTACAGCTATATCGGTGGTATTTGCAAAGAGATGGAATGTCAGCCCATAAAAATCGGTGGTCATGTAGACCATATTCATATTCTCTGCATGTTGTCCAAGAAAATTGCTTTGATGAAGTTATTAGAAGAAGTGAAGTCACATTCATCAAAGTGGATGAAAACGAAGGGCACAGAGTTAAATAACTTTTACTGGCAAAATGGATATGGAGTATTTTCTGTAAATCCGTCGGAAACTGACAAAGTGATTGCTTATATCGAAAATCAGGAAGAGCATCACAGAAAGAAAACATTTCAAGAAGAATACAGAGTTTTTTTGAAGAAGTATAAAGTGGAATATGATGAACAGTATGTATGGGACTGAAGTTTATGCCGCCCTTTCAGGGCTTGAGTATGTTTTAGTCCATTCACATAGGGCTGCGCCCTATGTTAACAGATTACGCCCTTTCAGGGCTTGAACGTTTCTTGGTGCATTCTCCTGGGGCTTCGCCCCATGTTTACAGATTCCACCCCTTCGGGGCTTGAGTTTTGTTCTATTAATTTTGCTTATGTGAATATTATAAGGATGATATTAATGTGCATCAGCCCTGAAAGGGCGAGATATTACAACATAGGGCGTAGCCCTATGAAAAAAACATTAATAAACACTAAAGCCCTGAAAGGGCGGAATAAATTGATGAAGGATTCTTGGAACAAATAACGTAATGGTTTTATGACGACAAAAGAATGTGCTCGTACATATAACATAAACACACAACTAAGCTTTAGAGGAGAACATTATGTCCAGGATAAAATCAGATCAGAATGGAAAAAATGTTGATAAAGAAATTATCTGATAGCCCTGAAAGGGCGATATATTTCAACATAGGGCGCAGCCCTATGTATAAAGATGAATAAACTCCAAAGCCCTGAAAGGGCGGAATAAATTGATGAAGGATTCTTGGAACGAATAACGTAATGGTTTTATGACGACAAAAGAATGTGTTCGCACATATAACATAAACTCATAACTAACTTTATAGGAGGACATTATGTCCAGAATAAAATCAGATCTGAACGGAAAAAATGTTGATGAAGAAATTCAGGCAACAAGAAACAGGTACACCGCTTTAACAAGCAGTGAAGCGAAGGTAACGGTTGAGGCTGCAAAGCTGAGCAGTTATCAAGAAGCCATAAACGGGCTTGAAGAGAAAGAAAGCGCCCTAATCGCTCTTAAAGATAAACAAAAACAGGCGGTTATAGAAAGAGATGCTGCGCAAGAAAATCTTGAGAAGATAGACGTTTCAATAGTTAATGAGATTAACGGCAAAACAGACGATGTGAATCTTTTGTTAACTACAGGGTTTCCAATAGCGGCGGACAGAAGCCCTTCCGAACAGCTTGAACAGGTAACTAATCTTTCAGCGGCAATTGGAGATGAAGCCGGTGAAATTGATGTGAACTTTGACCGTGTAAAAACCGCTACGGGTTATGAATTCCAAATATCGGCAGATAACCCGGAAAGCTGGACAAACG
>MNVA01000196.1 GCA_001871325.1 Ignavibacteria bacterium CG1_02_37_35
AAGCTTTCTATCATCAGGGGACCAGCTTAATGAAGTGATGTAGTGCCCACTGTGATCCCAACAGCCTATTTCCGGATCATCTCTAAATGGTGAAAATATTAGTATATCCTTTTCGGAATTTTTATAATGGAAATAAATTTCCGAAGTGTCATTTGTTGTACTGTATGCTAATATATTATGTTTAACATTATAAGCAAAGCCAAGGAAGTTAGTATAGTTAGCAAGACTGACTAATGTATCTAATCTTCTTGATTTGAGAAAGTATTCTGCAATAACATTATCTCCAGATAAAAAAACAAAACTTGTATCGCTGCTCCATTGCGGGTAGGCATCATTAACAGCATAATTAACAGGTTGATAAACACTTAACCCAGTGTTTATAGGCTTTAATAAGCTATCGTTTATAGGGATATAATACTTGGGATTCCCATACATAAATATGCTGTCGTTTGGAGAAAAAGAACCTGGAAAGGATGAATTTACCATGTAACCCAAAGAATCTGCTTCGGAAACATCAAAATCAAAAGATAATTTTTTATCAATGTCATATAGGGTCTTTCCATAAACCAAAAGATGTTGCTTATTACTTAAAATTGGAGGCAAATAAATGAAATCAGTTTTATTTACTTCCATATTTTTCAAATCTACTTTTCTTACTGTATCGCTATAAAAATCCTTAAAGTAAACTTGTTGTGCAATTCTGTCTATAGAAAAATGAGTCGAATTTATGTCTGTTAATAAAAATTTTTGGCTATGGGAAACAGAAGAAAGGCTAACAACTAATGCAGCAATTAAGATGAGCCTTTTAGAAAGAAAGGAGATTTTCTTGCTTGCTTTAAAGTAGTCAGTTGCATGGGAAGAGCCGATAATAAAAAGTAATATACTGTGTAGCATAAACTAACAACTCTTATTTTTATTTATAAAATCTTGAGCGATTAAAATTTTTGTTCGGGTGTGGATTAGCGGGTTACAATTTATCAACCCACTGTCTGTTCAATTGTTTGTTGCAAACTTAGATTATCAAAAAACTAATGTCAAGGTTTATTTTAGAAATTTGCTTTTCTTGTAATAAAAGCAAACAACTGTTTAATTCCATACAGTTTTGATTAAACGATGGCTAATCTCCGGAAAACCTCGTTTTCTCGCTAAAAACGAAGAAATAATTATCAAAAACTGCCGGGTAATTACAATTAACCACTGATTAATTGTAATTAACTGCCGGTTTATTTTAATTAATCGCCAACTAATTGTAATTACAAACCGGGTTATTTTAATTATTCTCCGGTTAATTACAATTACCTATACGTTTGTTTTAATTATCAACTCTCTAATTGTAATAAGTTCAGACTTAATTGGAATAAACCGTTGGTTAGTTGTGGTAAATCCACCAATCTTTTTAACAATCCCCGGCAAAATTAAAACTCCCATCTTCCTTAAAATTTGAACTGACAAAAACATTGTAAAGATTAAGTTTTCATTGTAGTAATTGCGGTTCTCTATTTATTGTTAAGGCGCTACGTTTTTATTAACAAATTTATAGGAGTAATTATGCCGGTTGACGAAAAAAAACTCTTTAGTGAGTTCACCACACAGCTTGAAGATGCTGCCGATGGTGTTGCCATTCATTCCTCAGATGTAAACTTCCCTCCTGCTGTTAAAGAAAGTGATATTAGAAACTGGGAAGCGGCCATCTCTGCAAAACGTGAAGCCTACGATAAGGCTAAGGTTATTTCAGACGGACTGCATGATGCTTATGAAAAGGTTTTCAAAGAGTATCAGGCAAAGTTCTCATCTGTCTGCACGTCTCTCTATGGTTTCCATGGTAAACAAAATCCTATTGTAGCAGACTATGGATTAAAACCATATAAAAAGACTGGTAAAACAGGTCCGCGTGTTAAAAAGGCAAACTAACCCCTTTTTTAAGCAGCAGTTTACGTTTAATTAACTGCTGCTTTTATTATCATATATTAGTTCAACATCCTTATAACCTCTTGATGAATTTCCAGACTCGCTGCGATAATGCTTTCACCTTTTGCGGCATCATTTCCATGATAATCCGTGATAGTTCCTTTTGCGCCGCGGATAATTGGAATGACTGCGGAGGAATCCCAAATGTTCATTATCGGATCGACCATAATATCTGCGTAACCTGTTGCAACTAAATAATAACCGTAGCAGTCACCCCAATTGCGGTAAAGTTTTACTCGGTGAATAAGCTCATTAAACTTTTTTGCATCCTGATATTTTTCAATATTCAAATGATCGGTGGTTAAAAGCGTTGCCTGCGAAAGTGAAGCGCATTTTCTTACTTCGGTTTTTACTCCGTTTAGTTCGCACGAATTATTATCGCCGATTAAAAACTCATTTAATACGGGTTGATTGATCACTCCAAGTACCGGTTCGCCATTTTTAGTTAACGCGATCAAAGTTCCGAATGTAACTGTTCCCGTGATAAAACTTTTTGTTCCGTCAATCGGATCGAGAATCCATTTGTATTCAGCGCTTTCGTTGTGCGTTCCAAATTCTTCGCCAATAATTCCGTGCTGCGGAAATTCTTTCATTATCAATTCACGCATTTTTTCTTCGGCGGTTTTATCAGCAATGGTTACCGGAGATTCATCTGCTTTAGAATCAACCGGTATATGTGTGCGGAAATAGCTACGGATGATTTTTCCCGATTCATCTGCAAGATACTTAGAAAACTTTTTTAATTCATTCATAGTTTTTCTTTTAATGTTTGTTCATAAATTGAAATTACTTTCTCTGTGAGATAATCTAAATCGAAAAACTTAACGGCTCTTTCTCTTGATGATTTCCCGAACAGTTCTCTTTTTCCTTTTGAAGAAATGAGTCGTTCAAGTTTTTCAGCTAAATCATTTCCATTTTTCTTCTCAAACAGAAAAGAAGTTTCTCCATCAATTGCGATATCGAGAATGCCATCGGAATTTGAACATACCGACGGAATACCCATTGCCATTGCCTCAACCAATGCAATACCAAAAGCTTCAGAATGCGAAGGGAAACAAAAAATATCGAGCGCCGCCAGCACCTCAGGCGTGTCGGAACGGAAGCCGGCAAAAACGATATTTTTCAAATTATAATCATCAACAAGTTTTTTAATTTGAGTTGCATAAGCTTCTTCTCCTCTACTTGCTTCACCAACAATTAAAAATTTAAGATTGGAAAATTTCATGCTCAACTTTTCTGCGGCAAGTAAAACTTCTTCATGTCCTTTACCGGGACTAAACCGCGCGAGCATTCCGATTACAATTTCATTATCAGTAAAACCGAATTCATTTCTCACTTTACGTTTATCAATTTTCTGCGGGTCAAATCTTTTTCTATCAACAGCGTTGTGAAGCAAAAGAATTTTATCTTCGGTTAGCGGACAAGTTTCCAGCAAATTTCTTTTTATCACTTCGCTTATTGCTAACGCATAAGTAACGCGTTTATAAACCCATTGATGCAGTATATCTTTTTTAACAATGAATGAACCAACTTGCTTGGTTAAGAAAAGTGGAATTTTACTTCCTATGATTTTTAACGCCGGAACTAACACCCACAAATCCTTCGAAGCCTGAGTGTGAATAAGATCAAATTTTCCATTTAAGATGATACGTGATAGTTTGAAAGATTTCACCGGATGAAAATATCCAGACACTTTTAAAGTGCGAAAAATAATTTTTTGTTTTTCAGCTTCTTTGTGAAGACGGGAATTTTCAAAACACAATAGCTCAACTTCAATATTCCGCTTCAACAGCTGATGAACCGCCGTCAGCGTGAACATTTCCATTCCACCCCAGCTTTTAGATAAACAGGAATAGAGAATTTTCATTGTAAGTTTTCAGTCATCAGTAATTGGTTTCACACTAAATTCAAATTGTATGTTAATAATTTTTTTTGAGCGTTGTGTTTTTATAATAGTGAGAAAGAATTTCATCGAAGAAAAAACCGGATTCAGACATTAACGCCGCCCCAATTTGACAAAGCCCGACTCCGTGTCCCCATCCGGCGCCGTGAAGTACAAATTTTTGCGGCACACCATTCACTTCATCCATTTTATCAAATACAATTGCGGAGCTATAGAGATGCGATTTTGAAAGGAGCTTTCTAATTTCCAATTCCTTCCCGATGACCATTGTTTTCTTTGTACCGATAACTTTCAATTTTATCAATCGAGCTGAAGCGCCGCGCTGCATTGGAATAAAGTCAAGTATTTCTCCAAAATCAATCCCGCTTTTTTCTTTTATTAATTCGGCTAACGCTGCTTGAGTATATTCAACTTTCCACCGGTAAAAATCAGTTGTCTCCTGGTCAAAATCAATCAACACTTGAGAAAGGATTTGCTTGTCTGTTGTATTGCAAAACGCGGGAGGCGCAGAGAGTATCCATTTCCGCGCATTCCGTTCTTTGGAAAAGTCAATAGTATAATTTTCCGGTTCATATTTATAATCAACAACCGGAACAAGATAACTGAAATGTTTAGGCTCCCACACATTTTCAAATGATTCGGAAATACCGCCGCATGATTTTGAAAACCTCGCGTCGCAAATTTCATCACCGCTCATTAAAACCAATCCGCGGGTTTCATTAACCGCAATTTTTGAAATATCGGTATAAATTTTTGTTATTCCCTGGTAGCGTTGACAGTGGTCATCCGCGCAGACATCAAAGTATTCATGGTCTTCACGGTCGTACCAGCGAACGATTTCGTCATCATTTTTCTCTTCTGTTTCATATTCAAGATGTTCTTTTTTTATTTTTTTTGCTTTTACAATTTGCGCCATAACCCAGCTTCGGGAAATAATTGCATGAGCTTTTAATAATTGAATCGTTCCCTTCGCACTCATTTCAGAAGAGATGACACTCGTCAAGTATTCTTCTAAAGGAACGATGTTTATTGCATGAATTTTATTCCCGATGCGCAGCAGTTTTAACCATCCTCTGAAACTCTGTTTTTCTTTTCTTTCCCAATGAAACTTTACCCCGATAAGAACGTCACGTAAGGTAAAATGTTCCGAGATATGATTTGACGGCACCAGCAGGATCTCGTTTTCAAATTGAATTGACGTGTCGTTCTGAATTAATTCTAATTTGTTATTTATAACTTTTGCTTTACAAATTCCGCTTAACAATTCCGGACTTCCTTTTATACGGAAGTTTCCGTGCAGTTCAAATTTTATTGATTTTTCATATTGGATTCCGACGCTGATCTTTGGCTCATTCATAAGTGATGTTTTGCATTGTTAAGAAAAGTTTTCGTTGCAAATATAAGAAAAGCAAAATTTAAAGCCGTACCAGACGCGCAGAGAAATTTATTAATTTCTCTGTTTCTTTTTAAAAATTGAAGACCTAATTTCAGTATGAAAAATTATGAGAGAATCTAAACAATTATATGAAGCTAAATGGTGGGAGCAAAAAGAGAAGAAATTACTCTGTACTCTTTGTCCACGCTATTGCACTATTGGCGAAGGACAGAATGGATTTTGTTTTATACGGAAGAATATTAACAACAGACTTTACTCGCTTGGATATGGAAGGCCAACAGGTTTTGCGATTGATCCGATTGAGAAAAAGCCGCTGAACCACTTTTTACCCGGAAGCGAGGTTCTTAGTTTCGGAACTGCGGGATGCAACCTCGGCTGTAAGTTCTGCCAAAATTGGACAATGAGCAAAGCTAAATTTGATGACGGTAAATCACTCTTTGCTTCACCCGAAGAAGTTGTTCATCTTGCAAAAAAAAATCATGTTCCTTCAATTGCTTTTACCTACAACGACCCGACTATTTTCGGAGAATATGTAATTGATATTTCAAAAATTGCACGGGAACAAAAAATAAAATCGGTGATGGTAACTGCGGGTTACATTGATAAAAAGGCTCGAAAAGAAGTTTACCAATTTATTGATGCCGCAAATGTGGATTTAAAAGCCTTCTCTGAAACTTTTTATCACAAACTAACCTTTTCTCATCTGAAAAATATTCTTGAAACTTTAGTATGGTTAAAGCACGAAACGGATGTGTGGCTGGAAATTACAACGTTGTTAATTCCTGGAGAAAATGACTCACTTGATGAAACGAAACAAATGATCGGCTGGATTTTAGAAAATCTCGGAGATGAAGTTCCGCTCCACTTTACTGCTTTTCATCCCGATTTTAAAATGTCGCATAAATTGAAAACACCGGTGGAAACGCTTGTGGCTGCGCGGCAAACCGCATTGAGAAGCGGAATAAAATATTGTTACACCGGGAACATCCATCACCCGGAAGGACAAACAACTTATTGTCCGGTTTGTAAAACAAAATTGATCGAACGCAATTGGCATGAAGTAGCATCCAATCATTTGGATAAGAATAAATGTCCTGTTTGCGGAACAATAATCCCGGGTCTTTTTAGGTGATTATTTTTAGCGGCTTAACTTTTTTCGGCTTTCCTTAAGTTTTTTCTTATATTTTCGACAATAATTCCAATTGATTCAATTTTTTTATGGATGAATTCAAAAGGGAAAAGAAGAGAGTTCTTTTCCCGGGAAAATAAAATGAAAAAAAAAGTAATCGTGAAAAAAAAACCTGCCGGCAAACAAAAAACATTCTCGCCATCTTTTCAGGAGTTCGTTTATCAATCAGTGTTTCATCATTCGGTTGATGCCATCTTTATTCTCAATGCAACATCGAGAACAATCTTGGAAATCAACGAATGTGCAACAAGAACGCTTGGCTACAGAGCGGATGAGCTGGTCGGGAGAAACTTCTCAACGCTTTTTCCTGATGACCATGAAACGAGAGTCGAAAATATTTTAAAAGAATTGCATGCCTTTGATGCAGTGCTTGCCGGGCAGAAATTCCTCTGTAAAGATGGTTCAACCTTATCAATGGATGTCACCGGATTGATTGAAGAATTGAACGAAGAAAAATGTATCATTCTTTTTTTACGGACGGCAAAAGAACGAAACCATGTCGAGCAAAAACTTTTTTTCAACAATGAACTGTTCCACAGTTTAATGCAGCACCTTCCCGATTATGTTTATATAAAAGATAAAGAGGGAAAATTCTTATCTATTAATAAAGCCTTAAAGGATTTCCTCCCGGGAACCGCAAGCAAAAACACCAGACAACTTGTACCGCAATCTTTTTCAGATTTGACCGCAAGAGAAGATGCTGAGATTCTTCAAACCGGCAAAATGATCCTTAACAGGATGGATCATCTAAAATATTTTAAAGACGGTAAAGGTGTCTGGATGCTTACCACAAAAGTTCCCATCTTTAAACCCACCGGTGAGATTATCGGCTTAATCGGTATCTCAAGAGACGTAACTAACTCGAAAAATGAGCTGGAAGAGTTAAAAAAAGGAGAAAAACTTTACTCTTTGCTTTTCGACATGTCACCTGTCGGTATTCTGCTTGAAGACGAAAAAGGAACAATTTTGGAGGTGAATAAAGCTTACTGCAATTCAATCGGTTTTCCTGCTGAAGAGCTGATCGGAAAATCTATTTCCCATTTTACAAGTGCTGAAGCTCTCATTAAGATGAAAGAAAATATTAAACGAATTTTAAACGGGGAAATTTTAATTCAAGAAGTTGAAAATATTGGAAAAGACGGTATTAAAAGAATTTTAGAACTGCGTGAGTTGAAGGTTACTTTAGCCGGTGGAAAAAACCGGATTTTAGTTATTGCCAATGATATTACCGAACGAAAAGAAGCCGAACAGAGACTCCAGCATGAAAGTGATCTATTGCGAAATCTCATGGACGATATTCCCGATACGATTTATTTTAAAGATGAAAAAAGTCGTTTTATACGCATTAATGCTGCACAGAAAAAAACTCTCGGGTTAAACAACGAAGCTGAAGCTGAAGGCAAAACCGACTTTGATTTTTTCCAAAGAAGTCATGCATCTGCAGCTTTGCTTGACGAACAAAATATTATTCGAACCGGTAAACCGATGATTGGAAAACTTGAAAATATTCGCACTTCAGACGGTAGTTACCGATGGGTTTCCGCGACAAAAGTTCCCCTCTTATCTAAAGACGGAACAATTAAAGGGATCGTAGGTATTTCTCATGATATCACCCACTTAAAAAATCTCGAAGAAGAAATCAAAAAAAGCGAAGGAAAATACCGCTTTATGTTCGAACATTCTCCCATTGGTTTTTTTATTTTTGATACCGGCGCCCGCATAACTCAGTGCAACAAGCGTTTTATGGAAATTCTTCAATCCTCTTATGAGAAACTTATCGGCTTAAATATGAAACAATTGAAGGATAAATCAGTCTTGCTTTCAATTGAAAAAACTTTGCAAGGAGAAGATGCCTCCTATGATGGTTGGTATAAAGCAACAACAAGCAGCGCCAAAATTTATGCTACTATCAAGACAACTCCATTGTATGATACAGATAAAAATATAATCGGCGGAATGGGGATCGTCGAAGATATAACCGAAGAGAAAAAGAAAGAATTGGAGATCCGGAAATCGGAGAATCATTTCCGTTCAATTTGGGAAAATTCTTTTGACGGGATGAGGGTTATTGATCACAACGGCATTATCCTTTCTGTTAATAAAGCATTTTGTGAGATCGTAAAAAAAACACAGGAAGAATTAATCGGCAAACATTATTCAACCATCTATCATGAAAGTCTTCGTGCAGATTTCATTTTAAAAGGAAGTAAAAATCTAATATCGAAGACTGTTCCTCTTCATTACGAACGAAAGTTAGAACTCTGGGACAAGACAAGTGTGTGGCTTGAAGTTATGAATTCGTTTATAGAAATTTCCGATGAGGAAAATTATTTGCTAAGTATCTTTCGTGATATCAACCAGAGAAAACTTGCCGAAGAAAAAATCAAAATCTATCTTGAAGAACTTAAAGAATTGAATAAAAGCAAAGATAAATTCTTTTCTATTGTTGCTCATGATTTGAAAAGCCCGTTCCAGGGATTGCTCGGTCTTTCCGAAATCCTCCTGGAAGATTATTCCGAAATGTCTGACGACCAGATCGTGCAATATCTTAAAATGATCCGCACAACCACAAAAGATGTTTACCGCTTAATTGAAAACTTACTTGATTGGTCGCGCCTGCAATCAGGCAGAATGGACTTTAACACTGAAAAACTCGACTTCTTCCATCTCTCTGAGAATGTAATAAACTTACTCAATCCAAGTGCATCAAAGAAAAATTTACGGCTCATTAATCACATTCCAAAAGAGAGTTATGTTTTCGCAGATATGAATATGCTGAATTCAGTTTTACAGAATTTGGTTTCTAATGCCATAAAATTCACTAATGATTCCGGTGCGATCTCAATTTCTTCCACCGTAAAAAACGACTCTTTAGAAATCACTGTCACTGATAACGGGGTTGGCATGAGGGAAGAAGATTTAAATAAGTTATTTAAAATTGATGAGCATTTTTCTACAAAGGGAACAAAAGATGAATCGGGTACAGGCTTAGGTTTGTTGTTATGTAAGGAACTGGTTGAAAAACAGGGTGGAACTATCTGGGCAGAAAGCGAACCGGGAAAAGGGACAAAATTCATATTCACAATTCCAAAAGCTTAGAACAAATTTAGGTTTCCATTTAAAGATCTGCCTCGAAAAGTTTTTCTCCTTCAATTAAAGAAAAGCTGTGGAAACAAAAGTTTTGTGTTTTCGTGAAATAGCAATCCGTCTATTTCAATCTCCATACATAAATAGAGCGGAAACTCTAGAAGTAACTCCCTTATTTCTTCTTTCGAATTAACTGAAAATGTTATCCACAATTTTGTTTTGTCGGATGATAAAGCGTACGAAGTAATTTTCTTTTGGCTCACCAATTTACCAATATACTCTTTCTGCGCAGGAATTCGTTCAATGTATTCTTCAGAAATTACTTCCGGAAGTGATATGGTCGCCATAAATTCTTTCATGTCCATCTTTCTTTAAATAATCGTTTTACTAATAACACATTTCGGGAAGAAAAAGTTTAGCGTGAGGTATTTTCCTTCAAAAAGTACTGCTAAGGTGACAACGAAGCTCTTTTTAATCGCCTAATATCCAGGGAAAATAAAACCTCGGGGAGAGGAGTATGAGAAGCTACCTCTCCAAAGTTTCTTATATTTCCGGTAGAGAAATTTTAAAAATTACTGAGCGTATGGCAGAAAAAATAATTCGTGTAAAAGGAGCAAGACAGCATAATTTAAAAAATGTTGATCTTGAAATCCCCGGCAATAAACTTATTGTCTTTACAGGTGTGAGCGGAAGCGGTAAATCTTCTTTAGTGTTTGATACTCTCTATGCCGAAGGACAGAGGCGTTATGTTGAAAGTCTCTCTTCTTACGCAAGGCAATTTTTAGAACGCATTAACAAACCTGATGTTGATTTTATCACCGGGATCAGCCCCGCAGTAGCAATCGAGCAAAAATCCGGGTCTAAGAACACCCGCTCAACCGTCGGCACCACTACAGAAGTGTATGATTATCTCCGTCTGCTTTTTGCAAGAGTCGGCAAAACAATCTGCTTTAACTGCGAGAAGGTAGTAAAGAAAGACACCACCGCAACGGTTGTCGAATTTTTATCTTCACTTGATGAAGGGACAAAATGCTATCTTACTTTTCCGCTAACCGAGCATGAGGGAAGAACTGTAAAAGAAGAAATTGATTTAGCGAAAAAACGAGGATTCTTCAGAATCTATCACAAAAATAAAGTTTACGATTTAAATGAAACTTCCCCCAACCCAAAATCAAAGAAAGATATCCGCGTAGTAGTTGAGCGGTTAAAAATAACACCGGCAAATCTTCGCGAAAAACTTGCCGATTCTATCGAAACAACTTTTAAAGAAGGCGAGAACCGGCTTGTAATTATCAATGCAGAGACGAATGAACAAACCGAATTCAATAAATTTTATGAGTGCTGTGGAATCCGGTATGAAGAACCCGAACCACGGTTTTTCTCATTCAATAATCCGTTCGGCGCTTGCCCGGTTTGCCAGGGATTCAGCAAAGTAATCGGCGTTGATATGCAGCTTGTTATTCCGAATCCGAATTTAACTTTGCTTGAAGGTGCAATCGCTCCCTGGCGAACTCCTAAGTTTAGCCAGCATTTACGCGACTTGGTTCAACATTCAAAAAAATATGAAATCCCTTTAACCGTTCCATTTAAAAATTTATCTCCGGAAATTGTAAACCTTGTTTGTAACGGTACAAAAGATTTTACCGGTATCAATGAATTTTTTGAAAAGCTTGAAGGAAAAACTTACAAGATGCACATCCGCATACTGCTTAGTAAATACCGCGGTTACACAACGTGCCACGCTTGCAAAGGCAGCCGGCTGCGTCGGGAAGCGCTTCAAGTAAAAATACAAGACCATTCCATTTATGACCTTGTAAAACTTTCGATTGATAAATCACTCGCATTCTTTAATAATTTGAAACTTACCGAGTATGAAACAAAAATAGCGGAACGTATTCTAAAAGAACTCCAAAGACGTTTGACTTTTTTAAATGATGTGGGATTGAGCTACTTAACTCTTGACAGGTTAAGTTCAACTCTTTCCGGCGGAGAAACTCAACGGATAAACTTAGCGACGGCTCTCGGCTCGGCTCTGGTGGGTACGCTTTATGTTTTAGACGAACCAAGCATCGGGCTTCATCCGCGGGATAACGCAAAACTTATCCGCATTTTGAAGAACCTCCGTGATATTGGTAATTCCGTTTTGGTGGTTGAACATGATGAAGAAATGATCCGGACTGCTGATGTTATTGTAGATATGGGACCCAAAGCAGGTCAACACGGCGGAGAAATTATTGCACAGGGAACTGCGGATGAAATTATTCAAAACGAGAAATCGCTTACCGGAAAATATTTATCGGGCAAATTATTTATCCCTTTGCCGGCGCATCGAAAAACGGAAAAAACTTCATCGCTGAAAATTATTGGCGCGCGCGAACATAATCTCAAAAATATTGATGTTGAAATTCCGCTTCATAAATTGGTTGTGGTTACCGGCGTTAGCGGTTCCGGGAAAAGTACGCTTATCCATGATATTCTTTACGGCGGTACTGCGAAATATCTTGGAATGAATCCAGGCTCAGGCGGGGCACCCGCAAACTTTGATGAAATAAAAGGAACACAGTATATTGATCACGTTGAAATTGTGGATCAATCGCCAATCGGGAAATCGCCCCGTTCAAACCCGGCGAGTTACATAAAAACCTTTGAAATGATCCGGGAACTTTTTGCTTCAACCCATCAAGCCAGGGCGCGCGGATACAAGCCGGGTTTCTTTTCTTTTAACGTTCCGGGGGGAAGATGCGATGCTTGCTCTGGAGATGGATTCATTAAAGTTGAAATGCAGTTTCTTGCCGATATTTATTTGGAATGTGAAGACTGCAAAGGAACACGCTTCAAAAAAGAGATACGCGAAATTACTTACCGCGGTAAAAACCTTGTTGAAGTTTTGGAGATGACCGTAGATGAAGCTATTGAACATTTCCACGGGAACGATAGAATTCTCCGCTCACTAAAAGTTCTTGCCGATGTCGGTTTGGGGTATATAAAACTTGGTCAGCCGTCGAATACACTTTCAGGTGGAGAAGCTCAACGCATAAAATTAGCGCTTCATCTAAATGCTCAACATGATAGGAAACATACCCTGTTTATTTTTGATGAACCGACGACCGGTCTTCACTTTGATGATATTTCTAAATTATTGAAATGCTTCGACATGCTGATTGAAAAAAATAATTCTGTTGTAATAATTGAGCATAATTTAGACGTAATCAAATGCGCAGATTATGTTATTGACCTTGGTCCCGAAGCAGGCGAAAACGGAGGAGAACTTGTTGCAACCGGAACTCCTGAAGAAATTGCCGCAAATAGCAACTCGCTGACAGGAAAGTTTTTAAAACAACGACTGCAGTAATAATTAGGAATTAGGAATTACGAATTAGGAATGAATAGACTGTCCTGTCCTGAAATAGGTTGCCCTGAAAAATACATAAAAAAGGAGCAGCAATGGACAAGGAAAACAAAAGCAAGCTGAAAATAAAAGTAGTCAGAAACTTCAGCGAAGAATTCAAAAGAGCAAAAGTAAAAGAACTTGAA
>MNVA01000167.1 GCA_001871325.1 Ignavibacteria bacterium CG1_02_37_35
TCATTCAGTAGAACAAAGTCTGAGTACCCTTTGCTTACGTCGATACCGAGATAATAGTTTTTCATAGAAAACCTATAGTTTGGTTAATAAATAAGTGTTGTCAGGAATCATCAGTCTTGTCAAATACGGCATCCAGGTACCAAGTTATTCCTCGACTTAAACCTGACGGAAGGAAAAAACTTCGTGACGGGTTCTTAGACCCAAGGCACAAACCTTCTCTTCCGTAAAGGAAACTATTTTATTCAATATTTCAAAGAACTTTATTTATAACATTTAACATACAAGTCACAGAGGCACAGAGAATCAGCTCAGATTAAATCACTAACCCAATTACAAACCGTTTATTTCTAAAAGAAAAAATATCTCCGGCATTCCTTTTGTGTAATTCTTTTACAAGCGGTGAAGCAAGCGAGATTGTCAAATACCGAATTCCCTCTATCTCAAATTCTCCCGCATTAATTGCAATAAAATAATTGCCGTAGTTTGTATAAACCACACAGCCCGGTTGAACAGAATTATAATTCTTGTCAATGTTTATTTGAAAAAGAATTTTATTCATGTTTGTAAATTCGCTTAATCGTTGAGCATATTTTTCCATCTCAAGTTGTATTGTGGCTCTGCCGGTTTCATATTTATCTCCCATGCTGCTTTTTGTTTCAAGTTTAGAAGCAAGTTGCAATTCGTCAACCGCTTTTTCAGTTTGCTCAATCTTTGTGCGGGCATAATTTATACATTCAGCATAGAGCTTTTGTTTTAAGGAAAGATTATTGTTCATTTACTTTTCTAATTATACGCTTATAATTATTATTTTGATTTACTCTTTTGCTCGGTTATTAAATATCTTAACTGAAACTCATGGCGGATTGGGTGCATCACTCCATGTTCAAGCATTGCATCAATGCAATAATGAACCCCCCACCGCGATGCAAATGTAGGGGTGTGAAATTTTTCCTCTTCAACTTCCGCTAAGGGTGTCCGCCATTTTTTTATAAGATAATCCAAATACTCCTCCGCCTCGAGATCAATCACAGCTGAATTAGGTTCTGGATTAATTTCAGGACTTGGAAGGCTCAATTTATCGCACATCCAGACCATGTATCCCCGTGCTGCCCTAAAAATATGTTCGAGGAGCGTATCTAATGATTTATAATCTGAATCTTCACTTTCAGGCAAAACCAGATTGATGCTTTTAGCCTCACGCCAGGTTTGCAAGAGAGACATTAAATATTTCTCATGTAACAAAACCATTGAACGTGCGCCGTTATAACTGTATTTTTTTACATACTTCATATCCATGTGAATTCCCATTTTAAGTGACAGAACAAAACAACCTAAAAAAGCACAACTCAGAATATTATTCTGTGTAGCGAAATTTTATTGTAATGAAAATCGTATAACCAGAAAAATTAATTCAATTCTACTGACCAATGACAATCAATTGCTTTCGGCTACTTCTTCGCCAAAAACTTGTTGAAAAGTAAAAGTCCGATCATTGTGGCGACACCAATCAAACTAAAAGTAATCCAAAGTGCGCTTGGATTATGGAGATTATCAATAAAATGAACATAAAGATTTGCCCCAAGGATACCGCCTATTCCGCTTCCTAAAACTCCATAGAGAAATGAGTAACCGAGATACAATGCTTTTTTATCTTCAGGAGCAATTAGACCAACATAACTTATAAATTTAGGATGTGCTGTCATCTCCCCAATTGAAAAGATGATAATTCCCGCCATAAAAACCCATGCATAGGTTGAAATTGCAAGAATTCCCATTCCGATTGTTCCAAGTCCAATTCCTGTAATCATTGTTGGCAAAGCTTTTTTGTTTTTTACGATGTTGGAAATGAAGATTTGCAGAACGATAATTGTACCCGCGTTTATTACCGTAACGTGTTCGGCATCAAATTTCCAATTAGGATTTGCGCTAAACAAACCGAGAAGTCCGTTTACCACATTATTAACGGGAGTCATATCCATATAATCTTTTAAATACCAGAGTACCGTGTCAAACATCTGAAAATAGAGTATCCAGAAACCGGAATAAATAACAATCATCAAAATGAAACGGAAATCTTTTAGAACTAAAACCGCGCCTTTTAAAACTTGACCAATTGATTTACTGTTCGCAGGTTTTTCCGGTTCTTTATAAACAAAAAAGTTTAAAAGCAGAAGCCAGCCCGTTCCAATTGCTGACATGAAAAAGATATAATTCCATGAAATTTCTTTTAAGAAGGGAACAAGTATCAAGGGAAAAATGAAAGCGCCGAGGTTGATACTCCAATAAAAAATACCAAAACCGAGTGTTGAGTTTTCTTCAGTTGTTGTTCGTGCAATCGTTCCGGAAATAACCGGTTTAAATGAACCCGCTCCCAGCGTCATTAGCAGTAAGCTTAAAAAGATGAGCTCGTAACTTGTAGTTAATCCGGAGAGGAAATAACCAAAGCTCATAACCGAGAAGGCAAAGAAAAGAGTTTTTCTATAGCCGAATCTGTCGGCGAGCGCACCAGCAAGGATCGGGGTAAGATAAAGCATCGGGCGGGTAACGCTGTTTATAACTCCCACGCTTTGCTTAGAAAAATGAAGCACCGTAACAAGATAGATGGAAAGTACACTTGCTAAGCCATAATAGGAGCCTCGCTCGAAGAACTCCATTGTGATTACGGTCCAAAAGTTTTTGGGGAATTGGGTAAAGAAATTTTTCTTTTTTGTCGGCATTTGTATTTACTTATTTAGTGAAAATTTAATGGCAAATATAGTACAAAATGGGGAAAGCAACGGTACGCAGATTTGTTATGATCGTTTATGATCTGCGCTGATCTTCATCAATCTTAAAAGATCAGCGTCCTATTGTGCTTGATTTAGTTTCAGCAGAATAGCCTCAACTTTTTGTGCGTATTCTAATTTTTCAATTGCGGTTGGGGGAGCGGTTCTTTCTTTGCAATCGTGGATTTTGCACATTTCGCAGGTATCGTTAACGGTTTGGAACGGTATCGCCTCATCATTCCAAAAAGCAATTCGCTGCTTTGCTTCTTCATCAAGCAGGGATCCAATAGTAACGCTGTAATACTCATCGGGAACAAATTGGCTTCGCTTGGCGACAGAGATGCTTAAAAATTCATCGTTGGAGTTGAAAAATTTTGAATGCAAAATCCCCGAAACAATACTTTTATATTGCGGATCGTTTATCTGGGCATCAATTAATTTATTTAATACTTTTACAGAAATCCAGCGCCTGCAGTAATGTTCCTGACTTTGAAACCCGCCGGGATTCCGCCTAATATTTAAGCGCACTTCTTTTGATAAGTGATACGTATTGTTATTCGCTTTTGCATTAAACCTCAGGAAAAAGAATTTATTCAAACCTAAGAACTTGGGGCTGAGATTACTGATCCGTTGAAAAAGCATTTCAGGTGAAGCGTTGTATTTCTCAATTAAAGATATTAAATAATTCCCGTCCCACTTTGGTAATGCAAAGAATGTTTGAAGATCGGTAACGATGCCCTTCTTCCTCATGATCAGCGCCGTTGCAAAATAAGAGGCTCTAAAATTATTAAGCAGATGATCAAAATTATCGAGGCGTAGATTCGAATGAGTATAACTCCGGTCTTTATAGTTTAAGTGATTGTATGCTAATTCTTTTGCTACGATAAAAGCTTTTTGAGAGTCAGAGATTTTATTATTGAGGAACAATGTCTTTACATCCCCGCTTTTTACAAATCCTCTAAAATGCGCTAATTCAGAATAGGTGTTTAATGTAGTTTCATCTATTTCATAAAAATATTTTTCAGTTAAAATTTTGGCTAGTTCGTTGTATTGTAGGGGAGGAAAGGCATCAATTTTATTAACGGCGGCAAAAGCATCTACCGCGTTTTCAAGCTCTTCAAAATAATTCTCGTTAAACTCTTTGTAAGCTCTTAGAGCAGTTCTACTGAAATTATTTTCACTCATTTCGTAACTTTTCGCCATTTCCAAAATTGTTGCAACAAGCGCGCTTAATTGAATTGAAGCGTTCGACATGAGCGCAATAAACTTTCTAATATCAATTCCGTAATGATCCAGCGGCAGTTGATCTAAAATGTTTGATTCGAATAAGTCACCTATAGGAGCTAACTGCTTAGAAAGTTTAAGAGAAACCAATTTATCGTAAGAAACATCAAGAGTTTGGGCGATAATCGCAATTTTATCCGATTTTGGATATTTTTTCCCGCTTTCAATTTCATTTAAATAGGAAATGGAAAGCCCGCTCTTTTCAGCTAAATGAGTTAGCGAGAGATTTTTCTCCAACCGTAACTGCTTAAGTTTAAGCCCGAGTACTAATTTTATGTAGTTTTGAGATAACTTCATCTAAATTCTCCAATTTCAAATCTTTTACGTTCAAAATATAGCGAAAAAAAACTAAACTAAAAGCAAATATTCACATATAGCGAAATTTCGCTTGACATTCCCTGAAGTTCTTTCTATTTTAGTTTTTAAGAAGTGTGCTATTTATTTATTAATTCACATTGCTAAGAAAATCTTAATCTTAAACATATTCTTTATCGAACCAACAGATGCAAATGATAATTATTACGAGTAAGATTAAGCCTTTCCTATGCAGGAAAAATCATCTATTTCATGAAAGAGGCAAAACATGGAAACATCGGATCAAAAAGTGCAAAGGTTGTTTGACATTTTACCAAATCAACTAAACCAATTCCCCCAGAAGGATGCCGTGTGCGATAAAGTTGGAGGCAGTTGGCGAAAATTTTCATCAAAGGCATGCCAGGAAATTGTGGATAAGGTTAGTCTTGGTTTATTGAAGATGGAATTCCATCCCGGGGACAAGTTTGCCATTATTTCTTACAACAGAACTGAATGGACGATGCTTGACCTGGGAATATTGCAAATCGGCTGTGTTGATGTTCCGCTGTATCCAAATATGAGTCCCGAAAATTATGAATACATTTTTAATGATTCACAAGTGAAGTTAGTTTTTGTGGAAAATGAAGAGTTGTTTATTAAAGTTAAAAAGGTCATCACTAAAACTCCTTCAGTAAAAGAAATTTATACTTTTAATGAGGTTAATGAAGCAAAACATTGGACTGCAATAACTAACTTAGCGGATGAATCGCTTCGTCCCCGTCTTAATGAAATAGAAAAAGCAGTGACTCAAGAAGATTTGGCAACGATTATTTATACTTCCGGTACAACCGGTATTCCTAAAGGAGTTCCGCTTACCCATTTAAATATCTTAAGCAATGTAAAATCAATTGCCGACATAATGCCGATGACAAACGCAGATAAAATGTTAAGTTTTCTCCCGATTTGTCACATCTTTGAGCGCACCGCCGTTTACTTTTATTTGTACTTGGGTGGCTCGGTTTATTTTGCCGAAAGTATTGAAAAAGTTGGTGAAAATTTAAAAGAAGTTAAACCAAACTACTTTACTACGGTTCCACGTTTGATGGAAAAAATCTATGATAAGATTATGGATAAAGGACGAAACCTCAGTCCGGCTAAAAAAGCAATTTTTGGTTGGGCTGTAAATCTCGCCAATCATTATGATCCGAGAGGGGAGAACAGCTTGTTTTATAAAGCACGGTTGGTTGTTGCAAGAAAATTAGTTTTTTCAAAATGGATGGAAGCGCTTGGTGGAGAAGTGAAAGGAATTATAAGCGGCGCCGCTGCTCTTCAACCTAGATTATCGCGAATATTTACTGCCGCCGGAGCTACTATCCGTGAAGGATACGGCTTAACAGAAACTTCTCCGGTTCTTACTTGCAATAGATTTAAACACGGTGATTATTATTTAGGAAGCGTTGGTGTTCCTCTTCCCGGTGTTGAAATAAAACTTTCTGAGAGCGGTGAAATTCTTGCTAAAGGCGATAATGTGATGAAAGGATATTATAACAAACCTGACGAAACCAAAGCAGTTATTGATGATGAAGGATGGTTCCATACCGGAGATGTTGGAGAATGGATTGATGGAAAATTTCTCAAAATTACCGACCGTGTAAAAGAGATTTTCAAAACTTCCGGCGGAAAATTTATCGCTCCACTTCCAATCGAAAACAAAATGAAGGAATCAAATTTCATAGGAGAGATAATGGTTATTGGTGAAAACCAAAAACATGCGGCGGCTATTATCGTTCCCCAATTTGATTTCATCCGTAAATGGTGTACAAAGAAATGTCCTTCGGTTCAAACTAACGAAGAGATTGCTACTTCTTCCGTTGTTAAAGGGCGGATTTGGAAAGATGTTGAAAAGTATAATAAACGTTTCGGGCATATCCAGCAAATAAAAAAGATTGAATTAGTCCCCGATACGTGGGCAGTTGACTCCGGCGAATTAACTCCAACTTTGAAATTAAAAAGAAGAGTCATACTGGCGAAGTATAAAAATATAATTGAAAAAATTTATAGTGAGTAATAATTTGTAGTAAAAACCGGGAAAGCTAATCTTAGTGTTTCTTGTGTGCTGCGTGGCTTAGTGGTGAAAAGCAAATAACCACTTAGACACCAGAACACTTAGTTTCACTGAGAAAAACTGAGTAAACTAAATAACATATTCTCAAACAAAAGATAAAATAATTATGAAAAAAACAATCAATAAAGTTGCTGTGTTAGGTTCCGGCGTAATGGGTTCGCGGATTGCAGCGCACTTTGCGAATATTGGCTGCAAAGTGTATCTGCTCGATATCGTTCCCCGCGAATTAACCGATGCCGAGACAAAAAAAGGTCTTACGCTCAATGATAAAGCCGTAAGGAACCGTATTGCCAATGAAAATCTTTCATCTGTTTTGAAGGCAAGTCCTTCACCGATTTATGCTTCTTCGGATGCTTCAAAAATTACAACCGGAAATTTTGAAGACAATATGAATTGGCTTCAAGAAGTAGATTGGATTCTTGAAGCAGTCGTTGAAAGACTCGATATTAAAAAGTTGGTCTTTGATAACGTTGAAAAATTCAGAAAACAGGGAACGCTGGTAACTTCAAATACTTCCGGTATCCCGATTCATTTAATGCTCGAAGGACGAAGCGAAGATTTTCAAAAGAATTTCTGCGGCGCACATTTTTTCAATCCGCCGAGATATTTGCAATTGCTTGAAATTATTCCGACCCCGAAAACAGATCCATCGGTTATAAATTTTTTAATGCACTACGGCGATTTATATTTGGGCAAAACAACGGTTCTGTGCAAAGACACGCCCGCGTTTATAGCCAATCGAATAGGCGTTTTCAGCATTATGGCAGTTTTCAAATTGAAAAAAGAGTTCGGTTTATCAATTAAAGAAATTGACACGCTTACCGGACCTTTAACCGGCAAACCAAAATCAGCAACATTTAGAACTGCTGATGTGGTTGGAATAGATACTCTTGTTAAAGTTGCTGATAATATTTATAAAGATTGTCCAAATGATGAAGCGCGTGCAATATTCGAAATACCGGATTACGTGCGAACGATGGTAGAAAAAAATTGGCTCGGAGATAAAACGGGACAAGGATTTTACAAGAAGACGAAAGATGCTTCAGGCAAAAGAGAAATTTATGAAATCAATATTGACACGCTTGAATATGCTCCAAGCGGTAAACCGAAATTTGCTTCTGTCGGCGCTGCAAAACCGATAGATAATCTTAAAGATCGTTTGAAAGCTCTTAATGCTGCAAAAGATAATGCGGCAGATTTTCTTCGTATGCTAAACTTCCACGTCTTTCAGTATGCATCAAACAGAATCCCGGAAATTTCCGAAGAGTTTTATAAAATTGATGACGGAATGAAAGCAGGTTTTGGCTGGGAACTCGGACCGTTTGAAACGTGGGATGTTTTGGGCGTTGAAAAATCAATTAAAAAAATGGAAGAATTAAATCTTCCGCCTGCGCAATGGGTAAAAGAGATGCTTGTAAAAGGATTTTCTTCTTTTTATAAAATTGAAAACGGGAAGAAGAAATTTTACGATATTCCTTCGCAATCGTACAAAGAAATTCCCGGACGAGACGGTTTTATTCTTTTAGAAAATTATAAACCTAACAAACCCGTTTGGGAAAATTCAGGAACAACCTTGCACGACATCGGCGATGGAGTAGTCAATCTTGAGTTCCATACAAAGATGAATTCAATCGGCAGCGAAGTTCTTGAAGGAATAAATAAAGCGATTGACATTGCAGAAAAAGATTATAAAGGATTGGTAATAGCCAACGACGGGCAGCATTTTTCCGCCGGCGCTAATCTTGCAATGATGTTTATGCTTGCAACCGAGCAGGAATATGATGAAATAGATTTTGCCGTTCGCGCATTTCAACAAGCAACGATGCACGTTCGCTACTCAAGCATTCCTGTTGTTGTTGTGCCTCATTCGCTTGTTCTTGGCGGTGGTTGCGAAGTTTGTCTGCACGCTGATAAAGTTCAAGCTTCTTCGGAAACCTATATTGGATTGGTTGAAGTTGGTGTTGGAATTATCCCGGCAGGCGGAGGCACAAAAGAAATGACGATGCGCGCTTCCGATAAATATTTTTCTGAATTACCCGAACTGCCTGAACTTCAAAAGAAATTTATGAACATCGCGATGGCAAAAGTTTCTACTTCAGCAAAAGAAGCTTTTGATATGGAAATTTTTAAGAATGGTAGAGATTCAATTACTATTAATCCGCACCGCGTAATTGCAGATGCGAAAGAAGCTGTGTTAGCAATTGCAAATAAAGGTTACACTCGACCTATCCAAAGAGAAGATATTAAAGTCCTCGGTCGTTCTGCATTGGCAACGCTTTTGCTCGGCGCTTATTCATTCAATCGCGGGCATTATATTTCTGATCACGACAAAAAAATCGTGGAAAAGTTAGCGTTCATAATGTGCGGCGGTGATTTAAGCGAAGGGACGCTTGTATCCGAACAGTATCTTTTAGATTTGGAACGCGAAGCATTCTTAAGTTTGATTACTGAAAAGAAAACTATGGAAAGAATCCAAAGTATTTTAACGACGGGAAAACCGCTTCGTAATTAAATAAATGAAAATAATTTTTAAACCACAAATGAAAAGAAAAATATTATGAGAGAAGCATATATTGTAGCGGGTTATCGTTCAGCGGTAGCAAAAGCAAAAAAAGGCGGCTTCCGTTTTTACCGACCGGATGATTTAGCCGCAGATGTTATTCGGCATTTAATTAAACAAGTGCCGCAGTTAGACCTTCACAGAGTGGATGATGTAATTGTAGGGAACGCATTTCCCGAAGCCGAACAAGGATTACAAATAGGAAGAATGATTGCTCTTCAAGTTTTGCCTGTTGAAGTTCCGGGTTCCACGGTGAATAGGTTTTGCGCATCAGGCGTTGATTCGATTGCAACTGCCGTTGCAAGAATTAAATCGGGAATGATGGACTGCATTATTGCCGGTGGTACGGAATCAATGTCTATGGTCCCCATGACCGGATGGAAACTTGCGCCGAATTATAAAATTGCAAAAGAGCATCCCGAATTTTATATGGGAATGGGATTAACATCAGAAGAAGTTGCGCGTGATTACAAAATTTCACGCCAGGATCAGGATGAATTCGCGTATCATTCGCACATGAAAGCTATTAATGCGCAGAAAGAAGGTTACTTCAAAGAACAAATTGTTCCGGTTGAAGTTGAAGAAGTTTACGTTGAAAATAGAAAACGAAAAGTCAGAAAGTTTGTTGTTGACAAAGATGAAGGACCACGTGCCGATACAACCATTGAAGCATTGGCGAAACTGAAACCGGCTTTTGCTTCCGATGGGACAGCGACAGCCGGAAATTCTTCTCAAACATCCGACGGAGCGGCATTTGTTTTAGTATTGTCCGAAGAAATGGTAAAAGAATTAAATGTTAAACCGATAGCGCGAATGGTTTCTTACGCTGTTGCCGGAGTTGATCCGCGAGTGATGGGCATTGGTCCAATTGAAGCAATTCCGAAAGCTCTAAAAAAAGCAAATTTGAAATTGGACGACATCGAATTAATTGAATTGAACGAAGCGTTTGCATCTCAATCACTTGCTGTTGCAAGAACATTGGGATTGAATAATGAAATTCTTAATGTAAACGGCGGCGCAATTGCATTGGGGCATCCGCTTGGCTGTACCGGTGCAAAACTCACGGTTCAAATATTAAATGAGTTAAAACGCAGGAAGAAAAAATACGGAATGATTTCAGCGTGTGTTGGCGGCGGACAAGGTGTTGCTGCTATTTATGAAGTATTGTAATCTGTTTCTATAAAGTTTCATGTGAAAAAGGGATTTCATAAATTACTTATGATAAAAAGGAGAATCAAGAATGAAAGAAGCTATTAGGAAATATTTACTTTTGCAATAAAGAACAAAATATTTGAAAGACTAATGAAAATACATAAATCCATTTTACTCTTTCCTTTGGTTGTTGCATTCTTAATGCTTCTTAACCTTGGCTGTAAAAAATCCCCGACGGAAATTGATAAACCGCCAATAATAATTACATCCCCTTCTCTTGAATTGAGTGTTGACGATATCTCTTGTACTGAAGCATGGATAAAAGTTAAGAAGCTAAATGATACCACTTTTCTTCCTATCTCCATTAAGATAAATGATGAAGAATTCTTCCATGGTTTTCTTGCGGCAGCGGATACGGTTTTATTTGTTGACAGCCTTACCCCCAACACTACATACATGGTAAAAGGAATTGTGCTGGATACAGTGAAGGAGATAACAATAACAACCTTACCAACCACAAGCCACAACTTTACTTGGCAAACCTTTACCTTTGGTGAACGTACAAGCGCCCTTTATGATGTAGCTATAATAGATGAAAACAACATTTGGGCGGTGGGTGAAATTTATATGAACGATTCTCTCGGAAACCCAGACCCGAACGCATACAACGCTATGCATTGGAATGGTAGCAAGTGGGAAATAAAAAAGATTTCGGTGTTGTATAAAGATAATTTAACGGTTGCACCTTTGGAGAGTGTTTTTATACTTCCCACAGGCGAAATTATTTTCTCGAGTGGTTTACCGTATTTACCTCAAGCTGATGGTTGGAAATTATATCATCTTTGGGATATGGGTGTTTTATCTCAGAATGACGGAAGAGTAACTAAAATTTGGGGTACATCTATGAATGATCTGTATTTTGTTGGAAGCAAAGGAACAATCGTCCACTACGATGGAAAGAATTGGAAGAAGATTGAAAGTGGAACGACAACTGATTTAACGGATGTATACGGTGACGGAGATAATGTTTTTATTTGTGGGTATAAGGATTTTAAGCCAACTGTATTATTAAAATACTACAATGGAGTAATAACTAAACTTATTGAAGAAGATCACTTTGAGTATAAGACCGATTTCATCTCCGGGTGGATTAAAAGTATCTGGGTAAAAAAAGACAAATTATTTTCTTTAACCTTCTATGACCTTTACCGAAGCAAAACAAGTACAAAAGGAGAAGGCGCTGCAATTTGGAAAGGTGACATAAACAGTTGGGGATCGAATGCGGTAAGAGGCAACGATGTTAATGATATTTTCACAACCGGATATAATGGATTATTGTGGCACTTCAATGGCGTAAGTTGGAAAAAGTATGATGAATTGGTCAATACTACAGACCCTTTCTATAGTCTATCTGTTAAAGGAAATATTGTTGTAGCGGTTGGTGAGCGTTACCTGAATGGTATAGATCGTTATGGCTTAATTGTAATTGGCAGAAGATGAAAAAAAACATTTAAAGATTCTAATGGGATAACTAACAATTTAAAGACTTTATTTAGGAGTATTTTCAATGAGAACTAAAATAACTATCGTTTTATTCTTCGTCTTTCTTTCGATATGCAATGTACCGAGCAAAGCACAATTATTCAATCAGTTAGAGCAAGCATACAATACCGGGCAAATAACGGTTGATGAAATGATGCTAAATAAAATTTATCGATCGTTTGATCCTTCAAAGGTAAACACTACGTATATTTCAGATTTAACATCCGTAATAAAGTGCGGTACAGCAATAGTTATGGAATACGACAATATTAAAAATAATTTGAACCCAAATTCTGTAGCAATTATTGAAAATTATCTTGCTATTGATGGGGACTTAATAGCTTACATAAGCCCGGGAGGTCATTTCAAACTTTCATATACAACAAGCGGAGCTGACGCTGTTCCCATAGAAGACGATGTTAATGTTGGTGTCTATGGTGTCCCAGACTATATAGAAAGGATAGCAAATTATTTAGATCAATCTTGGTTAGTAGAAATAGAGAACTGTCTCTTTGCGGCGCCAAATGATGTTGATGTTGATGGGTACTACAACATATATTTTCAACTAATGCCGAGCGATTTTGGGTATACACGAGGTAATTTTACTGAGGGAACTAAAATTATCTTGAACAGTAATTTCCCTTCTACATTTGCAACACAAGATCCGGACGGAAATCAGATTGGACTTGCAAAAGTTACTTGTGCACATGAGCTTAAGCATGCCAGTCAATGGATGTATGGGGAATTTCCAAGGCAAATGGGCTGGGCTGAATTAGATGCAACTTGGGCTGAAGAATTAGTATATGACTATGTGAATCAATCGATGTTATATTACACATTAGAAAATGGTAGATATACTCTTTTTAGTATTCCTATTCTCGCTCTTACGGGAAACTATGAGAACTACTACTGGGAAGATTATTTACATCAAAAATTTGATAATAATAGCTACACCTCAGCTCCTTTACTTTTAGATTTTATGGAAAGAAGAGCAGCCCAACCAGATGAAAGTGTTTTAGATTCTTATGATTACGTTTTACAAAATAACTTTGGTTCTTCTTTAAGCGAAGCATTTACAGAATTTATTGTTTGGAATTTTTATACCGGCAGCCGGGCTGTTCAAGGATTTGGTTATGATGAAGCTGGAATTGTGGGATTTCCGGAGGTTCAATTAAGAGCTACACATAACAGTTATCCAACAAATGGTACAGGCAGTTACCTTAATTATCTTTCTTCAAACCATATTCT
>MNVA01000221.1 GCA_001871325.1 Ignavibacteria bacterium CG1_02_37_35
CTGAAACAAAACCCCGTAGGGGTTTAATAAAAGGTATGGATTGCAGATTAATTTACAAGAATATTTCAACCGAAGAGAACGCAGAGAAAATGGTGAGAATTTAAATGGAATTAGATCTTGAGCAAGCGCTTGAAAAAATATAAAGATGCAAAAGCTAAAGTGCAATAGGATAGGGAATTTTGTGAATTATAAAAATGAATTACTAAAAAAACTCTCCTCCCGCACCGCAAAGATCGGCATCATCGGACTCGGCTATGTCGGCTTGCCGTTAGGACTGACCTTTACCCGCAAAGGATTCACCGTAATCGGCTTCGACGTTGACGAGACAAAGATACCAGTCTTAAATGCCGGGAAGAGTTATATCAAGCATATAAAAGCTGATGACATTGCAGAAGCCGTAAACTCAAAAAGATTTGAAGATCATAATAAAGGGAAAGTTGAATCTACTAAACTTAGAACAACCTTTGAACTGATTTACTATGAAGCATGTAGGAACGAAGAAGACGCATTACATAGAGAAAAATATTCACCCCGTGAAATACAGGACATTATACATCAACAAGTATTAGAAATTTAATTATAATAATTTGGCAACCTATTGATGAAAAATATTTCACAGGGTAAAATCTACATACGGCCATAGGTACATAAAAAACAGGCTGAAAAATGATTTAAGATAGTATTTCACGGGGCAGGAAGGATTTGGAAGAAACACAAGTAAAGATAAAAGTAATTTTTACATTATTGCGCGCCCTGTGAAATAAGTAGAACATCATTGATGAAAAATTAATTTGCAAAAATATAATCTAGAATTTATCCTATAATAAATAGTTGCTATTTCACGGGTCCGGTGGATCAGCGTTTGAAACACAAAATCACTTAATTTATGGAAGAGAAGTTGGCTATTTTGAGAAGAATATCTTAGAGCGATTAGTCTCAAGTTATAATGAGAGATCTCTGCAAAATTGATTGATGTCATTTCGATCCGCCGGAGGCGGAGAGACCCGTGCGCCTCTAGCGCAAATCTTTTTTCCTCTTGTCATTCCGAATCCCGAGCGCAGCGAGTGGTGAGGAATCTTTTACCACTTTAGGATTTCTCACTTTGATCGAAATGACAAAGAGCATTTTTCAGAAGTCTCAATCAGTTACGCTATGAACACTGAGCATAAGCAAAAAGATTGTTTTTAACACTTTGTATTTGCCAAAATATTTGTAACTTTCAATACTTTATGAAAGGTAACATTATGTTAGAAAGCGAACTAAAATACTTTGATATTAACCGAACTGAATGGTTGAAAGAACACTATGGTAAATTCGTACTGATTAAAGATGAAATTTTTTTAGGTGCATTTGACAATCAAAAGGATGCGTTAGTTGAAGGTGCGCGTAGATTTGGGATGCAATCTTTTTTGATTAAAAAACTGGAAGAGACTGAAGACCTTATTTACATACCAGCTTTAACTTTAGGAATTTTACATGCCGATTCTTCACATTCAGCTTAACGCAAAAGGGAATAATGTTCAAGGGCATTTGATCGAAGTCCCGCCAAGTATAGTGCTGCAGAGGCAAGGCCCATTTGTTAAGGTTACTATTGGCTTAGCACAAAGTATTGCCTCACAACTTTTACAACAAGGTCAAACGTTACCTTCACCGGTATCTGGAATTGCTTTAATTGACACTGGTGCCAGCACTACTTGTGTTGATGATTCTGTGGCGCAGCAAATGCAATTACCGGTAGTTAATGTTGTTAATATTGCTTCTGCTTCGCACGCTTCTACTAAACAGAATGTTTATCCAATACAAATTGAAGTTATAGGATTACCAATATCAATAGAAACACCAAACGCAATAGGTGCGGCTCTCGGTGCTCAAGGGCTGATAGCTTTAATTGGAAGAGACGTTCTTCAACACTGTACTCTGTTTTATAATGGTATTACCGGCTCATTCACTCTCTCAATTTAATAAATACACAAAATATCACAAACTATACGAATATCACGCATTATTACAAGAGACTTCTGAAATATTAGTAAAACGTCACTTGTCCCTTGTTCTTACTTTTAATTTTTCACCCGCCTCTGGCGTGGTTAATTTAGAATTTTTAATTTAGAATTTTTAATTTATTCCCTTGTCACCCGTCACTCGTCCCTTGTTCTTTGATCTTTTTAATCCTCCAAGGGCGGACAGGTTTAGAATTTTTCATTTTTAATTTAATTTTCCTCCTCCATGCGTCTGAACGAAAAATATTCCACCACCATCAAAGAAGCAGCCAAAAAGTATTTTGGAGTGAATACAACTGTTTATCTTTTCGGGTCGAGAGTCGATGATTCAAAAAAAGGAGGGGATATTGACCTTTATATCGAGCCCGAGGGTAAGGATGATCTCCTTAAAAAAAAGCTGAAGATGCTAGCTGAACTGCATAAAATACTTGGCGAACAAAAAATTGATATTGTTATAAAAAGATCAGACTCTTTGAATTACATAGAAGAGGTAGCAAGGTCCGAGGGGAAACTACTATGAAGAAAAGCAGCGCTATACTTGAATCCGTTATAAATGAATGCAATAAGCATGTGCAAAGGATGAATAGCGCTTATAAAAAGATAGAACCTTCTTTACCAATCACCTCCGAAAAAGTTTTTAAGTTGGATGAATGGGAAGTTGAGCATATCGATCAGTATATTTTCCGTTTTGCAAAATTACAAGATGCAATCGGGAATAAACTTTTTAAATCCGTACTTGCAGAATTAGGTGAAGAGGTTACCAACAAATCAGCAATCGACATTTTTAACAGAATGGAGCAACTTGGAATTATTTCCGATTATGATCTTTGGAAAGAATTTCGTGACATAAGAAATGAACTTGCTCACGACTATGAAGAAGATGAGCATGAAGCCGCCGAAAAGATCAACTTGATCATCTCAAAAAAACCGGAACTCGAAAAATACCTTACCAATATTGTGAATTATTTGAATACAAAAAAATTAACTTAGCGCACTTTAGACTTTTTATAAACAATTAAACTCCGCCGAAGGCGGATCAACAACTCAACAACTCAACAGCGCAAATTCATATACTTGATACTTGTTACCAAACGACTCGTCACGTGTCACCTGTTCTCCCTTTTTCAGCCAAAGGCTGATCCGCTTCTGGCGGATACTTTTTCACCCGCCTCAGGCGTGGTTACAATACCATAAACAACTACACGATTACACAATTCCACCATGAACTATAAAGAAGAATTATTAAAAAAAATATCATTTCATACCGCAAAGCTCGGCATCATCGGACTTGGGTATGTCGGCTTACCGTTAGGATTAACCTTTACCCGCAAAGGATTCACCGTAATCGGCTTCGATGTTGACGAGACCAAAATACCCGTTTTAAATGCCGGGAAGAGTTATATCAAGCATATAAAAGCTGACGACATTGCAGAAGCCGTAAACTAAAAAAGATTTGAAGCTACTTCTGATTTTTCCCGCTTACCTGAGGTTGATGCGATAATTATTTGTGTCCCTACTCCCTTAAACGAACACCGGGGACCCGATATCTCTTATATTGAAAATTCTGGAAAAGTAGTCGCCAAGTACCTACGTTTTTCCCAAGACCCTTGCTTGTGAAAAAAGCTAAAGGAAAAAATGAATAATGAATATCGAACAAGGAATTTCGAATGATGAAGTTAAAATACGGATTGCATTCACTTCGAAATTCATTATTCCTTGTTCAATATTCGATATTTAATTATCGTTAACATGTTAGCGATAGCGATTCTCTAAGTGCCTAATTCCTAATTCCTAATTCCTAATTAATTATGGTACTACACGTTTGATAAGTTCAAAGATCTTTTGTCTTTTAAGAAAGGAATTTTCAGAGCAACTTGTTGAAAAGAGGAAATTTTGAATAAAGTTTTTCATAGATTTTTCTTTGTCCTGCTCAAAATTAAATCTATTAACTGAAATATGAAAGATATTTCTATTTTATTTGCCAAAATTAAATTATCATCTGAAAGATGGGATGTTAAGAGAAGAATAAATCGGATAAAAAACTTTTCGTTTTTCAATAATATCTTCTTAAGTTTTCAAAGGAGATTTTAATCAGATGCAAAATCACAGTAAATATTTTTCTAACTCCGGGTTGATATTTAAATCCATCCGTTTACAACATTTCAAACAAGCTCAGACTGAACCATTATTTCTTCTGTTCACTTCGAGTGAAACAAGCCGAAGGGTGTGCTTATGAACTCGAAAGAAAAAATTCACGAAAAATTTTTTGCCGATATTTGGAAGCAGCAAAATTTTATTAAAGAAATAAAAACTTTGGATGGCGAACTTATCCAAATCTTAGAAGCAGGGGAAGAAAATAAAGAACATGCCGGTCCCGATTTCTGTAATGCCAGGATTAAAATCGGAAATATTACTTACGTCGGAGATGTCGAAATAGATACTACACAAAACGATTGGAAAAACCACGGACATCTCCTAAACGATAGGTTTAATAAGGTTATTCTCCATGCCGTTTTTTCAAACGACTCTAACCATTCTCACGTTTTTACACAGAACGGGAGGAAAATTCCAACTTTAGCATTTTGTAATTTTCTTTCACAGAGTCTTGCTTCAACTATTAAAAATGCAATCTTGAACGATCGTGAAAAACGCACAAATAAAATGCCCTGTAACGAGCTCAGCGATAACCTTGGCGAAAAAGAAAAAGTAGCTTTTTTAGAAGAACTTGGACTTGAACGATTTAGAAAGAAATGCGAGAGAGCAGTTACCCGTCTGAGAGAATTGATCTACCTAAAAGAGACGAAAGTTTCAGAGCCGCTCATTCACTATACCTTGCCAAAAGAATATTCCGAAAAAATCCTTTCATATGATGATTTAAATGATAGATTAATCTGGGAACAACTTTTTTACGAACTGATTTTTGAAGCACTTGGGTATAGCCAAAATAAAAATATTATGCTGCATCTGGCTCAATCGGTAAATCTTGAATTTTTAAGACACTTTACTGACCGGGATGATTTTTGCATGGCAGCAGAATCTGTTTATTTTTCCGTTGGTGGTTTACTCCCCGATGTTTTAAATCTTAAAGAAGAGCATACCTCGGAGTATACAAGAAAAATATTTCAAAAATGGCAGGAAATTAAAAACAGTTACGATGGTCGAATATTTTCGGAGACCGATTGGCATTTCTTTCAATTACGCCCGCAAAACTTCCCAACGGTACGGATAGCAGGCGGAGTTTTTCTTGTTGAACGAATACTAAAGCAGAATTTGATCTCTGGTATATTTAAAAAGATGAACGAAATTCATAAACCGGAAGTACTCATTCAAATATTAAGAAATCTGCTGATAGTAAAAGCAGACGGTTATTGGAAAACCCATTACGTGTTTGATAAACCCTCAAGTGGAGAAATCAAATATTTTATTGGAAATACTCGTGTTGAAGAAATTCTTGTAAATGTTGTTTTCCCCTTTGCCTATATCTACTTTGAACTTTTTAACAAAAAACATTTATCACAAAAAACTTTAAACACTTTTTCTCACATTTTATTATCTGCAGAGAATAATTTAGTAAAGGAAATTTCTGAAAGTCTGGGCTTGAGCAACCATTGGAAAAGATCATCCATCAATCAGGGGATGATTGAACTTTTCAGAAGTTTCTGCTCAAAAGGTAAATGTACGTCATGCAAAATTGGCAAAAAGGTTTTTATTTCTTCTGAATCCAGAGTTAGCAATTTGTAGTGAAGTAAAGATCATCCATGATGATGCTTCTACCCATTTACAAAGTGATAGGCACTTAGAAAATCACTATTGCTAACATATTAACGATAATTAAATATCGAATTAAGAACAAGCCCGCCAGAGGCGGGCGAAGTGAATGCAGATTATCTTACAACTTCATCATTAGAAATTCCTTGTTCGATATTCATTATTTGTTTTTTCCTTTAGCTTTTTTCCCAGGCAGCGTCTTGGGAAAAATGTAGGCTCTTAGAAAACTGTCATCACTAACATGTTAACAATAATTGCCGGGAAGAGCAGCCCATAGCTTCAGCTATGCGGTAGAATTAAATAAATAGGTCATTCCCGCCGCAGGCAGGTTAGTAAAGAGATGAACAATGTCGCA
>MNVA01000120.1 GCA_001871325.1 Ignavibacteria bacterium CG1_02_37_35
AAATGGCTGACGCAAACCGAGCACCAAATTTCATGGACAAGCGCTGATCTTGATTCGATTAGAATTGATTTCTCTTTTGATAACGGAACCACGTGGAATGTTATCGCTCCCAAAGTTTTTGCATGGGATGCGATTTACAACTGGAATGTTGAGTCACTACCATCGTCTCAAGCTCTCATTCGTGTTTCTAAATATGATGATCTCTCGGTACAAGATGTAAGCGATAACACCTTCACAATTTATAAAGAAGCGTTAGCGGTAATTTCTCCAAATGGAGGTGAAAGGTTAAGAGCAAAAACTATCGTTCCTGTTACCTGGAATATTTCTGATATAATTAATCCCAAAACACGTAACCATAGTTCCGGCGAGGGACAAACAGTTGCAAGCGCACCTATTCAAAATGTAAAAATTGAATTTTCTTCCGATAACGGGAAAAGCTGGAACAGCATTGTCAATTCTGTTAGCGCAGCTCTAAAAAGTTATAATTGGGAAATCTCTACAGTAGAATCAAAAGAATGTAGGATCAGAATTGTTGATGTTGATGATGCATCCCATGCAGATACAAGTGACGGTGTATTCGAAATTTATACTCCCAAACTTATTGTAACTTCTCCGAACGGGGGAGAAAAATGGCGTGCTGCAACTAATAACAGGATTGAGTGGATCAGCACTGAAGTAACTAAAGTTAAAATTGAATATTCAACCAATGAGGGTTTTGCCTGGAAAACAATTTCTGATTCAATCGAAGCTGCAAGCGGCAGGATAGATTGGACAATTCCATCCGAAAGAACTACTAAGGCACGTGTAAGAGTTACAGATATAACTTTAGCCTCGACATCAGACACGAGTGATAATGCTTTTACTATTGTCGTTCCTGAAATAACTTTAACCTCCCCTATTGGTGGAGAAACCTGGAAAACTAATACCGTTCAACAGATTAAATGGAATAGTCTGGATGTTGAACTTGTCTCGGTAGAGTATTCAAGTGATGGCGGAACTTCGTGGCTGCCAATTAAAGACTCCGTTCTGGCTTCAACAGGTGTTTACAATTGGACGATTCCACGCACACCGACCGAACAGGCAAAAGTTAGAGTTTCGGATGTTAATTACAAAGAAATTGCTTCCACCAGCAGTCTGTTTACAATTATAAAACCCCTGGTTCTTCTCTCGCCGAAGGGGGGAGAAAAATGGTTCTCCGGAAGCGTTCAGCAGATTAAATGGAATTACATTTCTGTTGATTCTATTAAGTTGGAATTCTCACTTAACAACGGAGTTTCATGGCAGACAATAGCAAACAGTCTGCCCGCATCTCTACTCACGTATGATTGGAATATCCCTCAAAATATCGCTTCAAATCAATGCAAAGTGAAAATCACCGATCGGAATAATTTTTTAACTGCTGATTCTACGGTTGAAGTTTTCACAATTATGACTCCGACCTTAACTGTTCTTACTCCAAATGGAGAAGAAAATTTCAAAGGCGGCACCACCTATGAAATTACCTGGAAAAACGAGAACTCGGATTCACTTGTTATTGACTATTCAATTGATAACGGAGCAACCTGGACAAGCATTGCAAAATCAACAAATGCAAAAGCAGAAAAATTCACCTGGGTTATTCCTAAAGTAACATCTACTCAATGCCGCATTCGGGTAATTGATAAATTTTATACTACCGTCGGCGATACATCGGATAAAGCATTTTCTATATACACACCTATGATTACAGTGATTACTCCGAAAGGTGGAGAAACCTGGTTCGTTGGTGAAACGAAACAAATAAAATGGAAAAGCAGTTTTGTTGAATCGGTGAAAATTGTTTTAACGACCGACGATGGCAACTCATGGCGGACACTAACAAATTCATTTGCTGCAAGTGATTCTATTTTCAGTTTGTTCATTGAAAAAACTCCCTCGTTAGATTGTAGAATTAAAATTTCCGCCGTAGAAGATTCCTCCGTAATTGATTCAAGCAGGAGTAACTTTGCGATTGTTGTTTTGCCGCCGACAATTTACGTTTCGATTTTACAGAATCCGGTTCTCACACAATATTGCAATGTTGTTTTGATAACCGATTCCTTATTAAGCGCATTACCAACAACAACCGTTTGGCGGGCGGGGGAAAATGAAATCCCTGTTTACGAAATGAAGCCGATTCCAAACTCGGCAAACGCCTATGAGTGTTCAATCAAATTTGATACAACCGCAATTTACAATATCGCTTTGCATGTCATTTCTAAAATGGGAATTGAAAAAGATACGCTGCGGCAGTTTGCGGTAGGTGTTGCGCTTCCAACTCTCTTCGCGAAAGTTACAAGCAAGAATGCAGGATTAACCTTAACGATAAATCCGGGAGTGGTCGAAGAAAAGACCTTCTTCTCCATCGAAGAAGAAAATGTGAATAAGGAAATCGTCTACAACTTACAGCCTGCAAAAACCTTTAAAAAAGCGATAGGTGTGGAACTTTCTTTCGCTAATGAAACTTATCAGGAAGTCTATAAACTTTCCCTCTTTGTTTTTGACAATGGAGAATGGAAACCGGTTCAGAGTAAAGTTAACAAAAAAAATAAAACGGTTACCGCTTCACTTACTACGCTGGGAAAGGTAAAATTGGGAATTGATGCAAACAAGAAAGAGGAACTTGATCTTCCCCAAACTTTTGCATTAATTCAAAATTATCCCAATCCGTTTAATCCATCTACGATTATCGCTTTTCATCTCCCGGAAGATTGCGATATTACCGTTGAAATCTATAACATGCTCGGTGCAAAAATAACCACGCTTCGTTCCGGTTTTACAGCTGCAGGAAGATACTCGGTAACGTGGAATGGAATGAACGATGCCAAGGTACAAGTTCCATCCGGGATCTATTTATACAGGCTTAAAACAAACAAGTTTGATCAAGTAAGAAAAATGATACTTTTAAAGTAATTGAAAAGATTTTTGAAAAGGAGACTTTTATGAAAAATAAATTAACACTTATCGTGAGCACTTTACTTCTGGCTGCGGTGTTTGCAGGGTGTAATATTGAACCCGAAGACCCTTTGCTTTTATATGAGACGGAAATAAACGGCGGCTGGATCGCCTTCACCAAAAAGAATTTTGTGGAAGCAAATCTTCGATTTCATCAGGCGATTGAAGTTGATTCCTCGAATGCCGAAGCATATTCGGGCTTAGCGTGGGTGCTTTTCAAACAAGATAGTCTTGAGAAAGCGCTTGCGATGTTTGACAGCGCAGCAACTATGATTGAACCGAACGCTTCATTGTTTGCCGGACACGCTTTTGTTTTAAACGTTGTAAAAAGTTTTTCCTTTTCAAATCAACTTGCCGATATTGCTTTAAAACTTGAACCGGGTTGGTACTTTCCATTTTTAGGCGGATTAGATTTTAACGACTTAATTGTTCTAAAAGCAGAGAATTTTTTTATGCTGGGTGATTTTTCACGAAGCTTGAGAGAAGTAAAGATCATAAATCCGGGTTTTAATGCTTCGGTGGATACTCCTTCCGGGATAGCGGCGTTGGCAGCAGAAATTGAAAAGTTAAAGAGGTTTTAGCGAAAATTTTCTTCTCTGTTTTCATCCCTCGCGTCGGTGGAATCCGCGTGCCATTGTTATATTTGCAATTGCACACGGATTGCACAGTTCAAAAAGATGTTTATCGCTTTATTTTAAAACGATTTTATCTTTCAATTCAATTTTTTGCGAAGAACTTCCAATCAAAATTTCAAACTCACCCGGCTCAGTAATAAATGATTTTGAATTTTCATCGAAGAAAGAGAAAGCTGCTTTATCAACCGTTAGCGTAACTGCTTTTGTTTCTCCCGGTTTTAACATTACTTTCGAAAATCCCTTCAGCTCTTTAACCGGCCGCTCAACACTTGCCTTCACATCGCGAATATAAAGCTGTGGGATTTCACCTCCATCAACTTTACCAGTGTTTTTAACATCAAAGGTAACAGTCAGTTTTTCATTCTGACTCATTTCTTTTGCCGAGAGTTTTAGATTAGCGTAAGCAAATTTTGTGTACGATAATCCGAAACCAAACGGGAAAAGAGGCTCAATATTATTATGTTCAAAATGACGATAACCGATAAAAATTCCATCCGAATATTCAGTAATACCGCTTTCTTTTTTGTAAGTAGAAAAAGCTGAACAATCTTCCCAGCGTTTTGGAAATGTTACAGGGAGTTTTCCGGAAGGATTAAATTTACCTGAAAGAACATCAGAAAGAGCATAACTCATTTCCTGTCCACCGAACCATGCGAAGACAACACCTTTCACTTTACCGAGCCATTTATCCATCAACACCGGCGAGCCTGCGTTAATAACAACAATTACGTTTTTATTTACTGACGCGATCTTTTCGATAAGTTCATCTTGATTTTTCGGAAGGACTAAATCCTGCCGGTCGAATCCTTCCGATTCATACGCCGCGGAAGTTCCGGCAAAAAGCAGAACAACCTCTGATTGTTTTGCCGCTTTAATAGCCGCGATCATAGGGTCTTCGCCTGGAAGTGTCCAGCCCAATTTACAAACTGCGCCGCCGCCGTTTTCGTAATATTCAATTTTAATTTTATACTCTTTACCTGCAACAAGTTGAATTTCATATTCGCGCGATTCAGGTGCATGGTCGGTCCAATGATCAATCACCAATTTATCATCAAGCCAGAATCGTACACCGTCATCGCTGATAAGATCAAAAATAAAATGTCCTGAAACCGGAGCCTTTACTTTGCCTGTCCAACGAACGGAGAAAATATCCGTTTTCCAATTTTCATTTTTGAACGGTGAATCGCCGCCCCAATCAAAATATAATTCTTTATCCATGCGAGTATAAACCGGCCGACCTTTTAATTCCATGTTATCAAAATATTCACCACGTAATCCTTCTTCTCCATTTTCAGTTGAAAGATATTTTGAAGGAACCGGAATTGATTCGCCGTCAAGTCGTACTCCCACAGCATAATTAATTTTTACTTTATCTCCGAAATTTTGTTTCAAAATTTCCAGCGGACTCGGCGCTTCAAGGGGATCGACTTGCGAACTTCCGCCTCCGCCCGTTCTTGCTTTTGCTGCGTTCGGTCCAATTACCGCAACAGATTTTAATTTGGAGAAATTGAGAGGAAGAATATCGTTCTGATTTTTTAAGAGGACAATCCCTTCCCGAGTTCCGAGAAAGGCTGCTTCACGATTTTCTTTTGTACCGACTTTGAAGTCATCTTTTAAACTTGGCTTCTCAAAAAGTCCGAGTCTGAAAATAGTACGTAAAGTTCTTCTAACCTTTTCATCAATGGTTGCCTCATTTACTTCACCTTTTTGAATAGTGAGGAATAAAGAGTCTTTATTTAGATATTTCCCTTCCGGCATTTCCAAATCCATCGCGCCGTTCGCAGTTGGGATTGAACTGTGAACAGCACCCCAATCAGACATCACCATTCCGGTAAATCCCCATTCAGTTTTTAATATTTTGTTTAAGAGATAATCATTTTCACTTGCAAAGTGTCCGTTGATTTTATTGTAAGCATTCATCACGCACAATACATTAGCTTCTTGCACAGCGGCTTTGAATGCCGGAAGATAAATTTCATTCAAGGCTCTTTCACTTATCTGCGCATCAACGAACATCCGTTCATGCTCTTGATTGTTTGCGGCAAAATGTTTAACTGTAGCCGCAACACCTTCACTTTGTAATCCATTAATATAATTGACTGCCATTCGAGAAGCGAGAAACGGGTCTTCACCGAAACTTTCAAAATTTCTTCCGCCGTTTGGAATGCGCGCAATGTTCACGCAAGGGGCAAGCAACACGTGCGCATCATGCGCTTTAACTTCGCGTCCGAGCGCATGTCCGATCTTTTCAACAAGCGCCGGATTCCATGTTGCCGCTAAATTGATTCCCGACGGAAACGCAGTAGATTTATCCATGCGAACTCCTAAAGGACCATCGGTCATTCGTAATTCCGGAATGCCAAGACGGGCATTTGGTTTTGTGGCAAACCCGGTTCCGCCGAGCATATCTATTTTTTCTTCAAGCGTCATCCGTTTCAACAAATCTTCAACTCTTTCATCAACAGAAAGTTTCGGATTTTTGTAAAGCGGCAAATCATTATCACTGCTTCCCATAAGGGTGAACAAAAGAATTGACAACAAGAAATATTTTACTTTACTTTTCATAACATTCCTTTATTGATTTGAACTTTCATATTTAATTTGACCTGAACTTATTCAAAAACCAATTTTTGTGTTCCGCTTTCAATTTTAAATGATTTACTACCAAGCCTTGGATGTACCACTTTCAGCGTAAATACTTTATCCGTTTCAACATTGATAACAACCGGGCTGTTCACGTTTTTTCTTTTTTCACAGATGACGGAAGCGTTCACATTTCCAAAACGGAGATTTATAATACCATGAGCATCAATTCGATTTAATATCCAGGTTAAACTCTTCTCTACTCCGTTTGGACGCAAACCGATGATATTTTCGATGAGCAGTTCAATTGGTCCGCAGCCGCTCCAGCCTACAAAATCGGGTCTCGACCATAAACCACGCGTGTATGCGTCCGGTGCATAATTTTCCCAGATCGTGCCGGTTCTTTTATAAACTTCGTACATTCCTTCGAGATATTTTTCTGTGGCTATCGTCGCAAATTCACTAAAGTATTTTGCGTTTTCACCGACACCGAATTTATCCAATCCTTTAATAACCATAACATTCGTTGATGCCCAAACACTCCCCAACCAATAACTTCCGTCTGCTTTGTAATTTCTATCATCGGCTGCAAGAGAAGCAAAAGGAATTGTCCGCCAGAAAGTTTTTGTATCTTTTAAGTTTTCAAGCATTTTTTCCGCTTGATGTTGATTTGAAATACCGGCAAGCATGGGCCAAAAGGAAGCAATCGTTTTGCATTTAATTTGATTCCCGTTATCATCAACATCGTAATACAGACCGTCTTCTTCATTCCACATGAATTGATTAATTTTTTCGCCGATTACTTTTGCCTTTTCTTTAAATGAAGAAGCTTTCTCTTTCAAGCCGAGTTCATCACTCATCAAAGCCATGTCGTTATACATCATCGCCATTTGTGCGGACATATCAACCCAGCCGGAACCGCTGCGCGGTGTGTTATCCATACCTGAACCAAGTCCCGTCTGCCAATACAAATTATGTTTTGTGTTTTCTTTTCTGCGGAATTTCTCAAGCCATTCGGTATATTTTTCTAATACCGGCAGCACCATTGCAAAACGTGATTTATCTCCGGTGATCTTATAATTTTCAACTTCAGCCCAGCTAAACAACGGCGGATTTATTGTGTGCTCTCGACCTTCAAAAACAAAATCTTCGCTGGTTGCCTCAACAATTTCGCGGCAGATGTAACCATTTTCATATTGTCGGCAGTAAAAATTATCAAGCGATTGTATAGATGGAAAAATATGGTTTGCATAGCGAGCAAACATGATCATAAAAAATGTATCCCACTGAAAAATGTTCGGGGCGAACGCTTCATCAATATAATTTGAAACGAACGGGGAACCTTTCGGCGGTCTTTTAAAATGATCAAAAGCGAGTTCCCATGCTGCCCAATAAAGTTTTACTAACTCGGGATTGTTCTCCAAAATTGGCGACGGCAACAATTTTGCACTTTCTGCAAATGTCGGGATTGGTGAATCGGTGTAATTCTTTTTCTCAAAATACAAACCCCGTTTTCCGCTGTCTTCATATTGAGAAAAAACTGTAGAAGCAAAAAGTAAAAAGATCAGAAATATTTTCATGATTTTTCTTAGGCGTTTTTATCCATTTAATTAGTGTAATCCCCGTACAATGGTTTTTATTGCTCATTAAAAACAGGAAGAGAATTACTATTCAAAATCTTTCTTATACTTTTTAAGTTCTTTTAAATCTTTGATCGCTGTTTTACCATCACCGATTCTTTTACTCTCAAGATGCCCATCAAGAAGGTTTTCTACCTTATGATAAATTTGTAATAAAAGTTTTGGAGCTTCCATTGCTGCTAATAGTTTTTTCCTTAATTCTTTTAATCTTCTTCCTTGATCCTTATCCATTTCCCCACTATTTAACAATGTCTGAATTGCACTGGGTGCTAGTTCAAGAAGTTCTTTATCTAAAACAACGTGAGTTGCAGAAGTATCAAGTAAACCTAAAGCCCACGATAAATGCCAAAGCTTTTCATCCATATCTGCATATTCTTTTAAAATAAAACCATTTTGACAAACATATAATTTCCCACTTTTTATCAAAGCCTTTTTTTCTTGATCAAATGTGTATTCTGAACAGTTGATTCTTTCACAAAGCGAAGTCTTTGTAATAGCACATCTAGCTTGATCGAGTTCATACCAGATTTGATCTTGAATACGAGTTGTATTAATTTTTACCATCTTTTCCTCCATTTGGTAATAAAAGATTTATGTTTTCATTTATTTCTTTAAGTGTCGAATAGAGTTTGATTACCGTGCCTCTGTCAAGATACTCGAGTTTAGTTGACTGAATTTCATATAAAGTATCTAAATAGTTATTTGAACGCTTTATAAAATCTGTAAGCGTATTTATAGAAATAACTTTTGGGCTGATCCCTTTCATTTCCATTTTCTTTTTCCCAAGCTCTTGAGCTAAAATGGATGATGCTGGATATTTTTTAAAAATAGTTTCCTTGGCTACACGCTCTATTACATATTTCTTTTCATTTTCCTTGAGTGTGGCATCTTTTTCTATTTTACCGAATGTTGGAAGAACATCTGCAAGTAAACATCTAATACCTAATTCACCTGAAGCAACTCGTTCAGCTAATATGGTTTGAATATCTTTGGGTGCTTTGGCAATTAATTGTTTGGGGTATTCATCAATGTCATTCCTACTTCTAACATTATTGTTAAGATTTTCAAGAGCAAGGATAGATGAAACTACTGATGAATTAACGCCTGTCTTTTTTGAAATTTCTCTTATGCTTAAACCGCCATCGCGCATTTTTATGAACGCGAGGAATTTATCTTCTGCGGAAAGGTCTTCACGTTGCAAGTTTTCTATAACCTGATCGATTTTTATTTCATTATCCACTGTATCTCGAATAATAATTGGAACTTCTTTTAGTCCGACTAATTTTGCTGCGCGCAATCGTCTTTCACCAGCTATCAATTGAAAATCATCACCTAACTGTTTACAAACCAAAGGCTGAAGAATACCTCTTTCACGAATGCTTTCTGCAAGTTCAATTAATTTTTCCTGATTAAAACTAGAACGAGGATTTTCATTTACGATCCTAATTTTGTTTATATCTACATTGGGCATTTTGTACCTTAATTATAAATTTGTTTATAGTCTCTATTCTTAAATTTTTTATATACTTTCTTCCGATCTACAGAAATAAAATTTCTCCTTGGCGCTGTTGGATTTATCTCATACTTCAAACTCAAAAACCATGAATTGCTAATTCATTGCTAAACGTTCGTTCAAATCTTTAGAAATTTAACAATTTTCTACTCTTTTGCCTAACATGAATTTTACAAATTCCAGCTTATTTTCCAATACTAGCGAATGTAGTAACTCAATATTTTCAATTCTATTCGTACTGAGCAAAAACCGACGCTGCAAAAAGAGAGATAATAATGAGTTTTTTCATAGTAATAATTCGTGTTATTCGTGTCTATGGTTTTTTAACTCCCAAAGCTTTTAAATAACCCTCATTAATAGTACAATTTTTGAATTTGATATTTTCCAGCAGATCAGCCATAGCTTTTTTTACCACCGTTTTTGAAGGACGATGACTAGCGTCGTAATCAAACGGTTTTCTGGAAGATTTTGTATAAGCAATGATCGAATCCCACTCTGCAGTTCTTGCAAACGAAGCGATCCCGCGCGGTGAATCCATTTTTTTGTAGGGCCAGAAACACCAGCCGATCTCATTTTTTTCAAGAACTACACGGAAAGAATCTATCCACGAATCTTCATTTTCGCCTGATTCCCCAAGCCACATCGGCACGTTATATTTTTTGCTAAAATCAACATGCTTCTGAATTTGTTCTTGCACCGGAGGCATCCAATAACCATGGAACGTGTAGGCGAGTTTGTCTTCGAACGGTTTGCCAAACATGCTAAAATTGGTATTCCACTGCGCACCGCCGAGAAAAATTATATGCTGTTTATCTACTTTCCTGATTTCGGCGGTTATTCTTTTGTAGAGCGGTTCGAGTTGTTTGTTCAACTCATCTTTATTTTCAAAATACGTTGCAATCGGTTCGTTGAGCAAGTCGTAGCCTATAACAATTTTTTCGTTCGCGTAACGCTTTGCAATTTGCTTCCAGAGAGTTACGGTTAAATCCTGCGCCTCTTTATTTTCCATAAGATAAGGATAACCCCAACTGTCGTCAATATTGGCGCCGGTCTGTCCGCCGGGAGCCGCATGCATATCAAGCACAACGTAAAGCTTTTCATCGCGGCACCATTTGATCGCCTTGTCAAGATATTCAAATCCGGTCTTAAGAAAAACATCGGGATGATCTTCCACTACAAATAATTTGAAATTAAACGGCAATCGGATATGATTAAGTCCGCTCTGTTTTAAAAAATGAATATCTTCTCTGCTGATGTAATTATCGCGGAAAGATTTCCAAAAATTTCTTGTCTCATCAACGCCGACAAGCTCGCAAAAAGCATCATTTATCAATCGGTAAGAACTAACATCTTCAAAGTGGAACATGTAACCTTCGGGATTAAGCCAATTGCCGATGTTAGTTCCTTGAAGCACAAACGGTTTCCCGTCACCGTCAATAAACTGTGTCCCTCTAATTGTTACAAAGTTTTTTTGTGGAGAAATGGAAAAAATGGCTGCAAGGGCGAAGAAGAAAACGGAAAAAAGAAATGTCTTGTTAGAAATAGTTTTTAGCATGATTTCACCTTGAATATTGAATTAAGTACAATATTAACATTCGTGTCACCCCGGAAAAATGAATGAATGAATGAATGATTGAATGGAAAACCTATAAAATATTAACGAATCAAACATGTTTTCATTCGGATATACATCTACCAAAATGTATGCCTCAACGACTTCCTCATATAACTTTCTTATTTAGAAGTTTTTGAGCGATTATTTAGCATGGAGGGAAAACTAAATTTATTACTCTAATAACATATCGCTTATTAAAACAATAATAATAAAAGACGATTATAGACCGATGAAAATTCTTAAAGTTTCCCCTATTCGACGGAACAGTTGATTTCTTCTTTCATAAATGTCGTATGGGATTAACTTCCAGTCTATCAAAACAGGAATTGACCGCTAAAGATATGCCTATCTTCAAATTTTTTTACTCTCTGTAGTTTCGTTATCATTCAACATAAAGACCCCTTTCAACTTTATGGTTTCTTAAGAATATTGGCACTCTTTTTGTATATTTGCAATAATTACGATACTCATAAAAATCAGTCTTCCCCTTTGAATTTTGGAAAACAAAAACTTAAGATACATGCTATGAAAAAAACACTCTTTGCTCTCATAATTTTGCTTTCAGCTTCAACCAACGCACAAAACTATCAGCTTGTCTGGTTCGAAGAATTTTCCAATTCGACCATTGAGTCCGCAAATTGGACCCATGAAACCGGTGGGAACGGTTGGGGAAATAATGAGTTACAATACTATACAAACCGTGATGTTAATTCTTACATCCTTGGCGGCAACCTGGTGATTGAAGCAAAAAAAGAAAGTTATAGTGGGAAAAATTATACTTCAGCAAGAATGATAACAAAAGGAAAAAGAAATTTTACGTACGGAAAAATTGAAGCAAGAATTAGACTCCCTTACGGACAGGGAATTTGGCCGGCTTTTTGGATGCTCGGTGAAAATATTTCAACCGTGGGTTGGCCCTCTTGTGGAGAAATTGATATCATGGAGTTAATCGGCGGCGGCGCAAATGATAAAAAGGTTTATGGAACTGCACATTGGCAAACTAACATACACGCTTCCTACGGTGGAAATTACACAATCAGTTCCGGAATTTTTGCAAACGATTATCATGTCTTTTCGATCATTTGGAATTCAAAATCAATTCAATGGTTTGTTGATGGTAACAAGTACGTTACATTGGATATCACCGATGCGGCACTGCAAGCTTTTCACAAAAATAATTTCATTATTCTCAATCTTGCCGTTGGCGGCAACTGGCCTGGCAATCCCGATGCAACAACTATCTTTCCGCAAAAAATGTACGTTGATTATGTCCGCGTCTATCAAGAAGTTCCGGCGGCAACGGAAGAAGAAGGGAATAATTTACCGGGAGAATTTAGACTTCAAAACAACTTTCCAAATCCATTTAATCCGGCAACAGAAATCGGGTATCAAGTTAAATCAAACAGCTTTGTAACGCTAAAGGTTTTCAATGTTTTAGGGAATGAAATAACAACCCTGGTAAACGAAGAAAAGCCTGCCGGAAAATATTCCGTTTCATTCGACGCATCAAATTCTGGGCAGCCGTTACCAAGTGGTATTTATTATTGCACGATGACAGCAGGCTCGTTCAGCGAGGCAAAAAAGATGTTGCTTTTGAAGTAATTTTGTTAAAAACTTAGGTTCTACCGTTAATAGTGTGAAAATAGGTTGAGTTTGCCATTGAAGAAGAGAATAGCAATCCTCAGGTTATTAAAATTTCTGTAGCCTTGAGCAACTCTGTTTAGCTTTTGTATCGCACCATTAAAACGCTCTGCTCTTGCATTATTGAGATTGTATTTTATAATGTTGATTATTCCTTGCTTGTAATGCTTTAATGTCTTCGCTGCTTTTTTCATAGGCGCTATATTTGACTTAACTACATTTTCATACCAACTGTC
>MNVA01000108.1 GCA_001871325.1 Ignavibacteria bacterium CG1_02_37_35
TTAAAAAAGAGAAAAGGGCAAGAGAAGTCCCAAAATCTTAAACCGCTGAACGCGGAACAGATTGTTTCTGTTTTTGCGGGATCAGACTCTCGCTCCTTTCCGTTTGCTTCAACTCAAACTTAAGGAAACGTATTCAATATGTCAATGAACTTTTTGAGAATATAACTTCTCAGAAGAAATACTTGGGATAACTTAGCCCAAGTATTTCTTCTTGACTTTTAACGGAATAACTTCGTGGTAAATTTCTTTTCACCACAGAGAAGACAAAGATTTATTTATTTTTTCATTTGCAATTTCGCTCTTCCCGCCGTAATTTTTTATTAAATAATAATAATATAATATGAGTTTGGTAAAACATTCTAATTGGTGAATGTACTATCATTTCTAATTCCTAATTCGTAATTCCTAATTATTCAGAGTACTATGGAAACACAAAAAAAGACAAATTTGGTTAGAGGTCTCTCGTTAACCGCCGCAGTAATGTTAGTTGCCGGATCGATGATAGGTTCCGGGATATTTAGAAAGCCTGCTACTATGGCGGGTCAACTGCACTCACCGGAATTATTGATTCTCGTTTGGGTCGTTGCCGGACTGATAACTTTTATCGGTGCTTTGGTCAATTCTGAAATTGCAGGAATGATTGACGCTACCGGCGGACAGTTTATGTACTTCAAAGAAATGTACGGAGACTTTACCGCGTACCTTTACGGCTGGTCAATCTTAGCGGTAATACAAACCGGAAGCCAGGCGGCTATTGCTTACGTGTTTGCAGAATATCTCGGTTACTTTTTCAAGTTGCCGGAAGCATCAAAATATTTCCAGGACTTTTCCCTTTATATGCCATTCGTCGGAGCGATTCATCCCTTTGTAGATTTCGGAACAAAAGCAGTAGCCATTCTTTGCATTTTATTCTTGACCGGAGTTAATTATGTCGGCGTCGTTTTCGGGGGGCTTGTACAAACCATAATCACTTTTATAAAAATTGCTTCAATCATTTTACTTGCATTCGTTCTTTTAATTTTCGGGAATGGTTCTTCGGCGAACTACTTTTATAATTTTCATCTCCCCGCAGAAACAAGCACAAATTTAATTGCAATGATCGGACTTGCCTTAGCCGGAGCCTTTTGGGCTTACGATGGATGGAACAATGTTACGTTTGTTTCGGGAGAAATAAAAGAACCGCAACGTAACGTTCCAAAAGCTTTGTTTTACGGAACATTGATCGTGATCTCGGTTTACGTTTTGATAAATGTAGCTTATCTTTATGTTTTACCCATTGAAGAAATGAAAAATTATCCTTTGGTTGCTTCAGCTGCCGCTGAAAAAATATTTGGCGGAATAGGAGCTTCAATCATTGCTATAGCTGTCGTAATTTCTACTTTCGGAGCGCTGAATGGTTCTATCCTTGCAACAGCGCGTGTTCAATTTGCAATGGCACGAACAAAACTATTTTTTGTTTCACTCGGGAAAATTCATCCCAAATTTGCAACTCCTCATGTCTCACTTGTGGTTCAAGGGCTTTGGTCTTCAGTATTAGTTTTATCCGGTTCATTCGATACTATTACCGACTATGTTATTTTCGCCTCATGGCTATTCTACATGCTCGGCGCATTCGGAGTTTTCGTTCTTCGTAAAAAAATGCCCGATGCAAAACGACCTTATAAAGTTTGGGGTTATCCTTACACTCCCGCAATTTTTGTCATCTTTTCATTTTTGTTCTTGATTAATTCGATTGTTTCTGATACGCAAAACGCCGCTATGGGATTGATCCTTATTTCACTCGGGCTGCCCGTTTATGTTTACAGTAAATATTTTCATCATCGGTTTCAGAAAAATAAATATGAATAAAAAAATTATCTTTATTGATGCGATGGCTTTGACGTACAAAGCCTACTTCGCATTTATCAGCCGTCCACTCATCACGAAAAAAGGCGAACCAACTTCCGCTGTCTTTGGTTTTATCAGTCAAATATTAAAAATATTGGAAGATATAAAACCTGCTTATATGTTCGTTGGTTTTGATTCAAAAGAAAAAACTTTCCGACACGAACGTTTTGAGGGCTACAAATCTACACGAGCTGCAATGCCCGAAGATATGATTCCGCAGATCGGCAGAATAAAAGAAATCATTGAAGCGCTCAATCTTCCCGTTTTTGTTTTACCAGGTTATGAAGCAGATGATATTATCGGTACGGCGGTGAAGAAAGCTGAATCTCTCGGTTATGATTCTTATATGATCACGCCGGATAAAGATTACATTCAACTCATCACTGAAAATGTAAAACTTGTTAAACCGGGAAAATCTTCCGAAGAGATTGATATTCTAACGAAAGAAAAAGTTGTTGAGGCGCTTGGCTTTGAACCGGAAAGAATGATTGATTACTTATCGCTCATCGGTGACGCAAGCGATAATATTCCCGGTGTTAAAGGCATTGGACCAAAGGCAGCGCCCTTATTGATCCAGAAGTTTTCTTCTCTCGAAAATATTTATGAGCATATTGATAAAGTTGAACCCGCATCAACAAAGAGCAAACTCATTGCCGGGAAAGAAAATGCTTTTCTTTCAAAAGAACTTGCTACCATAATTACCGACGTTCCGATTGAAATTGATTTTCAAAAAACCATAATCGGGAAGCCTGATATTGAAAAGATAAAATCCATTTTTGAAGAGCTCGAATTCAAAAACCTTTACGTCCGTTTAAGAAAATATTTTGGCGAAGAAGAAGTTCAAGTGCAAGGAAATATTTCAGCAATATCGGTCAAGTCTGAAGATAAATCATTTTCTAAAAACGAAACTGAATATGTTTTAATTTCTTCTGTAAAAGAGGCGAAAATATTAGCCGATAAACTTGCCCTGCTTTCTTTGTTTGTGTTTGATACGGAAACAGATTCATTAGATTATTTTGAAGCGAAGGTAGCCGGAGTTTCATTCTGTTATGAAAAAGGAAAAGCATTTTTTATCGCGCTAAATCCTTTCGTTCAGTCAACATCTTTGTTTGAGAGAAATTTAGACGATAGGCTTTCTGTGCATGATTTCATTTCCTTATTCCAACCGGTATTTGAAAATGCCGGTATTAAAAAAGTTTGCCAAAACGGAAAATTTGATATTTCAATTCTTCGCTCTCTCGGCATAAAGGTAAATGACTTTTACTTTGATACGATGCTTGCAAGTTATGTCCTCGATCCCGATCAAAAGCATGGCATGGATGATTTAGCGCAAAAATATTTGCAGTACAGACCTATTCCTCTTTCGGATTTAATCGGCACAAAAAAAGATGCTAAACAAATCTTTGATGTTGATGTAAAAATGCTTAGCGATTATTCGTGCGAAGATGCAGATATAACTTTTCAGCTTTTTGAAATCTTGAAAGAAGAAATTGATAAAAATAATCTGCACAAATTGGCTTATGAAGTTGAATTCCCTCTTGCGGAAGTTTTGGAAGAAATGGAACGTTCCGGCGTAAACATTGACCGCAAAATGCTTGCGGTATTGAGCAAAGAGTTGGAAACTTCTATTAATGAATATTCCGAAAAAATATTCCGTTTAGCCGGTGAAACATTTAATATCAATTCGCCCAAACAAATGCAGAAAATTTTATTTGAAAAACTTCAACTGCAATCTTCAAGAAAAACAAAAACCGGATTTTCAACCGATGCGCAAACGCTTGAATCTTTACGAGGTGAGCATGAAATTATTGACACTATTTTAGAATTCAGACAAGTTGCAAAATTAAAATCAACGTATGCCGATTCACTTCCCACTTTAATTCATCCTAAAACCGGAAGAGTGCATACTTCATTTAATCAAACCATAGCATCAACCGGAAGACTTTCGAGCAACGATCCGAATTTGCAAAACATTCCCATTCGCACGGAACTTGGCAGAGAAATTCGAAAAGCATTTGTTCCGCGAGATAAAAATCATAGTATCATTAGCTGCGACTACAGCCAAATTGAATTGCGCATCATGGCAAGTATGTCAAACGATGAACGCTTACTTGAAGCATTTCAGCAAGGCGAAGATATTCATAGAAGAACCGCAGCACTTGTCTTTCAAATTCCAGAGGAAGAAGTTACTCCCGATATGCGGAGAAAAGCTAAAGAAGTTAATTTTGGAATCTTGTACGGTATCGGAATCTTCGGATTAAAAACCCGTCTGCAAATTTCTCAGCAGCACGCAAAAGAGATTATTGAAACTTATTTCAATACATTTAAAAGTGTAAAAGCTTTTATGGATGCGTCTATTCAATCTGCGAAAGAAAAAGGATACGCTGAAACATTACTGGGCAGACGCCGCTTCCTCAAAAATATTAACAGCAAAAACTTTTCACTCCGCAATTTTGAAGAACGCGTCGCAATCAACATGCCGATTCAAGGCACCGCAGCCGATATGATAAAACTTGCAATGATCAATATTCATAATGAACTTTCAAGAAGAAAGTTAGAGACAAAAATGATTTTGCAAGTGCATGATGAATTAGTCTTTGATGCATTGAAAAGTGAAACGGAAGAAGTTATCCCCTTAGTAAAAGAGTTGATGGAAAATGCTCTGCCTCTGAATGTACCAATTCTTGTTGAGACCGGAATTGGAGATAATTGGATTGAAGCGCATTAGTGGATTATCAAAACCTCCGAGGTTTTGATCCAAATACTTCAACCAAACCCCGGAGGTTTTATCACCATAAATATTTTTGCACTTCATCAGCGGCTGTATTCCCGCTCTTGATTGCGCCTTCAATTGTTGCGGGTAGTCCGGTGTTCGTCCAATCTCCCGCAAGGAAAACATTTTCAATTTTTGTTTTAACTGAAGGACGTTTCATTAAGTTTTCTTTATTCGGAATAAACGTTGCTCTCTTCTCTTTAATGATCTTGTAATCTGAAATATCTTCCTCTTTGATGTTCAAATATTTTTGCAATTCTGTTCTTACCATTGGAAACAATTCTTCGCGTGATTTATCAATAAGCCCATCAGCACAGCTTGTTACGGTTGTAATATAATTCCCGTGATTAAAGACCCAGTGCAATGGCGAATCTAAAAAAGCGTAAAAAGGTTTCTTTAACTTGTTATTCTTTATCCATAAATGCAAAGTCAGAATTGATGAATAACTTAAATCAATTTTATCTTTCTCGATAGTCCTATCAATTCCATTAATTTTATTCAATGCGAAAGAGGGTACGGCTAAAATAAGCGCATCGAAATCAATCAATCTTCCTTTATCCGTTACTACGGAAACAGCTTTATTCTGAACGATAGAAATTTCCAACAGTTTTTCGGAAAAAGATAATTCAGTTTTTTGAGTTTGAAGAAAGTTTACTGCGGGATCAACGAACGCTTTTGATAAACCAACTTTCGGAATGATCATCGCTGACGCGTTACTTCCTTTTAAGAAAATTACTTTTATTATATCAATAAACATTTTAGCGGAAGCGTCTTTTAATTTACTATTCAACGCTCCAACAGCAATTATTTCCCAAAATGATTTTATACAATTTCTACTTTGCCCTTGTTCTATCAGCCAATCTTCTACAGAATGGTTTAAATACTTTTCACTTTGAAGGAATGGAAGTTGAGCAAATATGAAAATAATTTTAATCTTGTCGAAAATGGATAGAGCCTCGTAATTCAAAAGTCCGAAAAATAATCCGAACGGATAGGGGAGATCAGTAGCTTTAAGTTGATGTTTTATTTTGTCTCGAGTTACAAAATTTAATTCAAGTTTATGTTGGAAATTAAAAAGGTTTGTTGCCCCAATACTCTTAATAAATTCCAGCGTTTCATAATAACAGCCAAGCAGAAGGTGCTGACCATTATCAATTTCGTCGCCGCTTTTTTTATCAACAAATGAATAAGTTCTTCCTCCGAATTTTGGCGAGGCTTCTATTAAATAAACATTGATATTTTGTTTGGCAAGAGAAACGGCGGAAGAAAGACCGGCAAGTCCACCCCCAACAATAAGGCATTTTTTCATCTATAAACTAATTTATATTTCGCCCAAACCCCAAGAGAAATACCAACTTTTTCAAATGTGCTGACTTTAATGTTTTGATTAAAGACATCATACTTCGCTTGAATAATTCTTCCCAACATTCTGTAATAAATATGCTGCATAGCGCGCGCCGCAAACATCGAAGCTTTGTCATCAAGGTCTAATTCGTCCGTTGCTTTTTGGAAATATTCATTTGCCCTCTTGGCTTCAAACTCCATCAAAGAAATAAAGTGTAAATTATATTTTTGGACGAGCAAATCATTTTCACTATAATGAAATTTTGCCAATTCATCTTGCGGCAGATAAATGCGGTTATTTCGAATGTCTTTATTCACATCGCGTAGAATATTTGTAAGCTGTAAAGCTATACCGAGATTCTCGGCAAACGATAAAGCTGATTTATTTTTATACCCGAAGATCTCAATACACATCAATCCAACCGTTGAAGCGACCCGGTAGCAGTAAAGACGTAATTCTTCAAATGTTTCGTAACGTTTTTTTTGTAAGTCCATTTCCATTCCTTTGATAAGTTCAAAGAAATGTTCGATCGGGATGTGAAATTGGGAGATCGTTCCGGCAAGTCTATTTAATAGTTGAAGTTCAGAATTTCCGCGAAAAGCTTTTTCAAATTCCGTGCGCCATTTAACTAATTTTTGGTATTTAATTTCATCATCCTCGAGTCCTTCATCCACAATATCATCAGTTTTCCGGCAAAAAGCATAGACATTATTCATCGCCTCCCGCTGACTTGCAGGGAGTAAATTAAAAGCATAATAAAAACTGCTTTTGCTTTCTTTTGCAATTTGCTTAGCTGAATCTTTTTGCATAACTAAATGATTTTAGTAATAATAAAATTAACTCATATTTTTTTAACGATGGTCTCACCATTAGCACATTATACTTCGCGCTCTCAATTTTTTTTAATATCTCCCTACCGCCAAGGATTGTCCAGCCAATTTCAATTCTCAATTTTTTTGGTAAATAGTTAAGCAACTCTTCACCAGCAGAAAACAACTTTGTTATCCTATCAATTTGAAGCTTCACAACCTCACAAAATTCTTTTCTCAAAACAGGATCAGTAAAATTATTTTCATCCAGACCCAACTTTATCAAATCATTAATTGGAATATAATTTCTTCCCTTCTTAATGTCAAATTTGAAATCTTGATAAAAATTAGTGAGCTGCAGAGCCGAACAAATGTTGTCGGACAATTTCAACACTTTTGGGTCACGGATGTCGTGAAGTTCAAGTAGTAATCTACCGATAGGATTAGCAGAAGAATCACAATAGGTTTGCAGATCAGAAAAATCTTGGTAATTATGAAAAAGAATATCAGATCGGAATGCTTTCAGCAATTTGAAGAAATATATTTGGGAAAGTTTTCTTTCATTTATAGTTTCAGCAAGTGCAAGATCAAATGGATCTGCATAAATACCGTTTAACAAATTCTGCAATCTTTTTTCGAATCTTGCAAGCCGCTCCAGCCTCTGCTCGACAGAATAATCTCCTTCATCGGCAATATCGTCAGCGGTGCGGGCAAACCAATAAATGATCGCAACATCTTTTCTTAATTTCTTTTGAATTAAAAAAGTTACAACGGGGAAATTTTCGTAATGCTTCTTAGCAAATTGAATTGCCTCTTGATAAGCAGGTTGAAGGTCTTTTGTCGTATAATTCATAAGCTATAAAGTAAAAAGCCCCCTTCTATTCCCCCGGAAACAATCGGGGGGAATCAAATTACCATTCCCTTCGGGGGAAGGGTAAGGATGAGCTTTTTTTTGTACTATTGTGCCCGAAAGGGGACTCGAACCCCTACGGAGGATCTCCACTAGACCCTGAACCTAGCGCGTCTACCAATTCCGCCATTCGGGCATTTTTTTCAAAGAAAATTTAACAATAACAAAGGTCATTTCAAACTCATTACCAGCCAGAGCCGGATTCTTTTTCGTCCTGGTGGGCAGCTGAACCGCCATGAAGATTACAACTCTGAGGTCTGTGCAAAACATTAATGAGATCCGAAATTTTATTCGGACAACTTTCGTTCGCCAACCGTGCGTCTCCCCTATCAATTGTGTCTTTACAAAATTGCACGTACTCTACGCCATCCGGTAATACAAAATATTCTAAGGGAAGATTCAGTTCTTTATACGCTTCCGCCATAAATTTTGCCCAGATAGGCATCGCCGCACGCGCACCTTGCCCATACCATCCATTAAATTTTACACGCCTGTCATCAAAACCGATCCAGACACCGCCGGCTAATTGTGGAGTAAATCCGACAAACCAGGCATCTGCAAAATCTTGGGTAGTACCGGTTTTACCTGCAGCCGGTCTCGAAAAGTATTGCCTTACTCTTGCTCCGGTTCCATAGTTTAAAACGTCCTCCATCATATTTGAAACAATTGCAGCGGTCTGCGGTGAAATTGCTTCACGGTACTCCGGTTTAAATTCGTCAATAATAATTCCATTTTTATCTTCAATTCTTAAAATTGATATTGGAGAAACGAACACGCCTTTGTTCGCCAAAGTAGCAAATGCAGATGTTAGTTCAAGGGGTGTCACTTCAACGGTTCCAAGCGCAATTGAGGGAAACGCGGGAAGTTGTGAATTAATTCCCATTTTATGGGCATACTTTACTACCATATTTGGCGGTGCGATTTCTGAGATTGTTAATCTACCTGCAATTACATTCACTGAATTTGCAAGCGCCCGTCTTAGAGTTAAGTATCCGCCGTAATCATTATCGCTATTATTAGGCGACCACCCGTTGAAATTAAATTTTTCATTTAATAAAGAAAATGCCGGATAATAACCGTTATCTATCGCGGTAGTATAAATCATGGGTTTAAATGATGACCCTGGCTGCCGCCTAATCTGGGTTACATGATTTAGTCCATATTGAAAATCTTGATCTGTACCTCCAACAAGCGCCTTTATTTCTCCGTTCTTTGGATCAAGCACTACGAATCCCGATTGAATCGTGCTTTCAATCAGTTTTACTGAATCTATGAAAGTTGCGTCATTTATTAAGTGATTGTAAACGAGCTGCTTTTGTATTTGCGAAACTGCTTCTTTATAAGCGATAGTGTTTTTTATTGCTCTCTCAAGTAACGGTTTTACGATTGCTTTATTATTCTCCCATTTCCAATTCTTATAAAATAATTCCTGATATTCTCTTAGATGATCGGCGACAACTTTATTCGCAATCTTTTGCATAGAAAAATTAATCGAAGTATAAATATTTAATCCGTCCCTGAACAAATCGTAACCATATTTATCAGACATGGCAATCATTTGTTGTCGAACGTATTCCATAAAATGAGGCGCTTCACTCCTCATTTTAACTTTCCTTCCCTTTGCTAAAACAATCGGCTCTCCTTTAAATTTTTCATAATCACGTTCGGATAAATATCCGGCAACTACCATGTTATGCATAACTAAATTTCTACGCGCTAAAGCCCGCTCCATTTTGCGTTCAGGATCATAATTCACCGAAGATTTGAGCAGGGCGATGAGTAATGCTGATTCAGGCACCGTTAATTCTTTAGCTCCTTTCCCGAAATAAATATTAGCCGCTGTTTCAACACCGAAGGCGCTTTTCCCAAAATAAGAAACGTTTAGGTAGAGCTCAAGAATTTCTTTTTTAGTAAAATTTCTTTCAATTTGGACAGAAGAAAGCCATTCACGAATTTTTCTGGTAATGGTTTCTACCGGATTTTCATTTACTGTTTTCAAACTGTATAAATTTTTCGCAAGCTGTTGCGTTATTGTACTTGCACCCTGTCGCGAAAAAGTCAGGATATTTTTCGCCATTGCCTTCCCGAAGCGGATGAGATCAACTCCCCAATGATTATAAAAATTTCTATCTTCCGTTGCTATTAAAGCGTTGATCAGATGTGAAGGAATACTATCAACATCTGTCTCAATTCTGTTTTCGATAAAAAATTGCCCGAGTATTTCGCCGTCAGAGGTCCAAACCTTACTCGCAAGTTGTGGACGCGGATTTTCTAATTCTTCAAGTGAAGGCAACCCTGAGATGACGTAAAAAAAGTAAGCTAAAAAGAGTACCAAAGCGCCGATTAAAAAGTATCTAAACTTTTTAATAAATGATGTCACCCGTTTTTGAGCATTATTTTTTGTAGATTTTCCCATGCTATTGCCAGTCCACTATTTGAAAATTATTATTTTGAAAGATGCCGTAACACGGTTGATCAAGCCATGTTCCAAGATTAATATAGTATCCATTGTTAAATTTTTCGAATTGTCTTTTATGTGAATGTCCAAAAATAACATAATCAAAACCATCTTTTAATTTTACTTTAGCGGCTTCAAACATTCCGTCAATCTCTCCATAATCTTTTTTAGCGGTGTAGTCTCTGCTGGTTTTGCTTGTCCGGCTTGCGAGGGCAATGCCAAGATCAGGATGGACGAGAGAATACAATTTTTGAAGATAGCTGTTCCTGAGAATCTTTTTAAGGATAAGATATCCAATATCGTTTTTAACTAATCCGTCTCCATGAGCAAGAAAAAACTTTTGCCCGTCAAGGGTAACGGCTATTCCATCATGATAAAGATGAGCGCCGATTTCTTTTTGAAAAAAGTCTTTATGAAGGAAATCGTGATTGCCGATGAAATAATGTAATTCCACTCCGTTCTCACACAAGTCTTGTAAAGCAGTCAGCGTTCTAAAAAAACCTTTTTGATAAACACGTTTGTATTCGAACCAGTAATCAAATAAATCGCCAATGATATAGAGTGCGCATGCATTGTTCTTAGCGTATTCAAAAAATGAAACTAAAAGTCTCTCTCTCTTTTTTTCAATATCGGGAGCTAAAAGTCCTAGATGAATATCGGAAATAAATAAAACGGGTTTAGACATTTTTACTCGTAGGTGTTAAAATCATTAAATTCGATAAGAAGCCAACCCTTAGGGTCAAATATAAGTGAATTCATCTTCTTCTTCAGCTTGATTGTCTTTTCAAACGTTAGTTCATCCACCAGAATTGTTTCGGAATAATTATCTTCAGGATTATCGTACATAAATTTCACCTCAAGAGGAAAGTGATATTCTGTTTCCCCCTTTTGGACTTGTTGAAGATTGAGGACAAGATAATAAGTTGAATCTTCATCTTGTTTAATTTTCCACCGGTAATTAACAACCGGGGTATTCTCCCCTTCATAAACCCATTGATCAAAAAATTTCGATAAATCTTTTTTAGAAACATCTTCACAAACTTTTTTGAGATCACCGGTGGAGGCATTCTTGAATTTGTATAAATCAAAATATTGATTGAGGATGGCGAAGAAATCGTCGTCCCCAACTTCCCATCGTAACATATGGAGAACCCATGCACCTTTTTTATAAACCTTAGAGGAAAACAAATTGCTTCCGGGATTGTAAAGCGTCCCTTCAAAGTCAGTTCTAAAATTTTTCCGCATATTAGAAAACAATGCATCAATTCCAAAAACGGCTTCATCATATAACGCTTCGGAATAAGAGGCAAAACCCTCATTCAACCAAATATCTTTCCACGTAGCTGGAGAGACACAATTCCCCCACCATTGATGCGCTGCTTCATGCACGTAAATATCCGTAAACATTTTTGCCCCGGTTACAAAGTTACTGCCAATTCCGGTGATGGTCGCATTTTCCATTGCCCCGTTTTGCCAAAGAAATTCCGCTACTCCATACTTTTCTTTGGCAAAAGGATATTCTCCGAAAAGCTGCGAGAGTACTTTTAATATTTGAGCATGTTCTTCAAAGTCTATTTTTGCGTTATTTAAATGAGCCGGAAGCGCATAATAGTGGATGGGGACTGTATCTCCCGACGCTGTAATGAATTTGTCCGAGAATGTTTTATAATCAGATGAATAAATTGCTGCCGTGTAGGTCGGCAATTCATATTGAGTTCTCCAATGATAGGTTGTTCTTCCATTAGAGTCGTATTTTTCAACCAGCAAGCCGTTTGCAACTGAAATTTTTGAAGCACTATTCGTCAAATAAAAATCATAAGTAGCTTTGTCGGTAAGCACATCGTTGCATGGAAACCAGGTAGATGCATAGGTCGGTTCGTTAATATTGTAGATCAAGGAAGTGCCGTTTATTTCTCCAAATACAAAAGATGATAAACCAAGGTTCTTCGGTCTTCCTTCGTAAATGATCTCTACATAATTTGTATCATAAAGAACTTTTGGTGTTACTGTTAATGACGTTTTGAAATTGGAATAATTTGTAGATGAGCCGTTCCATAACACTTTATGGATACGCATGTTATCATAAAAATTTATCTTGAAAAATTTTTGCAGCGAGTCGGTAAAAACAAATTGAAGAGTGACATCGCCTTTCAAACGTTTTTGCTCAGGGAATAAATCCAATTTTACAGTATAATGGAGAACATTAATTAACTTTTGTTCCGGAAAATTATAGCCATCTTCATCATCGTTAAAAAACCATGATTGATTCAGAACGCTGAAATAGTCTTTGTAAGGATGCGTTCTGCTAATTTTTGAAGAAAATAAACCGCCTGAGACGACAAGCGAACTCACAAAGAAAAATAGAGAGAAATAAATTTTATTTTTTTTCATCAAATGCATTTGGAAATCATTTAACTGTTAGGTGCAAT
>MNVA01000103.1:0-12384 GCA_001871325.1 Ignavibacteria bacterium CG1_02_37_35
TTTTACTTCGGTCATGAACATCTATTCCTCTTTTCAACTTCCACTTAAATTAAACTGTGAGATAAAAACTGTCTGCCCGCCAATATCGGTTTGGATAGGCGTATTAAAGATCAAGTAAATTGGTATTGACTGCGTAACATGATCGACAATTAAATGTTCTCCTCTTTTCAATGGCTGCCGGAATACAATCTGTACATTCCGGCATAGGCGATCGTTAAAGAACCCGGCGGCTTTTTGAAGCTTCATCCGTATTTCTCTCGCAGTCACTTCCATATCCGGGCGAGAAGCAAGGAGATATTCTTCTATTCCAGTAACCATGAGAGAGGAATTTTCATCGAAAGGAAATTCTTCTTGTTCCAATTCTCTTAGAAAATCTGCAATACCAATTTTCCTTTTATTCGGTTGAACACCTCTGTTCGGAGTTTGAGGGACAGCAAATGATCTTTGTTCGACTAACATGTAACCAGCCATTTATTTACTCTCTGTTGTGAAGAGTGATCTTTCATCTATTAAACTTAATACCCGTTTAGCGGCGGATGTAAACTTATCGTTCTTAATAAAATATTCCATTGATGCCCGAATCTGCGGACGAAGTCCACCGAACTTTTCCAACCACGGAAGAAGATTATCTCCGGTTTCGGCAATGCCGAGAAGCAAATGAATGACATCAATTAGAAGAATATTTGTTGGCAATACTGTTCCTTCTCCACCGAATAAATCCGATTGTGCAAAAGAACCGCTTTCATGGAATTTCATTTTCAGATCGTTCAATCTTTCAAGCGGCTGCTTAACGTAAAATGTTCTGTCACGCGCTTCTCTTCTCTTTATTATCAATCCGTGATCTCTAAGTTCTGAAGGTTCGATAATTCCGCGTACACTTTTACTTACTTCATCAACTTTTATTTCTTTAATACGGAAGAGTGCAGTGAAATAGATGTATGATGGAACATCAATGTTTTCAAGCTCGGAAGGCAATTCTCTTTCTTTGGTGATGAGCTGGTCAACCATCATCTTTATTTCTTTTAACGCTTCGTGGAGTGGAACCGGCTGGTCTTGGTAATCTACAATAGCGCCATAATGCTTGCTGTACAACTCAAGGCATTTGCCGATAAGCAGAATGTTGATGTCTGATGAGGAAAGTTTTTCACCTCCGTATTTGCCGGATTCAATTAACTTTGTCTCTTCCTTTGCGCGCTGACGGATTTCTTGTCTTACGCCAGCCCATGAACGCTTACGAATTGTTTCTGAAGTTCTCTTTTTACAAACATGGATAAGATCATAGGAGATTGCTTCATTATCCATAAGATGAAGAGAGGTTTCCGCCTCACCATGAATTGGATAAACAGCTTCAACAAAATATCCGGCTTCACAAACTGCATCAAGCAGTGCTTCCCAAGCAGAATCTTCTGCGTGATGGAAAGTAAATATTAGGGGAGCTTCATCTTTAGAAACACGATTGGCTTCTTGGAAGACTTTCTTTAATCCTTCCTTAAAATCATTTGCTGATTTTCCACGGGTTTTGTTCTCAATTACTTCTTCAACTTTTGGTGTGTACTCTGGTTGGAATTGCGGATAAATATCTTTTAATAGTAAACGAAGCCAAACATAAAAGAAGTCTGCTAATTCAGAATAGTTAACATTACCGGCATAAGGAGGATCTGTTATAACAAAATCAATTTCATTGTTATAATCAGAAATGCTTGTAGAAGATTGACATCTTATTTTTGCTTGTTCATCTTTTGGTAAAATTTTTTCTGCTGAAAGGAATATATCTGTTTTTGCTTTGTTCGTTACAGTTAAATCAATCGTTCTGTCATAAGGTTCACGGCAAAATTGTTTTCCTTCTAAAACCGAATCGAACTTGTTAGTAAATGTTCCATGACCATATTCACTTCCCCAAACATTATTTTCAGTAAAAGTTAATTTTGGCTGGTAATCATGTCTCGAAAATATGCCTTGTGATTTATTCCCGCCACTTATGGTATATCTGCAAAATGCATTGTTACCTTCTAAAGCTGAAAATAATGCACTGAGTAACATCTCTTTCAAAACTTGGTTTTCTTCTTCACCAATCATTTTTAGCAAAGTTGCGAGCGCAAGCAATTGCCTATCATTAAACATCTGATGCCAATAGTTATAGTGGTGTGCAAGCAATCCCGATTTAGTTTTTTCTCCAACCGGTATTTCAGACTTCGGATAGGGAAGATTAACTTTTTCTTTCTCCCACAAATCTTTGGCGTTCTGGTATTGTACTAAATCGGCAGAAGTGAAACGTTTAAAAAACTTACCGTTGTTTTTGCTCAAAATAGAATCTGTCTTCTGGCTTTGGTTTTTAACAGTTTGCACGTCATCCATTTGAAAGAACAACTTACTGGCTTCTTCTTCTTTTTCTTTACCGGCGCATTTTTCACAGTAACCTTCAAGCGCATAAGGACGAAGCGTAAGCAATTGATCGTTAGGAAGCGAACGGATAGAAGCAATTATCGCATCAACATTTCCGTTGCAAGTTCCTCTGCAAATGTATTTACCTTTGGCTGGAATATTTCCTTCTTCGGGGTTGTAGTTATGTTTGCAAGTTGGGCATTCAACTTCCGCAGTTCTAATTTCACCTCGGTGCTGCCACACTTCTTCACAATGCGGGCAGTAGAGAACTAAAAGCGGGACTTTCTTCTTTTCTTTTTTCGGTCTAATTATATGAGGAGCGACTTCTTCAAAACACCAAGGGCATTTAACTTTAGTTTTATCTTTTGCAAACGACCAGCGTTTACTTTCTCTTCCCACACCGGCAGAGAATTGAGAGCCATTTACCATCAATTTTTTATCGCCGATCAAAGAAGCTGATTCAATTTCCCAGTCAAATGTTTTGCTGCATGAGGGACATTCACAATCTTTGTAATAACGAATCGAAGGCGATTTTTGAGAAACAATGTAATCTGAAAAAAGTGGTGTTTGATGATTACACGTTGCGGTAGTGCATGGTGCAAGTTTTACCCAAAAAGTATAAATAGTATCGGCGTCTTTGTTTCCGCATGCCGGGCATTCTGTTTTGTACAAATCCAATAACGTTTCTTTTAACGGTTTACCGGACCAATCAACAGTTCTGTTTGATAATCTCTCAAAGGCTGATTGCAGTTCATCAAGATCAACCGGTTCAACTTCTGTTTTAACAATAAACCATGCAACGGGATTTAGGTCTATTCCAATTACATTACAACCAAGACGAAGAGCTTCAACTATAGTAGTCCCGCCGCCCATAAAAGGATCGAGAATTATTTTTCCGTTTGTATCCGGATCGTTCGTATGATCTTTGTAAAACTCTTGCATGATATCTGTACCGGCTGGTTTTAGAGCGCCGAGCAGAATAGCACGGAACACTGAAGATGAACGTCGAGCAAACCATTTGTGCATCGTGTAGATCGGTTTAAAAGCATTCCGCTCCGGAACTGCAAGACGGTTCACATCAACTATCGGGAAATATTCTTCGATCGCTCTTTTCATAGTTACTCTTCGTTAAGATCGTCCGGTGAATAATGAATTATGCCTTGCACATTTCCGAATACTGAATCGGCGGAAACTATAGCGGTAACTCGCAGCCTTGTTGCAATAGCCATGAACAGAGCATCGTTTGTAAGCAAACCATACTGTCGCTGCAAAGACATTGCCGTGATGAAATCTTCACGCTGCAAAGGTTCCAACTGTAAACCAATAGCAAGCAGATCACGGATCAAAGATTCATAACGATTGAGAGATTTTACTTTTTGAGGATTTTCAGTTAACTGCCTTGCCGGATTTGAGCCTTTAATTATGCCTATATCCTTTGCTTCTGCCAGCATTAATACATGCATCACTTCAGCTAAGATATGAGAGGGTAAAATCCCAAACACTTCATTGTTAGCGCACCGCTCTAATAGTTTCACACACTGCGCCGATGCTTTTTGATTAGCATAAATAAATATGTTGGCATCAATTATCACCGGTTGTTCTGCTGGTATATTTAGTAAATTCATAATTCGTAAATATCCTCGCTCAGTAATTCGTTCATCTCCCTCATATTCAGATTAAAAGGTTTTGAGCAGAAGCGGGTAACGGCAGATTTGCGCAACTCGGATTTAGTTGAATCTGTATCGTTGTATTTTAATAGCGCGTCTTGAATGATATCGCTAATTGTTCTTCCTTCTCTTGCTGAGCGTTCTTTCACCTTGCGAAGAATTTCTCGGTCTAAAACAGTGCCGACTTTTTCTTTGTTTTCCAAACGTTTAGTTCTAATTGTCATCTCATAACTCCTTCAATTAATTCTTTTCTAATATTAAAAATGGGGTAATTATTTCCATGAGAGATAATCCTCCATGTCTAAAAACTTTATTAGCCGATGATCCTTTTGGACGATTTTTTATCCTTCCTCTGATCATCGCCAAATTCATATCTGAAACAATTTGCAACTCAGAAAGATCCGGTATGAGATCAGATGTTTCAAAAACTTTGCTTCTATTCTGTTCCAAAAACAGTAATGCAGACTCCGCCTTTTCACTCGATTCATAACCGGCATTCAAGTAAATATAACCATGATCGCTTGTAATTACTACTCGGTAATCTTTCGGGATTGCGAGAATGATATTTTTCCAGACTACGTCGAACTGCTTAACAAGCGTTTCGAAATGTGAAGAGTTGCGCGCTTCAAAGTTCATGTACGTTCCATCCGGAAAACTTGACCAGAGCAAAAATGATGAACCGTTGGAAGAAAGATCGAAGTAACGGATAGGAGTATCGTAATAGAAAGCTCTAACATGATTAGCTGATAATTCTTTCCGGCTTTCTAATTGAGAAGGAGAAATCCGTTTACCTAATATCCTCTGTTCAATAAACGACTCTGTATCACTCGGTAAAGCTGAATAGCGGTAGCTCTTTTCAACTATATTGTAGTTTGTAGCAACTGCAAGTTTAATAAGAATTGGCAACTCTCTTAAAGAAACACCATCGAGAACTACTAAAGCCGTTTTCTGTTTTGAAAGTTCCTCCGAAAGAAAGTTAGATTTCTGTTTAGCTAACGAAGTGAGTTCATCATAAACACCGGGCGCCGTATTAAGAATGAGCTCCTCAAAATCACGAACTTGCTTTTCACCTTCGTCCAGATACGATTTGTTTTCTTTGGATGCAAAGTTCTCTTCCGACCAGACTGAATTTATTAGCCAATCAGCAATACGCGGAATCCTTTGTCCGGAAGATAAAAGAAGATCAGAGTAATTCTTGAATGAACTATTTTTCATTCTTCACCAAGTCTGCTGATTTAACAAATCCTTTTAGTTCAGCTTTATATGATGCTTCTTGGAATACCGGTAATTGTTCAGCCATCTGTTCCAATTTTGATTTAGAAAAACTTCCGGTCTGAGAAATGGTAAGATCAAAATGAATATCGCTGATTCCAGTAAGCTGTCCTCTCATCATGTTTGGCAGTGTATTAAGTTCTACAGAACCTTTTTCCAAGTAAATGGAGAAAGTAGCTTTACTTATTACTGCATCTTCCTTATCTGCTAATCTCGCTGCGATCTCTTGCCGAAGTTCGATAACAGAGTTTTTATTTGTTGTATAAATACTAATTGGTTCAACTCGGTTCTCACTTCCGTTTGTGTGTTGCGTAAGCGTTGTTCCTTCTTCTTCTGTAGTTGCAACCGGTTTAGGATCAACCATTATTTTAGGCGTATCACTTCTCTCTTGATCTACAAACGGTTCAGTGATTATCACATCATTCCATTCAGAGGCGGAGTAACTTGGATAACGGCCACAATAGTTTTCACGCGAGTGTGTTAAGCCAACAATTTTATTTTGACAGAGATTTATCAGCGCATCAATTAAAATAGCCTCAACGAGTACAACGGGGAATCCGGAAGTCTTTTTATAAGCATTCTTTAACTCAAGAACGCTATGATCGAGCAACCAATTTGATTCTGGAGGTGTATTTTCAATGACATGAGTGATGTGCTCTTCTATCACTTGTCTTGGGAAAATCGTTTTCTTTAACTGTTCAAAAACATCTTGTTTTGACGACGAGTGTCCAACTGAATCAAGTTCATAATCAAAATCGGAATCTAATCTTCTTACCAAAACATAAGCAAGTCCGGCTTTTCTAAATTGATCATCAATATATTTCTCATTATCCGATTGTATTCTTTCATACTGTCGTTTTCTTTCAGAATCACTTGCTAAGATCTTAAGGTCTTTAGCCGCAAGTGCAAGTTGAGCCCATTTGATCATATCATGGTTATCAAGAGCATTGAATACGTCAGACTTTGGTTCAAACAGAAGAACTGTATTGGGATTTTCTATGCCGCTGAATATCTTTTTTCGTTCCTCATTGCTTAATCTTTTAGGAGCAAGAACGAAGCGGAGAGAATTCTTCTCAGACTTGAATAACTCGTTCTTGGTTTGTGCATCATCCCGGTAAATAATTGCGGAAGTATCTATGAATACATTTTTCTTCCAGCGATCCAACACAAAATCTAAAGCATCTTTTGTATCAATCCTAAGAGAGCGGTATTCTACTTTTGCATAAGGCTTTTCTTGCGTATCGAAGAAAAAACTATCCTCGGATTTTTGGAAGTAAGCGCCTAATTTTTCGAATGCATTGAGCGATGCAGTATAATCATTGTAATTATCGCCGGGTTTTATTACTTGCCGGGCTAATTCAAATTCTTTTATCCCTTTCAAATTTCCGGACGATGCAATAGTACCGATAAGAGTTGAAGCCACTATTTCATTTGCCATCGGAATGGCTTCCAGATCATTCAGATCTGTCAATGCACATTGGATAAACGTTTGTCCGGGATCAAGATCGGTTAGCAGATTTCTAATTCCGGTTTCTTTAATTGATAGAGTGGAGGTGCTGATAATATCAAGTTTGTTATTGGAGTTTTTAACAAGCCTTCCTAAAAGCGCGAGCGGTCCGCGATTCCCTTGGATATTTTTACTAAGGACTCGGTTTAACAGAATATCAAATACTTCCGGGGTAAAAGGGTAACTCTCATTGAAACGCTCTTCATATTTTTCATCAATGCGAATGCCGTTCTTCTTCCATTGATTGACATAGCTTTTAGTTATGGTATCAACTTGATTGAGATCGTGTTTCCCATAGTTTGAGAACAAGCGATGAAGTACAACCATTTTGCGGTCTTGAGGCTCAGAGAATTTCACATCAACCCGCGGAACTCTTTTCAACGTTGAACCGGGCTCGTTGTTTGAGTTGTAGATTGATGCAAAAATTGTAATAGATGCTTCTTCCGATCTTTGAGCTTCTTCACTAAGCATTTGTAGAAAAGATAGGTTTTGTGCTTGCGAATTTTTATTAGCGATGCTCTCATAGCCAAGTTCAAGTTCATCTAAGATGAGAACTACCTTTTTACCTTTGAGCGCTTCACGGAGTTGATTTAGGTCTGGTCTTGTATTGCTTACGAATTTCTCAGCACCAACTTTTTCAAAAATTAAATTCCAGATTGAGTCAAGAGGGAAATCGGTGAATTTATGAATAATCACTGTTGCGTCGTTAGGCAGATTGCACTCCAATTCATGATTCGCTAACCATTCTTTTGCAATTTCATTATTCTGAAAAAGATGATAGACGAAAAGTTCAAGATGTGACTTTCCGCTTCCCTTAAATCCTTCAAGCAAGAATAAACCGGGGTTACCCGCTCCAGAATTAAATCTGGTATTGAGAGAATGAAGAACGCTTTTAATATCAGTCGTTGGATAAGTTAGTGAGAAGAAATCTGTGGGAGAGGATTCTAAAGTCTTCCGGTTTTTATTGTTAATGTTTTCAATATCAATAATTCCTTGAATACCGCTTCCTTTTAGCAGTTCCGGTCTTGGATGAAGTATTTTTGAGAAGCTCATATAAACCTTTGTTTTTGATTGGTACTAAAATATAAAGAGTTTTGTTAATTGTCAAGAACATTTCTTGATTTCTTGACAAAACATTGCCAATTGACAACGCAACTTAGGTGCCTTGCGTAAAAGGACGTTTGCTGATATTCAAGGAAGTCTTAATCTCACTTTGTTTTTTACTTTCTACTTACTGTATTCCAATCGCTAATCTCGTTCCATTCATTTATTTTTCTTTCACTCTTTTTACAACCCGTATAGAAACAGCAAATTTGTTTAATTAGTACTGCCTTTGCTATTCCCCAGGCGGTTTTTTATTTTCAGCATTTCTAAATTTATTGGCATAAGAACCATAGTATTAACAAACTATGGAGTCTCATATGTCATTCACCATCGGCTGCGATCCCGAACTACTTTGCAGAAGAGAAGGTCGCTATGTTCCCGCTCATAATTATTTCAAATCCAATTCATCATTTGGTTTGGACGGTTGCGAATCAATTGCAGAATGCCGTCCCGGATATTCCGAAAGTCCCATTGATCTCACTGCTAAACTTAAGACCGTTATCGAATATGGACATGAGACAGCTCCCGACTTGGAGTTTCATGCCGGACATTATGTTGATGATCATCCTATTGGTGGACATCTTCATTTCTCTGTTCAACCAGAACCAGATGTCGTTGATGCTCTCGATATAGTTTTGTATTCTCTTTCAAATTGCATTGATGATAAACAACAGCGTCAACGCCGCGAAAGAAGTGGCTATGGCAAACGTAAGGCTACAAGAAGAAAATCTTACGGCTTTGAATATCGCACACCCGGCAGTTGGCTCTTATCACCTTCTACTACACTCGTTACTTTCACGCTTGCTAAACTTACTATCCTCGGAGTTACTGAAGATCAACTCGATTTCGAAGAAATCAAAGGAAGACAGCATGCAAGTACATTTCTAAAAAATATAAAGAATTCTCTCGATACTATTCCAGACGATTGCAGAGAAGGACTGAAAGAACTTGATCTACTTCTGGGAAAGCGACTCGACTGGAACCAAAACATACTGCCCGCATGGGGCATTGGTTTGAATTGAGGCAGTCATGGAAAAAACATATTGTGTTTCGTGTAATGATGTTCTTCGAGAGGATGAAGTGCGTTATGCTTTCGATGATCCTTATTGTCAGTGCTGTTTTGATGAAGGTTATGTTTATTGCAGCAGATGCGATGGTCTTGTTGGTAGAGGTGATGCTCACACCGACAGTAATGGAGATCATTTTTGCTGCGATTGCTGGGATGAAGAGTATGATGACAATTGTCCAAACAATCCGCACGTAAGTATTGCAGACAGAACACTGATCATTGAACTCTCACGTAATTGGTTACTGGGGAAAAGAACAAATCGAAGTCTGCTAAAAATAAACAAGAACGATTCCATGCTTCCGAAGATCAGAGACAAGATCGGTTTGGTTGAGCAGCCTATTTATCTGTTCGGATTAAAAGACCGGGATGAATACGATATCTCTGCAAGTAATAATCTGATGGATTCCGTTAAAGAGTTTACTTTCTTGAACATCCTCGACTGGAAGGTTACCGAAGGAGTTGGCTGTAACCGTCTTGGTATCAGCTTATCGCTTCGTCAGAATAACTTTTCAGAAATATTTAATCTCATCAGACAGATCAGCAGACTGGCTGTAAAAGAAGTAGCCTAAAAACAACTTGTGGCACTTCGGCGCCATTCCTAATTCCTCATTCGTAATTCCTAATTTTTTTTGAAAGGAGCTTTGCCATGTGCGGCATAATGGGTTTCTATTGCTTCAGCGAAAAGGTACCCAACAAACAAACAGTAACAGAAATGTTCAGCTTACTAGAAACCCGAGGTCGTGACGCTTCGGGTTTTGCGTTTATAAGAGATCATAATCTCATCGTTCACAAAGACGGCATTCGTTCTGCTGAACTTGTAAGAACAGATGACTGGAAGAAGTTGTCTCTACCAAAAGTGATGATCTTCCATACCCGAATGAAAACTCAAGGGACTGAAAAGAACAACGCAAACAATCACCCGCTGTTCGATAAAAACGGTTTATGCCTTGTACACAATGGCATGATCCATAATGATCGAGAAATATTCGCGACTAAAAAACGTGATGCAGAGGTTGACAGTGAAGCGATCCTTGCAGTGCTTTCCGCAAAACACAAAGGAGATAAGATCAAACGAGTGTTCGATCGACTCGAAGGAAGCTTCGCATTTGCCGTGATAGATAAGTCCAATCCAGATACACTCATTCTTGTTAAGAAGGACAATCCTCTTGAACTTTATTTCGATGCGAAGAATGAGATACTTTACTTCTGTTCGGAGCGAGAGATAATGCGTGAGTCCTTGGATCTGCGTACACAAACCGTCCGAGGCTTTACTCTCGGCGAAGGAGATTTTCATCATTACACGATGGAGAATAATCATTCGTTAGTTATGAATAAGGATGGCGTAGAATCGTATAAAAAATACTATCCGCGTAAAGATGATTGGTGGCGTAACGATTACTACGGTTCAGCGAAGAAACCTTCGCTCAACGACGGCGAGATGATTGAATGTCCTTGGTGTCTCGGCATGACAATCTATCACGAAGGGAAATTATTCAACCGATGTGAAGAATGCGGACAGCCGATAGACGAGGCGGATATTTATGTATAGTCCTAAGATTGCCGAGAGGCTAATACCACAACTCTACCAATTAAAACTGATTGCTAAAAAACCAATGACCACCTTGGTAAACGAAGCGATCATAGAATACCTAAATCTACGAAAGGAGATTTACAACAATGAACAACATACACAACCCCGACCCCGTAAAGATCGCGATCAAAGTAGCGGAGAAAATTATCAACGTGCTTAAAAGAGAGATCCTCGGAGAGGAAAAGAAAAAGAAAGAAGGCAAAAAATGAGCTGGGTAGTACTTGCTATAGAAATTGCGGCAGCCGTGTTAATTGCAGTTGCATCACATGAGGAGGATGATTAAGATGGGCCTAATAGACGAACTCTTAGCCGAAGCAGAAGTAAAAGAAGAAGAACAGACAGAAGCTTGGTTTGACCTATTACTGTTACAGATACAGCAATTGCAGAATCAAATCGCCTACAACTTCAATGAAGCAGAGAAAGAATGTTCAATGATAAATGGTTTCATCATTCATAAGAACGCACAGCTTCAGGAGAGAATGCGATGGCTTGAGATAAAGCTCGAAGCGTTCATACGTGAACGAAAGGAAAAGACAATTGATTTAGCGCATGGAACACTTAAGCTTCATAAGAAGCCCGATAAAGTCGAGATATCTGATATGGAATTATTTATCAAACATGCAAAGCCAGAAATGCTCACAGTCATTCCCGAATCTGTTAAGCCCGACTTGAATAAAATAAAAGCTTTCATAAAACAACGAGTTGTTCCAAAAGGAGTGACTGTTTCGGAAGGCAAGGAAGAATTCACATACAAACTAAGAAAGGAAGAAAACGAAAATGGAGAGGAAGAAATTAGAACTCCAACTCAACATCCCATCCTCCATAGAATTGCTCTATGACAAACCTACTGTAGGGACAAGTCAGTATGGAGAATACCATCTCTATTCAGTTCGCAACGGAGACGGAGCTACCGAGTACAGCTTTTTTGCACCCGATGAAGTTCATCAAAAGTTAAAAGACTTAAAGAAAGGAGCGAAAGCTGTTATTACGAAAATCGCAGAACAAAAAGGAAATAAGCTCGTAGTTCGATACGAAGTGCAAACTGAGGGAGCGAAAGCTCCCCCTCAACCATCACCCATTATCCATCAAACATCTGATGGTTTCTATGAGCAGATGTTGCAGTCATGTAAAGATGCGATGAAAATACAAACGGAACTCGGAGGACTTATGGATCCGAAATCACTGGCAGTGACACTGTTCATAGCGCGTTCCCGTGTATCCGTAAACGGATGCGGTGGTTGATATGGATAAGTTACAGAGCTTCATGTTCCCCGTTGCCGAACGAAAAGTATTCTTTGAAGGTGAGAACGGCAATCCCTTACTTACCGACGCGTACAAAGCAATTACTCGTGAAGATAATGGAAAGTTGATCTCCGTAATGAGTGATACTTACCATATCGTTCCAAACTCGGAGATCATCAAACCTCTTATGGAACAATTGCACAATCTGGATAGCAAATGGATCATTGATCCCAGTCATAGTTTTGTATCGGATTCACGTATGCGCTTGCAAGTAACCTTTCCCGATCTAACATTTAACGATGGAAAGAGTGACATAGCCTTGTCACTCTTTCTTCACAATAGTTTTGACGGAAGTGAAGGAGTGCGATTATTTTGGGGAGCGATAAGAGGCATCTGTTCTAATGGAATGGTATTCGGAAAAGTGCTTGCGAAGTTTTATGCGCGGCACACGAGCGGAATACGTCTTGATAATTTGAAAGAACAAGTTGAACAGACCTACGAGCAGATACCAGTTATCAAAGAGCGGATAGGAATATTGCAAAATATCGGT
>MNVA01000103.1:12392-15724 GCA_001871325.1 Ignavibacteria bacterium CG1_02_37_35
GTTGAAAAGCAGCTTGGAAAGACGATTGCGAAACACGTACACAACCAAACACGCCCAGAAAACCAGTGGAGACTTTACAATTATCTCACTTGGTACATCAGTCATGTTATTGATCAAAGAATGAGAGCTGCGTATCAGATGAAAGTTTCGAAGCTGTTTCAGTTATAATTATCAAAGGTTTCGGTAGGAGCCGAATCAAATGCGGACCAGATGTTTACTACATCATACTTTGGCAACGCAGCCCTTGATGATTAATGGCATAAAATCTTTTTGCTTTGCGTTTCGACTAATAAGTCTTAGTTTTGTTTATAATAATTATTGAGAGATAGTAGCTTTATTTCTGAGATAGTTTTACATAGAAAAGCATTACCGAACGGGGTAACTGATACGTTACTCTTTCCCCTGTTATACCCTATAAAGAAAATACAAGCAAAAGAATTTTACATAAAAGTAGATAACCAATTTTTAACAAAGCAAGAGTTTGATGGTTTGTTAGAATGAGAACCAAAGCAATTGGAATACATATACCTGTCCGCCTTTGGTGGATGCAGCGCCGTGCAGTAATGTATTCCTTAATTAACTAAACGGTGCAGTATAAGTAATAGTTACGCATAATCATAAAATGGTTTAATTAAAGATGTACAAAGGCGAAATTAAATTTTTTGATGGAAGGAAAAATAATTTTGGATATATAACAAACATTATTACCGACGATTTTATTTACTCTAAAGACATTTATTTTAGTGGTGATGATGTTATTTCAAGTACAAGTTCACTTTGTGAAGGTAATGAAGTTATATTCAATGTTGTTCAAGAAAATGGAATAACGAAAGCTATTAATGTAAAACTATTCCAGTCTCTCTCTATTGAAGAAAAACAAAATTATATCTTCCTTTTGACAAAGGATGAGCTACAAAATTTTGCGATGTCACTTATTCAATCAAAAGCTCACTTTACGGCTAAACAAATTACCTATATATGTAAGAGAACCCTTTATTCACCCCAGACTTATTATCCTTTTAATAGTTGGCCTATTATAAGAACAATTGGAAGTGAAGCTGACAAATTAGCATTCAAAGAGTATTTAAAGACACAAAGCGATAATTTAAAACTCGATCTTATGGGAAATGATGATTCATTAATAAATGATGTTTCAAATAGTTGGTCTTTTGAAAATCAATCATCAACAAAAAGGTTTCTACTCAAAATAAAAGAAACCGATACTGTATCACAAATTACTCCGTCATTATATGAAAGATTTCTTGAGAAAAATACAACATTTGATGTTGAGACTAATATCATATTATTTTCGTTACTGGATGACGAGCAAAAATTAGTATCATATTTTATCTCACTTAAAGAGTTTGACTTAGCCTTATTAAATTCTATAATTGAAAAAATAAATAAATACTCCACAATCTCATCTAATCCAAAAACATTCAAACTTTTATTTGAGGTTGCTAAAAGTAAAAATATTACAATAACATTTTTAGCTGCATTAAAGTTACTACGTCTTTTAATCGAAGAATATTCTATGAAAGAATATTTACAACCATTGGCATCGCTAATATTAAGTGAGGAGATTAAAAATTATGAAGAACTATATGAATCAACTAATTGTCTTAAAATAATCTCTGACAACAGATTAATAATAAATCATTTGTCAAAATCATATCATCAGATAAATTCTCAGCTCAAAGATTTATTGCGATTAAATTTATTCACTTTAGCAGAAGATATTTATGTTAATGATATTATAAATACTTGGGAAGGAAAAGAATTCTGTAATAACTCCAAACTTCTATCAATCATAACAAATGATGATAGATATTTATCATATTTATCCGATATAAGACCATTAGTTCAAAGAATATTGTCTGATATATCAGACAATACTAATACATTTGGAGTTGCTGAATTCTTAAAGATATTTTTTGAATATATAATAAAATATAATGACGAACCAACGTTCATTATGTTTATCAGAACAAATCTATTTTCTGACAAAGAAGCATTTGAATTATTTATTGAACAAATTTCCAATGTCAAGTATACCTCACTACTAAAAAAAATTTATTTGTCATCGAATAGTAATGATTTAAAGAGCAGAATTGAATTATTGTCATTTTTAACAAAAACTGATTATTTCCCTAACGACTCAACATTTTTAGATTCCTTTAGGTTTAGTAATAGTTTTTTCCAACAACTTGTAATAAAAAGAATCGCATTTTTTTATAACCAAAAAAAAGTATCTCTTGAAAAAGTAGTCACATTGTTAAATTCCCTTCAATGGAATGATTTAAGTGCAATGCTATTGAAAGCCTTTATCGTATCAAAGCCACTTACAAAAGAAGAATCATTACAACTTTTATCAAAAACATTTCAAGAACACTTATTTCTTATTAACCAGATTGATGAATTGAATGACTCATTCGAAAATCTATTTACAATCAATTCAATTGTTAAGTTATGTAATGGGAGAAAATTCTACGATAAAAAATTGTGGGAGAATGGACCCCTTGAAAGATATTATGTGACTAAGGGGAATTTTTCAATTGGGGTTCAAATGGAAAAATTTTGTGAAGGACGGTTTTGGAAAGAAGAAGAACTATTTGATTCAGCGGTAAATAAACCATTTGTAACAGATCTTTATTGGTGTCGTGGTAACATTTGTTATGGTATGAATGACACAACTGACATTAATTTGCCCCCAATGAATTGGACGTTGAATGAAATATCACAAATATTCGGTTTTAACTTGGATCCATTAGTAAAAAGCAATATTGCGGGTTGGGCAAATCGAATGAACGAAATTGTTGAACGGCTGAAGTGCAGAGAATGTAACTCTATAATGAGACCAAGACCTTTTGACCCAGCTATCTTAGGTCATTATTCTACTCCTTTCTTCTATTGCATAAAAAATGGTTGCAGTAATTATGAGAAAAATGTTCGTTTTACGCATTGTTTAAATGGTAAATGTGGGGAAATACTTGATAGTCGCGACTTAAAAACCTGTTCAAATGGATGGTTAATTTGTTCGTCTTGTAAAACTTGTTGTCCACAACATACTGGAAGAGAATATACTCCGCGATACGTTGAGCGATAAATTATGCATAACATCTTTAATAAGTAAAGAGTCAAGAGAAAAATAACATCTATTGTCCAAAGAAAAAGCTGCAAGCTGGCTGTCAAAGCATCTTACATACTGGTATTTGGAGAACAATGGATTTGGGCGAGTGTTGCAAGATGGAGATTTATAAGGGTACAATTTATTATATTTGAACAATCAACAAATAATTTCAAGGATGTAAGATGGGATTTTTCCAAGACAT
>MNVA01000098.1 GCA_001871325.1 Ignavibacteria bacterium CG1_02_37_35
CTTGTCAAAGAACAATGAAAATTCTGATTGAATTTTACTTTTACTTTATTATTTTAAGGGAAACGATTTGTTTTTTCGTTTCCCTTATTAATGATTTTTTCTCTTTTTCTTACTTAACTTGTTCTCTTTTAATTACTTATGACCTCCTGTGGTCATTTGATACTATTTTAAAAATATCATTTTTTTAGTTTGGATAAAATCACCTGCACGAAGTTGATAAAAATATATGCCCGAGGCGAATCCGCTTTTGGCAGAAACCCCGCTTCCCATCTGTTTGTTGCTTGTTGTTTGTTGTAAGTTGAATACAACTTTATAACTGCCGGGTTGTTTTTCTTCATTCACTAACACTGCGACTTCATTCCCAAGCACATCATATATTTTTAGTGTTACTTTGCAGCCGACTGCCAACTGCCAACTGATTACTGTACTTGGGTTAAAAGGATTCGGATAGTTCTGCATCAAAGCAAATTCTTTCGGCACTTCACTCTCTGATTCGGTTTCAGTAGGGTCAGCGACAAAACCGATTTTTTTTAGTGCGCTGTCTATCTCTGCATTTTTCATAAAATTATTCCAAAGTAATTGAGAGCGGTAATTCTCAACCATAACAATTATCGGACCCTGATCAATTGCTAAATAACTTGAAGCATACCAATTTTCTTTTAAGTTGAACGCATCTTTAAATCCGTAAATTCCCCAAATCTTACTGCCGTATGTGTTGTAAAAATTTTTAAAGGTCATAATAGATTCGGTCGGAGTGTACGGCATAGACGATAGAGCGGCTGTTGGTGAAATCGTGCCATTATCATTAAATGGTTCGTGGACTGAATAGCCGAACGGATCATCACTTGCAGTAAATCCCCAGGTGAGTTGATTGTAACCGGGCATCCCTTTAGGGTTTGCCTTAGCATACTCACGCTGAATAAGCGTATGATTTTTATTGTTCACAAAATAATTTGTGTAAGCATCTTTTTTGTTCCGGGGATCAAATCCCAAAAAAGAATAATGCGCAAAGAAAAGAGGTCCTCCGTAATCCCAGCCGACATCTAATTTGTATCCATAAAAATATTTTCCATTTTTATAAGAGGAATGACTCGCCCAACCGTTAGCATAAAGACTTGCAGGTACGCTATGCTTCGGAGAAGCAATTCCCAAGAGATAAACGATCATCGTCTCATTCCAGCCGGCGAGCTGCATGTTCATTTGCCACGCATAATTTGGAGACCAATGCCAATACAAAAAATTACTGCTCGAAGTTCTTCTGTACCAATCAAATTCTGTTTCTTCCCACAACCGTGTTATCACACTCCTGATTGAATCCTCTTCAGCCGAATTTTGATCAAAATATTTTCTTGCTGCAAGTAATCCCTGAAGCATAAATGATGTTTCCACTAGATCGCCGCCATCGTCATAAGTGCCAAATGGAATAACTTTTCCGGTTTCTCCGTTCAACCAATGAGGCCAGGCACCGTGAAAGCGCTCTGCTTTTGTTTCAAGAAAATTTACTATTTTTAACACACGTCCTCTCCCCTGCTGTCGTGTAACAAATCCCCGTTCAATTCCTGTAAGCAGAGCCATGACGCCAAACCCCGATCCGCCTATTGTTACAGTGTTCTTACTGCCGGTACGTTCGCGTATAAGACCTGAAACAGGGTGAGCGTAATCCCAAAAAAACCGAAATGTTGACTCTTGCAGCATTGTTAACCATTCATCGTCATTCATTTGTTTGGTCTCTGCGGTAACTTCAAGGCTTAAAGCAGACTCATTAAGACTTCCATCTATGGCAGCAACTTTATAGCTTGCACTTACACCGGTCGCACCGATAAAATCATTATAAAACCGCTCGTCTTTTTGAGTGGTTCCAATCGTAACATAGTTTCCATTTTCAAGTTTATAAATTCTGTATCCTTGTAAAGTAGTATCAGTATTTAACGTCCATGAAAGCTCAATGTGCTTGTAATAACCTTTTGCGGCAACATTTTGTGGAACTGCAGGCGGAGTGACGCTGCCCGAAGACATCCGAATTTCATCAAGATAAAAAATGTGTTGAATGGTATCAGCAGTGTTCTGTCCATAAAAGATAGTTTTAATAATTTTTAAATCTGCCTGCCCCGGATTTGATTGAAAAATAGAAATGGGGACAGAAATTTTAAACCATTCATTTTCCGGAACCGAAGAAACGTAATCTGATAATTTTTGTTTCGGAGTTTGTTTATTATTTAAATCCTCAAGATAGATTACCGGGAGATCAGCCGAAGCGATTAGAGAAGTGGTATAAGCCAAAAAAATAATTGAGTCTTTAGTGGTTGCATCGCGGCCGGGCCAATCAATGCCGGCAACAGCAATTGCCCAGTCTCCCCCGGATTTTGAAGTGTACTTCAAGCGGAGTGAGTTTGTTCCAGAGTACTTTATGGCAGATTCAACAGGAAATTTGTTTGTGTTGATTAACTCAAGAAGGCTGCTGCCGCTTACCGTTCCCCAGCTTGGATCATAAAAAGAATTAGACGGACTGTCGTTAAAGAAAACATAATCCTGCGAAAAACTTTTAACCGATAAAAGCATAAAAGAGATGCATATTATTTTTACAAATTTCATCCTAAACCTTACTTCCAATTTTCTTCATGACAATAGAGAGTGTCAAATCTTTTTTGATTACCAGGATCATCCCCTTTCTCTTTGATCTGATCTTTTTATATTGAGAAAGTTATCAAATTAATCTGACGTTGTCAAATATTCCATACAAAAGTTTACAGGGAACTCATTTCAATTATGAACGAATGTCTAATTCAAATTGATTTTACATAAGCTAATAACTAACCGGGAAAACCGGAAATTAAAATAATAAATACCAAATAATTTGGGATGAACGTTTGAATGATCGTATGATTGATTGAAAAACGTTCATTCATTCATTCATCTTCATGCAGTCATCCTCTCGCTTTATTTATGTCATTAATATTCTGTAAATATTGCACGAACGTTAGTTTTAAGGCATTGGTCTCCCACTGCGGTTTCTCTCTATTTTTTATACAAATTATTTTGGTAAGCCCCCTTGCGCAGAATATCTATTTGAAGAATCAAGCTCCCCCTGATGTCTTACTTTAGTTTTGAAAAACCGTTTTTTTTTCGAAGTTTCATCACGGGAAATTGTTAAATAATTAATTTATGACAAGAAAAATCGGGAAGAGTTGAAGCATCCCAAAAGCTTATTTTGCGATCAAAAATATTCTCCCCAAAATCAAAACAAGAAGAGAACCACTATGATTTTAGAAAAATATTCCATGGGAGTCGGGGACAGATTTAGCCATCAAGCTAAAGCACAACTATCTGCATTTCTGAAAGCAAAAGAAAAAGGAATCACCATTATTCCGGTTTGGAATAAATCAAAACGTGAACATACGCTAATTGGCTCTTCTCCAAAAACAGTCAGAATGAAAGCTGACGAAGCAGTTGCTGCACTTAGTTGGAAAGATTCTTATTATGTAGACGCCGATCATATCGGATTAAAAACTGTGGATGATTTCACAGACTTTGCCGATTTTTACACGCTTGATGTTGCAGATTTTATTGGCGAAAAACCGAATGATGCTGAATTACAAGAGTTTTTAAAAAGCGCTTCCAAATACACCGGGTCGCTTTTTATTCCGAATGTCTCAAAATCATTTCAAGTAACTGAACAGAAACTAAAAAATATTGCCGATAAATATTTAGTTGCTATTAAAGAAGCTTCAAAAATTTACCACCATATCAGTTCAATAAAAGGTTCAGACCACTTTGTTACTGAAGTCTCCGTTGACGAAAGCAACGAAGCACAATCTCCCGAAGAATTGTTTTTTATTTTGTGCGGACTCGCTTCTGAAAATGTTCCGGTTCAAACTATCGCTCCAAAATTTACAGGACGCTTTAATAAGGGAGTTGACTATGTTGGAGACGTAAATCAATTCATCAGAGAATTTGAAGATGATGTTGCGGTTATCAACTTTGCAATAAAAGAATTTAAGTTACCTGTCAATCTTAAACTCAGCATCCACTCCGGAAGCGATAAATTTTCTCTTTATAAACCGATCTATCAAATCATTAAAAAATATGATGCGGGTTTACACTTGAAAACGGCTGGAACTACTTGGTTGGAAGAATTGATCGGATTGGCTGAAGCAGGCGGAGATGGATTGGAAATTGCAAAAGAGATTTACCAACAATCTTTTTTGAGAAGCGCTGAATTGATGAAGCCTTATGCTACAGTGGTTGATATTGATTTTAGCAAATTGCCAAGGCCTGTGGAAGTTTGGAAATGGTCAAGTGAAGAATTTACAAATGCACTGAGACATGATCAAAAATGCAGAGATTATAATATCCATTTCAGACAGCTGCTTCATCTTGGATTTAAGATCGCCGCCGAGATGGGGGACAAATATTATGACGCTTTAAAAAAACATAAAGACGTTATCAGCAAAAACGTTTTTGAAAATATTTTCGATCGGCATATTAAAGTTCTTTTTTTAGGGGAATAAATTTCGAGTTTTCTTTGAGCAAAGATTCAAAAAACTCTCTAACATTAACAGATACTAAGAGGATAAGTTATGGAAATACGATTCACAACAGATAATGCATCTTACAAAAAAATGACCACGGCTGAACTGAAAAAGTTATTCTTAATTGATAAACTTTTTCATGAAGACGAAGTTTACATGATCTATTCAGATGTTGATAGATCAATCACCGGTTCCGCTGTTCCAAAGAACGAAAAATTAAAATTACTTAGCAGCAAAAAAGAAATGGCGGCTGATTATTTTTTGCAGAGACGTGAAATCGGGATCATCAATATCGGCGGTAATGGACTTATCACCGCTGACGGGAAAGAATTTTCTTTAGAACAGAAAGATGCACTTTACATCGGGAAAGGAACAAAAGAGATAGAATTTTCAAGTTTATCTTCTGAGAAACCTGCCAAGTTTTATTTTGTCAGTTATCCAGCACATAAAGAATATCCGACCGTACATAAAAAGTTTTCCGATGCTGAACCTGTCGAGCTTGGAAGTCAAAAAGACGCTAATAAAAGAACCATTTACAAATACATTCATCCAAAGGGAATTAAAAGCTGCCAATTAGTTATGGGTTTAACGGAACTCGATGAAGGTAACGTCTGGAACACGATGCCGGTACATACGCATCAAAGACGTTCGGAAGTTTATATGTATTTTAATATAAACGATGACGCCGTTGTGTTTCATCTTTTTGGTGAACCAAACGAGACAAGACATTTTGTTCTTCGTAACGGTCAGGCGGTGATTTCACCGGGCTGGTCTGTACATAGCGGAGTCGCTACACAAAGTTATTCTTTTATTTGGGGAATGGGGGGAGAGAATCAAGACTTTGATGACATGGACTGGGTACCTATGAAAGAATTAAACTGATAAAATTAGTTGAATATAAAATAGTCTTTGCCTGATTGAATGAATGATTGATTGATTGTATGCAATTAGCAGATGATTTTTCAGCGACTGCAAATTATTCTTTAAAAACAAAAAAGCCGTTAGTAAAAACTGACGGCTTTTTTTATCCCAGAGAAAAATTATTTTCGACTACTTATTCTCGTCCATCTCTTTCAAAATTGCTACGGGATCCCACTTCCCTTTGAAAATCCATGCCGGTGTAATCCCATCCGGAGAAAATTTACTTTGAGCAAAATCAAGATTGTCTTCATGCCACGAATAATCAATTGAATCCCCATGGCAATTAAAAAAATAGATTCTTTTTTCGCCCCACCGTAATCTCACAGGCGGATCAGAAATTTTATGATAAATTGCTTTGTCTGCCATATTGTTTGAGAATGTGCAATCAACTAAATAAAATTGAGCATCTCTATGAAAACGCCCTAAAGCAAATCCGGGAACACCATCAAATTTAGAATTACAGATGACAAATTTTTGGTTTTCATCATTACTTCCATCGTGCCAGAGAGAAGCATTTTTGTTGTGTCCGTAAAACTTACTGTCGGTAATATAACACCAACCCCGCGGGCAAACATAATCAACGTATCCTTCGAAATAGCAATTTTTATGATAATACATTCCATCAACTTTATTCCATAGACTTAACGCATCACCGCCGTCCGCGATAATATTACAATCAACAAGGATGATCCGGGTTCCGCCGCCGCATATTGCAAACTGGTGATCATTCCTTCCATAAAGACTTCCATAATTATTATGTACTGTAAGATTTTGGAAGATTAAATCCGAAGTCCCTTCTTTAATATTGACTACAGCGGCTCCCCAATCATCTTGATGCATTGCTTTCCAATTGCTTCGAAGTTCAGCATAAACGATCATTGTGCTCTCCCTATCTTCACCGATAAATGCAATGGAACTTTTCTCAATGAAAATTTTTTCATGATAAATTCCATTTTTAATAAGAATAACATATCGTCCCTCTGTTTTCGCAGGAAGTGCATCTATAGCTTGTTGGATAGAAATAAAGTTTCCGCTTCCGTCTTTTGCAACTATAATATCAGGAGTATATCCCTTCATTTCCACAAAAAAAATCATCGCTGCCAAAACGATCGTGAAAAATATTTTTGATTTTGAAATCATCAACCTTCTCACTGAAATTTATTTGAGAAGAATCATTTTCTTTGTTTGCATAAAATCCCCGGTTTTAATAGTAGAGAAATCTCTCCAGCATATTTCATCGCACTGCTGTAAGTCTGGTTTTTAGCAAGCAAAGCGCCGGTTATAACTGCCCCATCTCCTGATTCAAAAGGCCATTCTACAACAGCCGGGTTTGAAGTGCCTTCAATTTCCCCGCTGATAAGTACATTTTGGAGACAAACATATTTACCGGTTCTCATTACCGGATCGTTATCAACCCAAGGATAAATTCTAAAATAAAAAGTCTCTCCCGGGTCAACTTTTTCGTTTAAAGATATTGATACGGGTAAGAGATCGGTTATACTTAAATAATTGTTCACGCTATCCAAAGTTTTGTATTCAACTTTTGTTTCATTACTAAACGTCGGATCGGTGGAGTAGTAGAACCCGGCTTTCATTGTATTTATACTTGCTGCGGCAATGCCAAGTGAAATGCCTGTAGCTGTAAAATTAAATCCTGCTTTGGGGGTAACAACAAACTGGATATAAACCGAATCTATTCGTGTAGTTTGATTTGCGGGCCAGGTATCTAATTTTAATCTTTGGCTTTGCCCTGGACCTGTGTATTGATTGATCTTCAAATTATTCAGCAATTCATCTAAAGCGGAGACTTGTCCCGATAGAGCAACAGTCGTTCCCGTTCCACCAATCCCCGGATCACTCAATTCCCACTTTGCACTTGCGGGATACGTAACTGCTTTCGTAGTTCCTGCGATTGTCGCCATTCTCATATAAAGATATTTTGATGTTGAACTCGCTCCTGCATACCAGGGATAAACTCTGACGTAGAGAGTCTTTCCATCTACTACATCTTCATTTAATTCAAATGAATAGAGGGAATCAGAATCTTTTTTTAAGACAAGAATCGTATCGTTTAACTGTGTTGAAGAAGAAAAATTTTCGTCCAGGGAGAACGCTACATTTGCTCTTAAACCATCAGTTCCCTTGCCGCCAAGGTAAATTGATAGATTCTCAGCATGAAAATTAAACGACGCATTAGGAAGTACGGCAAACTGAACCCATCGGGTATTAACTTGTGTGGTTTCTGCTCCCCATGGTACGGCACTACCATTCTCAAAGGGCCACCATCTTTGATCCGGTCCGGGACCGTTTGCGTAATCACGTACAACAAAACCAGGACTGGATGTTTGAGTAAACCCGGATAAATTTCCTGTAACAGCGGATACTTTTTGACTGTCAGACAACGTCAAACTCCATGAGACTGAAGCCGGAGTTTGAGCTAAGATTCTTATTGAAAAGAGCAACACCATAAGAATAAAATTCCCACGTAATGAGTTTCGCATAACTTTTTTCTTTTTGTAAAAATGAGTTGTCGTTTTTATCTCAAAAATAGTAATCAAAGAATTCACTTGCCGCCAATTTGGATAGTAGGATTTTTTATCAAATATCTCGCAATCGGTAATTCAATTTCTTTAATTCCTTCGACCACCAAACCGGCGACTAATACAGCTCCCTCAAAGGAGAAATGAGTATTGTCGGTTTTGCCCTCCGGTAAAGATTTATATTTATTCGGCGGTATCCATAGAAAAACATCCTTTGTTTTGTCGTCTCCCAATTCAGCAAAAACTTTTTCACTTTTTTTATGAACATCAATTAAGGGAACATTCATCTGTACAGCAACTTCTCTGACGACAGCAGGATAATCTCCATGTTGATCAACAAACTTTCCTTCCTTATCAAATTTTCTTCTGTTAACAGGAGTTAATAAAACTGGTGCTGCACCTTTTTCTCTTGTCTCGTTCACGTACTTAATTAAATTTCGTTTATACAAGGTATGTGCTTCTGCGTAGCGAGTGGTATCTGAGATTTTTTGGTCATTGTGTCCGAATTGAATGAAAACATAATCTCCCGGTTTAAGTTTATCTAAAACGTTCTTCCATAACCCTTGCTGAATAAAACTTTTTGTGCTCTTTCCGTTCTTGGCATGATTCTCAAAAGTTAATTCATTACCAAAAAATAGCGGAAGCACTTGTCCCCAACCTCTTTCCGGGTTGTCTTCAATGGGTTTTGTCGCCATTGTTGAATCTCCGACGAGATAAATTGTGGGATGATTATTTGTACTGATGAGAAGAGGAAAACAAAGAAAAATGACTAATTTAAACATTGTTAAGATTTTTGATGAGTTTTGTTTGGAAATTTTTGGGGATGGTTTTATTAGATGATCTTAAGAGAAGTACAGAGCGTTCACGAAGTAAAAGAACTCAAAAAGGAAATTCATTTTCGAGCAGTTATAAAATCTGTAAGAGAAAACATTATTGGGCAGTAGATTAAGCAGTTTTTGAAGCAATTTTATCAACAAGAAACAGTTCGGTATCCAATACCACTTTTTGAGGACTAAAATCCTTCGGATTATTTATTTGATCAATCATCATTTTAACTGCTTGCGTTCCAAGTTCTTTGGTTGATTGATGCACAAAGTTAAAAAGTGAAGGGATGTTTTTGTTGAAGGTGGTATTTCCGAAACAGGTTATTTCTATGTCGCCCGGAATGTTAATGCCAAGCTCAACGGCAGCGTCGTAGATCCCTAAAGCAACGGGATAAGTAACCGCTAAAATGTATTCCGGCAGTTCACCTTTTTTATACATTTCTTTAAAAGCTTTGTATCCGTCTTCTTCAGAAAATCCCCCTTCGGAAATCCATTTCGGTTTGATCGGAATTTTGTGTTTACTCATCGCATCGCGAAAGCCATTGAAACGATCTCTACCGATATTAATATTTTGGTAGCCCCCGATGTGAGCAATTTTTTTATACCCTTTTTTAACAGCATACTCGATCGCAGCAAAAGCGCCGGCTTTATCATTAACGGTCACGCTTGAAATATTCGGCATATCCGGCACGCGGTCAAGAAAAACCAATCGTACTCCATGCGCTAGTACTTTTTCAAATATTGAAAGGTCTGTTGTTTCTTCGGTAATTGAAATAATTAGCCCGTCCACCCGCATGGAAAGTAAAGATAAGATATGTTTCTTTTCTCGATATGCCTGCTCTTGCGAAACCGTGAGAACAATTTCATAATTGTTTTCGAAAGCTGCATCATAAATCGCCTCGATAATAGAAGCGAAAAAAACGTGAGCAATTTTCGGAACTACAAGTCCTATGGTATTAGATCTTCTCGATGATAAATTCCTCGCCATAATATTTGGCATGTATCCAAGCTCTTCAGCAAGCGCCTTTACTTTAGCAGTAGTTGCAAAAGATATATCGGGATGCCCCCGCAATGCTTTTGAAATTGTAACTTTTGAAACATTTAATTGTCTCGCTAAATCTTCCAATTTTATTGGTTGAGTTTTCTTTACCATTTTATTTTCGTCTACAATAATTTATTTGTGATTAATTTTATCTTTTAACCAAAGGAAAAGATTTTCGGCGGCTTTATAATTTTCAAATTCTTTCGGCAGTTTTCTGTTATCGTAATATTCGTTATAAAACCAGGGATCACCAACAGCAAGAACAGACCCATTCCCATAATCTGAAAATGCAATAAGACAATTTTCATTATTTTCTAAAATACATTTTGCTGAAGCGGAGAGCTTGAGAGTACTGATCTCCTTCAAATAGATACTGTTTACCTTCTCGAAAATAGGATGAAGCGGGAAAGAATCAATTTTGCCCAAACTAAAGTTTTTCCCTACAACCCTGTTTTTGCTATCGCCGTTAAAGTGTATTCCAAATTTTTCTGTAAGCAAATTAAGGTTTACGAACTCACAGTTCAAACTGTCGTTGGCAAAAACCAAAAGAGTTCCACCGTTGTGAACCCAGGAGACTATTTCTTTTCGAGATACTTCATCCAGATAGTTGGGCGTTAAATTTTCTGATGGGATATCAGGATCAACAAGAATGTAAATTGAAACTTCTTTTAGAGCATTCATAGTTGGCGCAGTTTTAATTGCATTAAGAGTACCGCCCAATTTTTTAATAAGATTTCCTAATTCAGAAAACCCGGAGTTGGCGGTATCTTCCCAGGTGTAGTGAAACCGCTCCCCATTTTTGTTTTCATTGTTAAAATAATAATCTAATCCAACGCTAAATTCTTTTTCCCCATTATTCAAAGTCGAATCAGTAAAGGGGGGATTTTCTAATTCAATCGCCGATAAAATAAATGGACCATATCCCTTAAAATCATTTACTCTGATTTTTTCATTTACGTAATATTCGTAGCTCCCATCACGGTATGGTTTGCCTCCCAAACCGGCGCCGGCACAGATATTCTTTAAATAAATAATTCCATTTTCATCAACAGTAACAAGATTTCCAAGTACACCTTGGAATGATTCTTTTGCAAAATCATAATATTTTTTATCGAGGTAACCTTTGTTAGCTCCTTTGGCAAAAGCATAAATGAACATCAAAGAACCTGATGCTTCAAAATAATTCCCATCCCGATTTCCCTGATCAAGAACTTGAAACCAGAGTTTCGTTTTTACATCGCGGTATTTAATCAAACTCAGAGAGAGATTTTTCAAAATAGTAATTAATCCAACTCGCTTTGGATGATCTACCGGGAAGTAATCTAAAACATCAACAAGAGCCATGCAATACCAACCTAATCCGCGTCCCCAAAAATTTGGTGAAGTACCGGTAAGTGGGTCAGCCCATTTCTGTTTTTTCGATTCATCCCATCCATGGAAATAAAGTCCGGAGGAAGAATCTTTTAAATGAAGATCAATCAAATTGAACTGATTAAAAATATCATCGAACGCTTCATTATCGTCAAACAATAATGCATATTTTGCATAAAAAGGTTCACCCATGTACAATCCATCGAGCCACATTTGAGATGGATAAATTTTCTTATGCCAGAAACCTTTCTCGCTCGTTCTCGGTTGATTTTCTAATTGTTTTCTTAACCGTTTGGCTGCATTGAGATATTTATCGTCACGTGTTGCAGTATAAAGATTTAGTAATGATCTTCCGGGAGCAATATTATCAATATTGAAGTCGTTGTACTTATATGTTTTTATATTCCCCGAACTATCAATATAGTGGTTGAGATTTTTTTTGATATAATCAAAATAATCCTTTTCTCCTGTCGTTTTCCACATTTGATAAAATGCTTCGAGGATAAGTCCCTGTTCATAATTCCACTTGTGACTTTTCTCTTCAGATTGGTAAGTGATTGAATCGGGATGCAACTTAATGAAGTTTTTTATGATTTGCTCCGCAGTAATTTCAGAAGAGTACAATTTCGCCTTGCTCTGGCAAATCAAATCAGAATTAATAAAACCAAACAGAATTAAAAATATCGGTACGAAGCGCATAAAGGAGAAAGAGAATAGTTCTAAATATTTTTTTCTCATTTCAAGAAGATCATTTTTTTCGTTTGAATAAAATCTCCGGATTGAAGTTGATAGAAATAAATTCCGGAGACTACATCGTTATTCTTTGTTGAAAAGAGGCTTTGATGTACACCTTTTGATTGATATTCATTTACTAACGTTGCAACTTCATTCCCAAGTACATCATATATTTTTAATGTTACATGACCACCAATTGCCAACTGCCAACGGATTTCCGTTTCCGGATTAAAAGGATTTGGGTAATTCTGTGATAAATTAAAAGAAAAAGATGAATGGGAATTGTGAGTTTCGTTAATTGCAGCCGGATCTATTTTTGCGGCACCGGCATTCTGCAATACAATATCTTTAACCGTTTGCGCATCAATTGGAGTGTAGCTATAATAGGAACGGGGATCAAAATTGTAGCCTGTTAAATGTTCAATCAACGCGCCGGAATTGGCTGAATAATTAGCTATCGCTTTTACGAATCCCGCCGGATCTCCGCTCAATGTTTCACCGGGATCATTTACCGTAGAAATTAAAATTGGTGTCGGCGTATTTTCAAAATAATTTCCTTCAACTAACACCTGAGCTTGACACGTAACCCCAACTCCATACCCGCCATTAACTCCTGCGCTCGAATAGAGATTATTCAGAAGATGCGCTTTTGCAAATCTTATTCTCGGATGACGCGAATACGTACCGTCAAACCAATTTCTAAAATAAGTTACTCTCATTGTGGTATCCGAAAACTGATTCGTTGTATGCCCGAGTAAACAGGCTTTTCTGTGATTCGTAAAATGATTATAAGAAACAGTAACGTTAAATGCACCGCTTTTTATATCAAGCAGACCATCATGACTACTCCCCGATAGATCAATTGAAGGGCTATCGGTAAATGAACAATGATCAACCCACACATTACTGCTTCCATCAATAGATACGCCGTCTTTTTCATCAACCTTGCAATCGGCAAATAAAATATTACGGACAATAATGTTTTTGCAATCTACGATCTTCATTCCAAAACCAAGGAAAGATGCGTCAGTTCCCAATCCAATAATTGAAATATTACTCGTTCGCTTAATGGAAATTTCAGTCGAATAACCACTTAACACACCGGAAATAAAAATGAGTAACGGAGTGTTGATTCCCTTCTCCCTGGCTCTCATAATATCTGCAATTTGCTGGGCATTGGTAGCGATAACCGTATCGCCACCGATCCCACCGGTTGTTCCCCCATCAAGTGATGCAAACCCGACAATGTTATTGGCATCAATTATTTCGGTCACTCCGATTCCAAATACAGCTAAGTTGATCGAGGCGCCTCCGCCGGAATTTTCAATAATTCCATTATACGTTTTTAACTCTGTTGGAACAAATTTAACATAAATAATTGCGCTTGAAAGTGAATCTCCTAAATAGGGAAGATCAATTTTAGAAGCGAACCCGGTATTGCTCAAAAGTGATACTTCAAACCCTTCAGGCGCAGTAACTGAAATAAAACCATCCTCCGGTGTGAGCAGCGATCCGGAGAGGCGATAATTTTTAACGACGGTATCTTTGTTGGCAGTCAGATATCCAAAAGCAAGAAGTTCAGGATTGGTTAAAAGTGTTGCAACCGCTAATGTTGAAGTATTGCCGGTTCCAGGAGAAACGATAAGATAATTCTGGGATTCATTATCGGTAGAATTGTATTCGTAAACTGCAAAATAATACTTCACATTACTGGAAAGACTAACTACTGTAATGTTCGTATCGCTTCCTTCATAAACTATTTTATTTCCATTTTCTCTATCTTCAGAAGCTAAATAATTATTTGAAACCCCGGGATAGAATTCTCCATCTTGTGGAGCCCAATCAACAGGATCCACGGATCGAATAACTAAAATCCTCTTTTCACCATCACCACCCGAAAAATTCACTTTTATTGAATTACCGGTAACTTCGCTGAATGAGAGAGTAGATTGTTTTGTTGGTTCCTTCGATACCTGCGACCCAAAAACTTGTACTAATTTTGTAGGTGAACCATTACTTACGTGAGTAATCTCCCCGCCAAATGTTCCCGCAGAGAAAGCATTGAGTCTAACTGCTACCGATACAGGCTGTCCATCAATCACTCCTCCCGTTTGTGGAAGCGTTATTGGCAATAATGAAGTGTGCCATGTCGTTCCCCCGTCAACCGATATTTCAAAATTTTCCGGCGGGGTCATTACAACATTTTCTGTTAGATTTATTCCCGAAACCGTATAGATTTGTGGAGTTGATGCAGAATCAGGATACTGCAAAAATTTCTCTAAAGAATTAACGGAAGTAATTACAGAAACCATTGAATTGGTAGTACCAGAAATAACAACCGAATTCGTGATCACATATTTTGATGTAGTGCTTGAGATGTACCATGGATAAATTCTTAAATAAAAAGATTCGCTGTCGTTAATTTGAATGTCTGGAGCTGCCGTTATGTTGGGAACACCCGGAGCCGAACTGCTTAAGGAAATTGTACTTCCTATTTGAGTTCGATTTGTAAAAGTCGAATCTTTTGAATAATAAATATTTGCTCTCATTCCGCTTCCTGCATTTACGTATAGGAAGAGAGAAAGAGAAGAAACTGTAAATAAATTTCCCTGCGTAGGTGAAACTCTAAATTGCATATATCGCATCATGTTTTCTGATGATTCACCGGACCATGTCCCGGCGGTTCCCGATGGGCTGCTTCTCTGCACACTGTTTGCATAGGTTACCTGCATGTTTGCTAATAGTTGATTATCTGCCATAATGCTGCCTGTGGTTACGGCAGACTGGTTATCAATCAAATGCCAACTGCTACTGGCTGAATTCTGCGCCACTATACCGACATTAATAAAAAGAATGATCAAGATCGTCGCGGTTATTTTTTTTACCATGGGGTTCTCCGTTTTAGAATTGTAATTTGACTTGATAAGTCCAAAAATCGAGGAAAAATTTTAAGGGGAAAACTTACTTGCAGGCAATTCTTACAAAAAGATTTAAATAAAAAAGATTCCACCTTATGACAGGTGGAATCTTTTTATAAGAACTTATTTCGTTAACATCATCTTTTTGGTAATAGTGAAAGAGCCGGCAGTTAGTTTATATATATAAACGCCGCTGGTGAGATTATTCGCTCCGAAAGTATGCTCATATCATGCACGTAACAATCCAGCACTTTAATTATCCCGATACTTGCAGCCGCCGCCGGAGAGCCCGCTGAATATTGAATCAAATGTAGTACAGCGGCAACTCCGCTTTGCTGTCCATCGAACTCAATTCCTTTTAATGTTAGAGATGCCCCATCGCTTAAGAGAAAAAAATTATGATTACTTGATCCATCGGTGACTTTGGTCTCTCTTACAATTGGTTTTGCAGGATTGGTCGGATCATCAGTTTGGATGGTAAGTTTTTTATTGATGCTTATTACATAACCTTGAGATTCAACATATTCTGCCCCCGGGATCAAGCGCAAAATATCACCGTCAACGGCAGCGTCAATCGCCGCCTTTAAAGTGCCGTCTCCAGGCACAACATCTATATAGTTTTGTGCCAATGTTATCGAGGTAAAAAGCAATAACATAAAGTTAATTGTGTAGAAAGTTTTTTTCATGACTTACTCCATTCTTTGTTTATATATCGTTCATTGTTTACTAAAAATTAAAATAACTCTCTGCATTTTTATAGCAGATACCTTCGATTAGCGATTTCAACAAATTTTCATCATTAGGGATCAGACCATTTTCAACATCCTTACCAAGAATATCACACAATATTCTGCGGAAATATTCGTGTCTTGGATAGGAGAGAAAACTTCGCGAGTCAGTTAACATCCCAACAAACCGGCTTAAAAGCCCCAGAGAAGAAAGTGCGTCAATCTGTTTTTCAATTCCGTTCTTCTGATCCAAAAACCACCAAGCACTTCCGAATTGAATTTTGCCGGGGACGCTTCCATCTTGAAAGTTACCCGCCATCGTTGCAAGTAATTCATTATCCGCCGGGTTTAAATTGTATAAAATAGTTTTAGCGAGTTTATTCTTCGCATCTAACTTGTCTAATAATTTTTTTAAAGGTCTTGCAATTTCAAAATCACCAATTGAATCGTAACCTGTATCCGCGCCAAGCTTCTTCATCATTCTTGTGTTGTTGTTTCTTAAAGCACCGAGGTGAAATTGCTGTACCCAGTTTTTATCGTGATTCATCAACCCGAATTCATAAAGCATACATGATTTGAATTTGAGAATTTCAACCGTTGATAGCGCATCTTCTTTCAGAATTTTTTGAAAAATATTTTTTACTTCGTCTTCTGTATAATCTTCAGCATAAGGTTGTTCGATTCCATGGTCTGAAAGCCTGCATCCATTTCTATCAAAGTAGTCGTGCCGAAGTTTTAAAGAAGCAAGGTAAGTTTCGAAGTTTGTAATTTCAGAATTGGAAAGGGCTTCTAATTTCTTTAACCAAACTTTGAATGATTGAATGTTTTCTACCGCCATACTTTTGTCAGGTCTAAATGTTGGTAGTACTTTTACTTCATAATTCTCATCTTTTAGTTGGCTATGAAATTTTAAAGAATCAGTCGGATCATCAGTAGTACAAATAGTTTTTACATTGAATTGTTTAAGAATTCCCCGGGTTGAAAATTCATCTTTTTTTAAGAGGTCATTACAAGTATCCCAAACTGATTTTGCTGTGTCTTTATTTAGAAGCAAGTCATCAATCCCAAATGGCTTTTTAAGTTCCATGTGAGTCCAATGATAGAGAGGATTTCTAATAGTGAAGGGAACAGTTTCCGCCCAAGCATCAAACTTTTCATAATCGGAAGCATTTCCCGTACAATATTTTTCGTCAACACCGTTTGCACGCATAGCCCGCCATTTATAATGATCACCGTTTAACCAAATGTGTGTGAGATTTGGGAATTTTTTATTAGTGGCGATTTCTTCAACTGGCAGATGACAGTGATAATCTATAATTGGAAGGTCTTTAGCAATTTCGTGATAGAGACGGATGGAGGTTGGTTTGGAAAGTAAAAAATTCTCTGAAATGAAATGTTTAGACATAATGAAACACCTTAATAAAATGGACTATTCGGATCATAAACAAGTTACTGATCCAGATTTCTTTTTAAAATGATTTGTTAAAAGTGCTTAAAACGAAAGAGCGTTCTAAGAACTATCCAACGAAAACGCCTTTATTATCAAGCTCATGTTACCATAGCTTCGCCTGATGAGCCACAATTTTCATCAGTTTACTTAAACGGTAAAGTTAAGGTTTATTTCTAACCACCAATTTCTGAAAATAAAATTAAATTGTCAAGTAAAATCGAAATAATCCTTCACAACACGACGCTGTCGAATCACAAATGAGGATATTTAAAACGGCGTATTAAGAAAAGTAGAAAAGTAAGTTATGTCCGGACTTCAAAATTATTTACCGGAAGTGGAGAGTTGTTCCTGTCGCAGGCTGGTGAATGAAGCAAGGTAAAGTTCGACTCAGTTATTGACCAAATCGTTCAAATGTTTTCTTCGAAAAAACGCGAGGAATAAATTCTTAACTGCGGAATTTTAAGTACGAAATTATTGAATTAGATAGTTCACTTGCTGCAAAAACTGAGGATTAGAGATTTTGACACAATCAAAATTGGATATTTTCCCTCCATTCTTTAAGAACATTGAGAGTATCGCAAATGCCATCGCAATACGGTGATCGTGAAAACTTTCAAAAACGGGATTTTCATTTTGTATTGTTCCGCTAACTGAAAAACCATCGGGGAATTCCTCAACATCCAATCCAAGTATTTTATAATTTTGAACTAACGCAGAAATTCTATCTGATTCTTTTACACGCAACTCTGAAGCATTTCTAATCTCAAACTCTCCTGTTCCCAAAATGGATGCAACGGATAAGATTGGGATTTCATCAATTATATTGGGAATAATCTCTTTAGGAATTTCAATTGAATGGAGCTGACTGCTTCGCACAATTATATCACCGTACAACTCATTGTCTGATTTAAGTTGGTTTACCATTTCAATTTCACTTCCCGTTTCCTTTAATATTTTTATAATTCCGGTACGCGTTTCATTTAATGAAACGTGACGCAGAATCACTTCCGAGTTTTTTGCAAGTAATGTTAGCACGATAAAAAAAGCCGCAGAGGAAATATCCGAAGGGACAAAATAATTTTGAGCGGAAGGATAATTCTTTCTCGAAGAATAACTAAACCTCTTCCTTTCTTTCTCTTCCACGCGTAAACCAAGCATTACTTCAGTGTGATTTCGTGTTTGCTCAGATTCAATTACGCAAGTTTCATCTTCCAAGTGAAGTCCGGCAAGAAGTATCGAACTTTTTACCTGAGCGCTTGCAACAGGCATTTCATAAATAATCGGAGAAAATTTTTCAGCGGGATGAATTGTTAAAGGTAAAGTCAGATTTGGTGTAGCGGAAAACTTTGCTCCCATTAAATACAGCGGTTCAATCACCCGTTTCATCGGACGTTGTGAAAGCGATGTATCACCGATTAATGTTGACTCAAACGGTTGTGCGGAAAGAAATCCGGCAAGCAGCCGGGCAGTTGTTCCCGAATTTCCAGCATCCAAATTATTTAAAGGGGCAGTGAAATTCTTGAATCCTTTTCCTTCAATTATTAGTCTTTCATTTTCCCATTTACTCTTAACACCAAGTTCGGAAAAACATTTTAATGTTGATCGAACATCTTCTCCATTAGACAAATTTTCAATTTCGGAAAGTCCTTTTGCCATACAAGAAAATATCACTGCGCGGTGGGAAATTGATTTATCACCGGGCAAAGCGAGTTCTCCTTTAACTTTTCCAATTTTATTAAATTCTTGCGTCATTATTTTTTCGTTAACCACTCCTCTATTCTTCGTTCAATTAATTCCGGATTATCTTTTTGATTATAAAAACCTTTCAACTTTCTTTGTCTCATTGCTTCGTACAAAGTAACAGCAGCGGCGACAGAGATGTTCAGGCTTTGCACCATTCCCATCATCGGGATATAAAAAATAGTATCGGCGAGATTTTCTGCTTCATCAGAAATTCCACGATGTTCATTCCCAAAAACAAGCGCAATTTTTTTAGTAAGATCAAGATCATAAAGGTTTATCGGATTTTCCTTTAATGATGAAGCAAGAATTGTAAATCCTTCTTCGCGCAAAGTTTGATAACATTTTTTTACGTCCGTAAATTTTTCTTTTTCAACCCACTTAAAAGCAGAGGCAGAAGATTTACTTCCGATTTTCGGATATTTTTCAATGTTATAAATAAGAGAGACTTTAGGAATTCCCACCGCATCGCAAGAACGGAAAACGGCGCTAACGTTATGAGGATCGTGGACATTTTCAAGAACAAGGCGAAGAGAATCCTGCCGCGCGGAAGCTACGGTAATGATTTTTCCTTTCCGCCGTTCTGTAATTTCTTTTTTCAACTCTTGCCTGCCTTGCCGTCAGACAGGTGGAATATTAATTTATAAATTGATTTGCAAGCGCTTCTTCCGGCTTTATCAACTAAAACTTTATGATGCTCATCCAACTTTAAATAATACTTAGCTAACGAAACAATTTTTTCAATGGCTTCATCTTCTTTCTCAGCCCACGTTTCGCAACCTTTAATTGAGGGAATGGCTGCAGAATATCCGTCAAGCGCTTTTGAGATTATAATATCTAAAACCATGAGTAAATCATCTTACTTAAAACTGATACAAAAATTACAACTCAGCATTTTTTTAATAAAACCATCGCTTGGCGGAATAGTATCCTCAGTTAAATCCTTGTTTTTTTGGACACGATTTACGAACAAGGATTAACGAATAGCGATTTTTGATTTTATTTTTAACTTCTAAAATCAAAAATCGTTAATCCTTGTTCTGAAATCAAAAAAGTTTGGTTGTCGGCTTGGCCGCGCTAAGACTGAATGGTTGAGTGAAAAACATTGAAAGTTTAAAACCGATAAAGAAACATTCATTCTTCCATTCATTCATCCATGCTTCCGAAATAAAATTCAACCACTTCATTTACCACAACTCTTAACCGTGATGTATGTTAGTAAGTCACCTTACGCAAAAGATTCAATTGATGTCTTAATCGTAATCTTTTTCTTAATCTGCATTTGCCGTCTAAAAACGAGTAAGATTACGATTATGATTATGATTAAGAAGATTTTTAATTATCAACTGCGTAACATGAGTTAGTAACTTGACTCACTTTTCTCGCCCATCACAATTTTAACGCTGGCGCTGGCGCCGATTCGGTCTGCGCCGCTTGCAATCATTGCTTCGGCGTCTTCTTTGGATCGAATTCCGCCTGAAGCTTTTACGCCAATTGCAGAGCCGACAACCTTTTTCATCAATGCAACATCGCCAACAGTCGCTCCGCCTTTCGAAAATCCTGTTGAAGTTTTTACAAAATCAGCGCCCGCTTTTTTACAAATCAAACAAGCTTTAACTTTTTCTTCATCGGTAAGAAGCGCGGTTTCTAAAATCACTTTACAAACATTACGATGCGCCTTAACCGCAGTAACAACTTTATTTACATCGTTAAAAACGTAATCATAATTTCCGCTTTTTAACTGCCCAACATTTATGACCATATCAATTTCAACGGCGCCGCTTGCAATTGCCTGCTCCGCTTCTAATCGCTTCACTTCGGTAGTTGTTGCTCCCAGCGGAAACCCGATTACCGTACAAACTTTAACATCGGTTCCTTTTAATAATGAAGAACAAAGCGGAACAAATCCCGGATTAACGCAGACGGAAGCGAAATGATATTGTTTAGCTTCAGAACAAAGTTTTGTTATTTCATCATTAGTTGCATCGGGTTTCAGCATCGTGTGGTCAATCATTCTTGCAAGTGAAAGATCGGGGAGATGATCGCCGACGCCAAGCCCGGCAGTAATTCTTTCCGCCCCAACATTTACAATATTTTTAATCGCATTCGGCTGCGTGATGACGTTTGTTTCCCAGCCTTTGCAAGTATCACCCTGACAATAAAAATCGCGCAGTGATTTTTCTAAAAATACTTGCGAAACAATTCTTTCAACTTTTGATGAATCCATTTTTACTTCCTGAATTTTAAATAAGCTTTAAAAGTATTTTGTAATAACATTGCTATCGTCATTGGTCCAACTCCGCCCGGCACAGGAGTAATGAATGATGCTTTAGGAGAGACGTTTTCAAAATCAACATCACCGACAATTTTATATCCTTTTGCCTGAGTCGCATCTTCAACGCGATTTATCCCGACATCAATTACAACAGTCCCCTCTTGAACCATATCCGCTTTGATGAAATTTGGGACACCGATTGCTGCAATTAAAATGTCGGCGGACAAAGTATATTTTTTTAAATCGGCGGCAGCGGAATGACAAACCGTAACGATAGCATTTGCAAATTCTTTTTTCTGAAGCAAAATATTTGCGATAGGTTTACCGACAATATTACTGCGCCCAACAACCACAACGTGCTTCCCTTTGGTTTGAATATTATACCGCTTCAGCAATTCTTGAATACCCGCCGGAGTACACGGGAAAAATGTATCATTCCCGATAACTAAATTCCCAACGCTTACCGGATGAAAACCGTCAACATCTTTTTCGGGAGCGATTGCGTTTATAATTTTTGATCCGTTGATCTGCCTTGGCAGCGGAAGTTGAACTAATATCCCGTTGAAATGATTATCATCATTATACTTCTGTACAACTCTCAATAATTCATGTTCCGTTGTTGATTCGGAAAGTTTTTCAACTTTGGAAAGGAACCCAATTTCTTCACACGCTTTTGCTTTGCTGTTTACATAAACTTTTGAGGCGGAATTTTCACCGACAAGAATAGTAACTAAACCGGGAACATTCTTCCCTTCTTGTTTTAACTTATCAACTTCTCGCTTTAATTCAACTCGAATTTCAGCGGCGACTTTTTTACCATCAATTAAAATCATAGTTGCTAACTGACTGAAGTATTAAATTCCGGAAATAATATTCTTTCAACGGAAACTGTTTTTCCCGTTGATGCATCAACCTTAAACACAACACCGCAGAGATGCACATCATTTTCCGCCGTTTCATATTTTTGCGGTGTTTGATAAATAAAGCGGTTTACTGCTGCCTGCGTTTTCATTCCGATAACAGAATCATAGGGACCGGTCATCCCTACATCGGTAATGTACCCGGTACCGTTCGGAAAAATTCGCTCATCACTTGTTTGCACGTGCGTGTGAGTGCCGACAATGGCGCTTACTTTACCATCAAGATAACTTGCGAGTGCAATTTTTTCCGCAGTAGCTTCGGCGTGAAAATCAATAAAAATTATTTTTGTCTCAGATTTAATCCGTGCAAGTATCCAATCCGCCGAGCGAAAAGGACAATCAATCGTTGCCATATAAGCTCTGCCCTGCAAATTAACAACGGCAACTTTTCCTCTTTTCGAATCAACAATTACATGACCGTTTCCATGAGTCCCTTTAGGATAATTCAAAGGACGAAGCACACGAGGCTCGTTCTTTAAATATTCTTGTGTCTGATGTTTATCCCACGTATGATTTCCGCCGGTAATTGCATGAACGCCAAGATTAAAAAGTATTTCACCATCTTTCGGCAAAATCCCTTTTCCATCAGCGACATTTTCACCATTAGCAATAACCACGTCTGCTTTGTATTTTTGAATCATGCCAGGAAGCCATGTTTGTACGAAGGTTAATCCCGGTTTGCCAATAATGTCGCCGATAAAAAGTATATTAATTAATTCCATATTCTCCTAAATTTGTAGGGAAAATATATCTAATTAAAAAGTAACTTAAAAGAATTGAGAAAGATTTCTCCGGTTTTATATGCTGAACACTGAAATTTTACAACTTCCAATTGAAGAAGCGGAGTTTTCCGTTGTTGATGTTGAGACAACCGGGTTAGGTCCGGCAAATAATAACATCATCGAAATCGGTTTGGTGAAAATAAAAAATTTCAAAGTGATTGACCGGTATAATTCTTTTATCAATCCCGGGAGAGCGATTCCCCCTTTTATTACGCAGTTCACCGGCATTTCGGATGATGACGTTTACGACGCGCCATTCTTTGAAGATTTGGTAAAACCTTTACAGGATTTTTTAGAGGATTCGGTTTTAGTCGGACACAATTTACAATTCGATTTAAGTTTTCTTCGGAAAGAATTTCGAGTTTGCGGAATCGAAAATTACCAGCCTCTTCAGCTTTGCACCCTTCGTTTGGCAAGACGAATGCTGCCAAATCTCAAAAGCCGATCGCTGGGAAATCTTGCAAACCATCTTCATTTAAAAAATGAAGATGCACACCGTGCTTATGCCGATGCGGAAGTAACAGCAAAAATTCTTTACGCGTTAGTTGAAATATTAAAAGCCGCAGAAGGTTTTCAGACGGTTCAAGAATTTATTAATTATCAATACCAGTCCGTTCAAATAAAGCCGGGAGTTCCGCTTAAAAAAAATCTTGCAGATGCATTTCTCTCGCTTCCCAAATCTCCCGGCGTTTATTTCTTTTTTAATAAGAAGGAAGAAATAATTTATATCGGGAAAGCGAAATCACTGCGAGAAAGGATAAAATCTTATCTCGCTCCAACTTCTGCGCGGAAGAGTAAAAAAATTCTTACCACGGCGCATAAATTTAAAACAATAACCACAAAAACCGAATTAATCGCACTGCTTGCCGAAGCCGAATTGATAAAAAAGATAAATCCTAAAATGAATGTTATGTTGAAACAGTATCATAATAAATATTTCTTACGATTTTCACTTACTCATAAAGCTCCAAAGATTGAACTGACCAACAAATTTTCTTTTGATGGAAATGATTATTTCGGGATGTTCATTTCGCGTAAACTTGCCCAGCAAGTCCTTGATATGATTGACAAAATTTTTCTTCTGCGCGAGTGTGATGAAAAAGAATTTAAAAAGAAACACAGATGTTTTCTTGCAGAGATTGAACGCTGCACTGCTCCCTGTGTAGTTGATACTATTGAGCCTTATCTAGATGAAGTGAATAATGTGTACGAGTTTCTTTACGGGAAGAATCAATTTGCCGTTGACCGGTTGATCTCGAAAATGAAAAGTTATTCCTCTCAACTTCGTTTTGAAAAAGCCTCAGAAATAAAGGAATTAATTTCGCTTGTTCTCTCACAAATTCATAAATCATCTCTGCTTGCAGAACCGATCAATACCGCAAATGTGCTGTTTGAAATATCCGGTTATGAAGGACAAAAAGATTATCTTCTTCTCCTCCAGGGAAAACTTTTTATTAAAGACTACTTTGCGAATGACCAAATAAATTTTGACCGCGCTTTAGAAGATTATTTTGATGGGACAACACAGCTTGATTATAATCCCAACGATGAAGATTTGGAAAAAATAAAAATTACATTAAACTGGATAACACAGCATCGTCAAGTTGTTCATATTTTTTATTTAAAAGAGTTCCACACAAGGGAAGAACTTTTCAAAAAGATGGAACGGGGCAAAATAGTTTCCTCTGCACCGGATGAATCATATTTCGAAATAAATAATTTCATCCCGCAAGAGTAATTATTTTGACCAAACTCTTTGAAAATCAATGAGAAGTTTCTAAGTTTCATTAAATAAAAGGAAGACTATGAGCGAAACGTTATCAATTCTAATTTTTTCGGAAAACAGGGAATCCGCCGGAATGTATCAAACCCTTGCTTCCGAATTCCAGGCTCAAATTCTTATAAAAGAAAAGAATAAAAATAACCTTGCCTTATTAATGGAAAGACCATACGACTTCCTTATAGATGAAGTTCAAAATCCGGTATTGAACGAAATTGAATTTGTTGATCTTTTAAGTGATGCGGCTCCCGGTGTCCCAATTCTTTTAGTCTCTTCTTTTTTCTATGACACCAAAGATATCGTCTTCGGAAGAAAAATAGCCGGCTTTCTCTTAAAACCACTCACCTTCGAAAAACTTCAGCTGGAAGTTAAATTAATTCTAAAACAAAAAAGAGATCGAACTGTTGAAGAGATTGCGGAAATGCGGGAAGTTCCCCCTGTTGATTCGTTAGTATCGCAAAACAAAAAGTTATCGGTTTTATTTGAAATTTCTAAAAGCATTAACTGCATCAAAGATTTTGATGAAATGCTTCTTCACATTGTAGAGGTAGCGGCAAATTCCCTTGATGCTGAACGCGCCACTCTCTTTATTCTTGATAGTCAAAAAAAGGAATTATGGTCAAAATCAGGTATCGGCATTCATCAGAAAGAAATTAGAATCTCTATTGATTCCGGAATTGCAGGAGAAGTAGCCCAAAGTAACTCCTATCAAATAATTGACGATCCTTACAGCCATCCTAAATTCAATAAAAAGGTTGACAAAGTTACCGGGTTTAAAACACGAAATATTCTTTGTGTCCCTATGACAAATATTAACGGTGATGTTATTGGCGTTTTCCAAATCTTAAATAAAAAAGAAGGTTTATTTACTTCGGATGATGCACAGTTTTTAAGTGCAATGGCGGTTAGTACCGGAATTGCAATCGAAAATTCTTTACTCCGTGAAGAATTAAAAAATCAATTAGAAAAGGTCAAAACTACTTACGACGAACTCTACATCGCTCAAAATCAAATTGTGAAAGAAACAAAAATGGTGAACACTTTAGAACTTCTGAATAAGATTAAAACCGAAATGTTTCAACCGCAGACTTATGACGCTCTTATTAGCGGGTTAAAAAATGTGAAAAACTTTCAACAAGTCCTTGATCAAATAAATCTCTTTAAAGAAAAAAATCTTTCATACTTAGATAACGCTGAAAAAGAAATTAAAAAATCTACCCGGCATTAACTACTATTTATAATAGAGCGAAAAGTAGCAATGGATGATGTTTGACCTGTTTGCCGACAAAGTAGGTGAAAATTGATAAAATCATTTTTAAATATTTAGCAAAAAAAAACAAAAACATTTTTAGAAATCTCTTGACTTTCTCGTTTTTCTTTTTGATTATAGTCACGGAAAAATTAAATTATAAAAGGATCTGCTTTTATGTGTGCTTTTTCTGAACCTTATCGAAAAAATAAACCATCATCTTTTCTTCATCCATCTTCTGTAATAATCCATGATTACATTTTATGTACGGTTAAATTAAATTTTTATTTTTATTTAAGTCTGGCATTTTTAACTGAATTAATGGAAAAACTATAATTGGAGTATATATGAAAAAAATAACCTTATTAATTGTATTAATTTTTATCTCAACTCATTTTCCGCAAAAAACAGATGAGATAAAACCAAGCATTAAGAATTTTTATACTGAATTAAATAATATTGTTGCTCATTATGATATGAAACTCGGTATGCAAAAGAAATTTTCAAATGATGAATTGTTTAACACTGCGAAATTGCTATATATAGCAACTGAAGATGATCCTGTTGCGTTTCGAAAAGAATTGAAGAGTGAGTATGATGCGTGGGCAGCCGAAACAATAAAAAATAATTATAAACCTATTGGATTAAAACCCGGGGTTAAACTGGGTATTTTACATAAATTAATAGATGAAAGATATGGAAAAAATTTCACAAAAATTTTAGAAATTCCCTATTACTTAAAGGTTAAGATACTGGATATTCAAGGTACTATTTACATTCATACGGATAAAAATACATTCCCTCAAATTAATTTGATTTGTTCTGTTGAAGATGTTATAAAAGGTGAAAAGAAATTCAAGAAAGAGGACATAATAACAGTAAGTTTTTTACTGCATTGGTTCCCAGAAGGTTATCCCTCCTTTGAAAAAGGTAATTCGTATTTTATTCCGGTTGATTATTGGAAAATGGATAATGAAATTGAAGCATTTTGCCTTGGTATCTTACATAATGCTGAAAAATCAGCGGTATTATCGTTAAATGAAAATAAATTAATAGATGCTAAAAACTGTTATTTACTTGATTCAACAAAAACATGGGAAATATTTAAAAGAAATTTTCTTAAAAAATATAAATTAAATTAAGAAAGGAGTAAACAATGAAAGCAACAAAAATTTTAATAGTATTAATAGTTTTAAGCAGTATTCATTTAACTGCACAATTAACCTCTTTTCAAAGAGTAGAGTATGATAATGTAAAAGGCAAATATATTGTGTATGCTGATGCGCTGGATGGTACTCCAGATAAAGTTTTTTGGAATGATTATTATAAATCCAGTAATTTAAAACTCAAACAATTTGATATTCTTTTTTCACCTCTTCCACTTGAACTATTGGGTTATGGCTCGGACATACAATCTCAGGCATTAACTTCGGCTTATGAATGGGAAGACCATGGATATATACATTATGATTTTACTGATTTTTTCCCAGCGATTGAGTCAAAATTTGATAATTCCACAAATATTTTTCGAGATAATTATGTATGTGGGTTTACGGCTATGGCTGTTACAAAGAATGATAATATTTATCAATTTGAGCCTTATTCCGATCTTTCTGTGACAGAATATAAACAAACAGCAATTTACTTAAATAATACATCGGATTTCAATTATAATTGGACAACAGACGTAAACGATCTAGGTACTATTAATGCAAGATTTAAATCGGTTTATCTCCATGAATTTGGGCATCTTTTATGGATAGGGCATAGTTATAGAATTTTAGGTCAACCTGCTGATGTGATGAATGCAGGGAATCCACCTTATCAAATGGCTAACTCTTTAACTAGTACTGACATAGAGGGAATTGCGCATATTTATCAATTTTTTGGTTGGGGTGCTACCGGTATAGAAGATGGGATAGAACTTAATGGCCCAGTATATTTAAATCAAAATTCTAGTTATGCTTACTCCGCAATTTTTGTAGATGTTGCCCCCTTAGGTGATTATGTTGTTGGCGGGTATAATTGGAAGATATTACTACGGCATGCTGAAGGAGAATATCAATATTCTACAGGAACCGCAGGCTCAAATGAAATATGGAATATTAACGCAAATTTAGGAGCAGTTCCAACAGGGTATTGCTGGTACAGAGATGCGAATAATAATGTAATTGGCAGATTAAAAGTTACAGGCACAGACAATGACGGGATTGTTCATACATCTGAACAGAATATTTATGTTTCCGGGGTTGCTAACAACACAACCAACGGAACGCTACCAAATAATGAGACATGGTGCGGAACAATGAATATAACAGGTAATGTAACCGTACCAAGTGGAATTACTCTTAAAATATTACCGGGAACTGATATAAGGTTTCAAAACAATTCTTCGTTAATAGTAAACGGTGGCCTTAATGTAAACGGCACAAGTATGGACAAAATTACTTTTGATTTTATTACTCCAAACGCAACTATACAAAATGGAATTAAGGTGAACTCTGGCGGCAGCATTAATATTTCTCATTCAATCGTAAAAAACGGTTACAAAGTTATCAATGTAAATCAAGGAGTTGCTTCAATAGATAATTGTGAAGTTACAAATTGCTCATCACATGGTATTTATTTGTATGGAACCGATTACACTTCCAGCCAGCCGGTAATAACAAATTGTAATATTCACGGAAATACCAACGGTTGCGGAATAGCGATGTATTATAGTTCTCCTCTTTTAATAGGGAATGAAATTTATAATAATTTTATCGGTGTAGGCGTAGCTAATTTATCACAACCTGATTTTGGAAATTTGGGCAATTATGGGAATAATAATATTCATAATAATTCTTCCCAAGGTGTTTATGCAATTTATTATGGCAGTCCTTTTTTGGGGAGAGATGCCTGCGAAACACAGGGAGGTCGTAATATTCTGGAAAACAATTCATATCATGAATTATTAGTTGCTTCTAACGTTGCTGTGTTAGCAGAGAAAAATTGGTGGGGAAGTGATCCTCCTAATTCAAGTAAAATTACCAGCTTTTATAATACTATTGATTATGACCCTTGGCTTAGCTCAAGTCCTTCACAGCAGTTTGCAAATATGCGGTTATCTCCGGAGGAAAATCTTTTTAACACTGAGTTTCATCAAGGAGAAAATATTGGTGTTGATAAAACTATTCAAAAAGCAACTTTACCTCTTGATCCAAACATTTCGCTAATAAATAAGTTAGGATATGCAAAACGGCAAATTGATTTGAAACATTATAAAACAGCACAATTGATCACCAAAGAAATTATTGAAAAATATCCCGATTCAAGCGCAGCTTTTCTTGCGCTTGGTATGTTGTGGCGGGCAAGTAAAGAAGATGATATAGAATCATTTAAAGTATTTTTGAAAAATCTTGGTTTGCAGAAAACTAAAAACGAATTATTCGGTGCGGCAGAAATAATTGAAGCCGATTTTGAAAAAAATAATCGTGTCGCAAAGTTGAATACAATCATAAACAAATACAAAGACACCAAAACCGCTGAATTTGGTTATTTCAACTTGTTCCTTTATTATGTCCTTGAAGAAGACAATAAAGCTAAGGCAAAAGAAACCGGTGATTTAATTATTTCATTATTCCCTAATTCGCCAGCCGCTATTGAGGTAAACGATCTTTTAAATATTAATATTAAGGAAGTAATTGCTAAACCGGTATCTTCAAATAAAATCAATCTTACAAATAATGAACTACCTACTGAATATAAATTACTTGGAAATTATCCAAATCCTTTTAACCCAAGTACAACAATAAATTACGCTCTTCCGGTTCAATCAAATGTTGAAATAAATATTTTTGATGTCATGGGAAGGTTAATTAGAAGTTTTGTTATTAGCTCTCAAAATGCAGGTTATCAAAATGTAATTTGGAATGGGAAAAATGAAAACAACGAACAGATTGCATCGGGAATTTATTTGTACAGATTCAAAGCCGTTTCAACAGATGGAAAGGTCTTTGAAAAAACATCTAAGTTGTTAATGCTGAAGTAAAAACAAAACGAACATTAACAAGTTTATGTCCATAATCAAAACAAGAGTGCCGGAAATATTCCGGCACTTATTTTTTTCATTAATATTATTTGTAGTTCCGTTATTTGCTGAACGACCTGATGTTACCTTATTAAAAATTAAAGAGCATAAAACTTTAATAGAATCTGCGGCAAGATATTTTGAAGTAAATCCGAAATATTTAAGAGCTATAATCTATGTTGAAAGAACTTTAAATTATGATTGGGAAGATGATGCCCTTGATATACCTCTTGCCGAAGAAGGATTTAACAGTTCAATAGGTTTTAGTCAGGTAAAAATGAAAACTGCATACTGGATTGAGGTTCAAGTCAACGATTCAAAGAGCAGTTTTTTTCCAGGAAAGAAATACTCTGGTTTGTTAAAGGTGAGCAAAAGTCCGGCAGAAATAATAAAGAAACTGCAAAATGATACTTTGAATATTTACTTTGCGGCAGCATATTTAAGGATTGCGCAAAGCAGATGGTCGAAAGCAAATTATTCAATTGACAAAAAACCCGCGATAATCGGCACCTTGTACTCAACGGGTTTGTTTCATGCAGATGGGTCAGAAAGAAAGCCAAAAGACAATCCCAAAGCGAATTCATTTGGTAAAAAAGTGTTGCAAGCGTACCAATTATTCAAATAAATAAAAAACCTAACGCGACAAGTCGCAATGGATAATGTTTGACCTGTCTGCCGACAAGGCAGGTGGAAGATGGAAAATTGATAAAATCATTTTTAAATATTTTGACACAAAAAACAACATGTCTTGCCGTCAAGCAGGAAAGTTACATGACAATATTTTACTTGGAGAATAAATGAAATCATCTTTCACTTTTGTTTGTTGCATGATTCTCTTTTCCGCCTTAATAAAATCGCAAACTTCTCTGTATATGCCGCTTGATATAAAAAAAGCTTATGCAAATGGCACGCGAAACTATGACGGGACACCCGGCAAAAATTACTGGCAGAATTCCGCCGATTATAAAATCAGCGCTCAAATATTTCCGAAAGAAAAATTGCTAAAAGGAAGCGAGACGATAACTTATTTCAACAATAGCCCCGACACCTTGAATTATTTAGTTTTTCGTCTTTATCAAAATATTTATCAGTTCGGAGCGCCGAGAGAATTTGGCATTAATAAAAAAGATTTGCACGACGGAATTAAAATTCACAGAATAAAATTAAACGAGGCGGAGTTTTCCCCCGACACAGCAAAGAGCGTTTCTATCAACTCAACAGTAATGAGAATATCTCTTCCGAAACCTCTCTTCCCTAAAAGCTCAATTACTTTCGGATTCGATTGGGAACTAACGCTTCCTTCAGTCTCAAACATCCGCATGGGCGTTTACGATTCGACAACTGCAATGGTTGCTTATTGGTATCCGCAAGTTTCGGTCTATGATGATGTGCATGGCTGGGATGATGACCAATACACCGGGAGTCAGGAATTTTATAACGATTTCAACAATTATGATGTGTCAATTGTATCGCCAAATTCTTTTTGTATTTGGGCAACAGGAGTGTTGCAAAATGCCGATGAAGTTCTTTCCCCCCAAATTTTAAAACGGTATCAAAAGGCGGCGGTCTCTGAGGAGGTAGTTAAAATTATTCGTCAGGAGGATTTGGGGAAGAATAATTTTAACACAGCTTTACAAACAAATAAATGGAATTACATAGCCGAGAGAGTAACTGACTTTGCATTTGCCTATTCGGATCATTATTTATGGGATGCAGTAACCTCAGTAGTTGATTCTACAACAATGCGGCAGACACTTATCTCCGCAGCTTATAATCCAAAGTCGGAAGATTTTTACGAAGTGGCATCAATTGCAAAAAAGATTATTCAATCTTACTCTTTTAGTTTTCCAGCTATTCCTTTTCCCTATCCACGTATGACGGTTTTCAACGGACAAGGCGGAATGGAATTTCCGATGATGGTAAATGACGGTTCATCAAAACAAAGAAGCGGTACGGTATATTTAACCGCACACGAAATCGGTCATACCTACTTCCCATTTTTTATGGGAACGAATGAAAGAAGATATGCTTTTATGGATGAAGGCTGGGCAACAATTTTGCCGGAAGATTTACTTCCCGTAATTGAACCTTCTGCAAACGATCGCGGGAAAAATTTGGCGGACGGATTTTCTCGCATTGCCGGAAAAGAAGATGAACTTCCGCTTCTCATTCCTTCATCTGCTATTCGTGGACATGGAACTTATCGCACTTCAGCATACACGCGTCCCGGTTTAGCATATAAACTTTTACGGGATGCTCTTGGTACTGAAACTTTTCTTAAAGGTCTTCACGAATATGTAAAACGCTGGAATGGTAAACATCCTATTCCCTATGATTTTTATTATTCTTTCAACAATACGCTTAACCAAGATTTAGGCTGGTTTTGGAAGCCTTGGTTTTTTGAATTTGGATTTCCTGATTTAGCTATCAAATCAGTTTCAGTTAAAAAGAATAAAGTAAAAATAACCGTTGAGAAAATCGGTTCGATGCCTGTTCCGGTTGCGCTCAAACTGAGTTATAAAGATGGGAAAACAAAAGAGTATTACGAAAACACAAGTGTCTGGAAAGATGGAAAAACTAAAAAAGAATTCACCTATCCTGTAGAAGGTGCGCTTATTAAAGTGCAGCTTGGCAAAGATGAAATTCCCGATACTGATAAATCAACTAATATTTTTGAAATTAAAAAATAAAATGGATCTAGAAAAAGTCTGTGATTATTGCTTAAAGAAAAAAAGTGCAACAGAATCTCTTCCGTTCGATGAAGATACACCCGTTTATAAAGTTATGGGAAAAATGTTTTGCCTGGTAAACCTTATTCCCCCAGTTTCAATCAATTTAAAATGTGACCCTGAAATCGCAATTGAGCTTCGTGAAAAATATAATGAAGTTCAGCCGGGTTATCATATGAATAAGACACATTGGAATACGGTTTTTCTGACGAATAATATTTCAGACAAACTTATTTTAGAATGGATAGATAATTCCTATAATTTAATTGTCGCAAAACTCCCAAAAACTGTCAGAGAAAAATTGGTATAACGATGATGCTGTTCGTTGTAAGTACTCCGATCGGAAATTTAAAAGACATAACCTTCCGCGCCGTTGAAACGCTTGGTGAAGTTGATTTTATTATTTGCGAAGATACAAGAGTTTCTTCTCACCTATTAAATCACTATCAAATTAAAAAAGAAATGATTTCTCTGAATGCTTTCAGTGAAGAAAAAAAAATAGAATATGTTTTGGGAAGAATACGAAACGGTGAAAAGTCCGCACTCATTTCCGATGCGGGTACTCCGACCATTTCTGATCCGGGAAACAGATTAATTTCAGCCGCTATCCGGGAAGGGATTCAGGTTGTCCCGATTCCAGGAGTCTCGGCAGTAATAACTGCTCTTTCCATTGCCGGTTTACCTACGGATGCTTTTGTTTACGAAGGATTTCCGCCGCAAAAAAAAGGAAGACAAAAATTCCTTTCCGGTTTAGCGACTGAAGAACGGACGATCGTGTTGTATGAATCGACTTACCGCATCCATAAACTGCTGGATGAATTAAACAAATATATGCCGGAAAGAATAATCGTAATTTGCCGTGAACTCACAAAAATGTTTGAAGAAGTTTTGCGCGGGAAAGCCGAAGAATTGATTAGTAGAATTGGTGAGAAAGAATTGAAAGGAGAAATTGTTGTGGTGATTTCTCCTTTAAATTGGATTGAAAAAGAAATTATTGATAATTAATTCCTGGGTATCCAGAAACAACGAAACAAACGTGAAGAAAATAAGGTGGGGAATCTTGTGAACCTGAAGGTGGGGAATTATGTGGTTGTTGACATACGAATGGCAAACCAATTCTTGCATTTTATCAATTCACCTTGGAGGGAAGTTTGTTTTACTGAATTATGAGCAAATATTTTTTCAATTTAGTGGTGGCTAAACCATTCGCAAAAAAATCTTTAAAACAAAAAACCCTTATAAGTTATTATCTTATAAGGGTTTGTAAGTGTGGGGGCTTACGGAGTCGAACCGCAGACCCTCTGCTTGTAAGGCAGATGCTCTAAACCAACTGAGCTAAGCCCCCGAATCCATTGATATTTAAATGATGTAATATTGGCTATTAATTTTTTTGCCAAGATTTTTCTGGTGCTTTATTACAATCCCCTCAACGATGCTGTTTACCGCACTATGATATATGGATTTAAATTCTATGACGTTTATTAAACACCACCTCCATCTTACTTTGTTAAGAACAACAACATTACTTAATGTCAATAACTAAGAAAAATCTTAGTCAATAAAACATTGCTAAATCTTAAATTCAAAATATTCAAATTATTCAAATAAACAAAATCATTTTAAGAGGAGTTCCCCCTTTTTTTGAATTCTTTATTCTGCTGAACCATTTCTATCTTATCACTCTTACTTGCACGAATCATCCTGATTTAGCTGTCAGTTGCAAGTGCGTAAGACTGTTGCCAACCAAGTTGCAATATTCTCTTAAAAAAAATCTAGTATTTAAAGAAAAATCCTTGCAAATGAAAAATAAAATCATGAATTTTAATATCATCAAAGCAGGTTTATAACCATACGTTTGTGAACCTGCCAGGTTACGATAATTTCAGATTTACAAAAATAGGAGATGTTATGAATTTCAATTTTAGTCAAACTTTAGTAATAGTATTCGTGTTAATGGCGGCTATTTCATCACAAGCCCAAAAAGATAAAAAACCCCGTCCAAGTTTGAAAGCCAGTGTTGCTCAAACAATTGGAATTGACACCGATATTGTTATTGATTTTAGCAGGCCTGGTGTTAAAGGCAGAAAGATTTGGGGAGATGTTGTTCCTTTCGGATTAGCCCCGGGAAATAAGTATTCAAAGGAACAACCATTTCCATGGAGAGGCGGTGCAAATGAAAATACTACGATCTCTTTTAGCAAAGATGTCGTGGTCAATGGTAATAAATTAGCCGCAGGAAAATACAGTCTCCATTTCATCCCTTCGGAGAAAGAATGGATATTAATATTTAACAAGAACAGCGCTCTTTGGGGGAGCTATCTTTATAATAAAGATGAAGACGCACTTCGGATCACGGTAAACCCTGTCGAAGCTCCATTTCAAGAATGGTTGATTTATGGATTTGATAATTTGGCAGGTAATTCCACAACTGCTTTTCTTCAATGGGAAGAACTTAAAGTGCCGTTCAACATTTCAACAGCGGAATAATTTTTTCTCTCAAACTTGTTCGGGCATCCCCGGTTCCGGGATCAATCTCTTTTATCTGAGAATCGAAAATAATTCATCCCCGTTCATATAAAAGAGATTGATATTTTTCTATGGGATTCAGCGTAAGTTTTTTTTAATTCCAAAATCGGAAATAATATGGATAAATTCCTCAAGAGCATCTTCTCTTGTTCTTTAGTGCTTTCGTTTTTTTTTAGAATCAATATAGATGCACAGCCGGTACAAACACAAAACTCTTCAGAAATCCGCTTAGCACTTGAAAAACTAAATGTGCTGGGCAGTGTCTTATATATAGCTGCGCACCCGGACGACGAAAATACCGGACTGATGGCATTTCTCTCTAAGGGAAGAAAGTTCCGAACGGCGTATCTTTCGCTCACAAGAGGAGACGGTGGTCAAAATTTGATTGGTTCGGAAAAAGGAAGTGAGATTGGCATTATCCGCACTCAGGAATTATTGCAGGCAAGAAGTCTGGACGGCGCTGAACAATATTTTACTCGCGCAGTGGATTTTGGTTTTTCAAAATCACCTGAAGAATCTTTCAATTTTTGGGAAAAGGAGAAAATCCTCTCGGATATCGTTTGGGTTATTAGAAATTATAAACCGGATGTAATTATCACCCGGTTTCCTCCCGCTGGAAACGGAGGACACGGCCATCATACAGCTTCTGCCTCACTTGCATTGGAAGCATTTACGGCAGCGGCAGATACGCAGAGATTCACTGAACAATTAAAATATGTTCAACCATGGAAATCAAAAAGGATATTTTGGAATAGTTGGCGGCCAGGTCAAAACGAAATAGATCAATTACTCAAAGTGGATACCGGACAATTTAATTTCTTGCTCGGGAAATCTTACACGGAAATCGCAGCCGAAAGTCGTTCGATGCATAAGAGTCAAGGTTTTGGAGTAACCGCATCCCGGACACCACGTATAGAGTATTTCCAGTTCATTGAAGGAGATGCAGCTAAGACCAATCTTTTTGAAGAAGTTAATACAACCTGGGACAGAATTAAGCATGGAGAAAAAATCGGGAAGCAAATCAATGAAATTCTACAATTATTTGATTTCCACGATCCGTCAAAGTCATTACCAAAGCTGATAGAACTCTATGCTGTTATAGATAAAATTGAAAACAATTACTGGGTTGACATCAAACGGAAGGAACTGTTAAGCATAATCCAATCTTGTGCAGGCTTGTGGATGGAATCGCTCTCTTCAGATTATTCCGCTGCTCCCGGGGATGAGGTAAATGTAAAAACCATGCTTGTTAATAGATCGGAAAATATATTCAAAATAAAAAAGATTGAATTCCCATCTATTCCATCTGACACTGTCATGAATAATAAACTCGAACAGGATCAGCTCTTTACGATCGAGAGTAAAATTAAGATACCCGATTCATACCCGATTTCTCAGCCCTATTGGCTTGTGAAAGAACCAACTAAGGGCTCGTTCACCATTTTGGATCAACAAAAAATTGGCAAAGCGGAGAATGATTTTTCAATACCAGTTAATATTTACGTCAGCTATGGTAGTGTAGATTTGGTATTTTCGATTCCACTACGCTACCGGTGGAACGATAGAGTTGATGGAGAACATTACAGACCTTTTGAAGTATGTCCGCCGGTAATCGCAAATTTAAACGGGAAGGTAGCAATATTCCCCGATGAAAAAACTAAAAATATCCGGATCAAATTAAAAAGTTTCAGCCCTAATATCTCCGGTGAGGTTCATTTGCAGACAGATGGTAATTGGAAAGATTCTCCTTACAGCATCCCATTTTCTCTTAAAAATAAATATGACGAACAGACATACTCATTCAAAATTACTCCACCAAAAAATTCCGGAGTGTCAATGCTAAATGTTGAGTTGAATATTGATGGGAAGACTTACAATAAATCTTTTGTAGAAATTTTACACGCTTATATCAAACCGCAAGTTTATTTCCCGGAAAGTAAAATTAGTTTAGTTAAACTTGATATTAAAAAATTCGATGACAAAATTGGATATATAATGGGTTCGGGTGATGATGTCCCCGAGTGTCTGCAAAACATTGGTTATGATGTTACTTTGCTGAGCGACGAAATGATAGAAGAAACCGATTTATCCCAATACCATGCGATCATTACGGGTATCAGAGCTTATAATACACGTGAACGGCTTAAATTCGACCAAACCAAACTTATGGAGTTTGTAAAAAACGGCGGTACGTTTATCGTACAATATAATGTTCAATCTGGTTTACAGACTGAAAATATTGGTCCATATCCATTTAAACTCGGCAGTGGCCGAATTACCGTAGAAGAAGCACCGCTAAATTTTGTGAATCCAGAACATCAATTATTAAATTTCCCAAATCAGATTACCTCAACAGATTTTGAAAATTGGGTTCAGGAAAGAGGTTTGTATTTCGCGGATAAATGGGATGAGAAGTACGAGACAATATTCTCAGGACACGACCCTGGTGAAAAGGATTTAACCGGGGGAACTTTATTTACGCATTACGGGAAAGGCATTTTTATTTTTTCAGGTCTCGCTTGGTTCCGTCAACTGCCGGCAGGTGTTCCAGGCGCTTATAGACTTTTTGTTAATATGATCTCAGCAGGAAAATATGATGGAAAGTAATAAGCACAAAGATGAAAACATGTGGGAGGAGAAACCCCCATTTCTATCATCATGGAAACGGCTATATTCGATCGTCTTTCTCAATCTTGTAATTCTTGTTCTACTGTTTTATCTTTTTACAAAAATTTTTAGTTGAATAGATCAGTTAATTTCCCTATGTCTAATACAGAACACTAATGAGTTTGTTTGATTGGGTTGTCCTCGGAAGTTTTCTTGCGTTCGTAGTTCTATATGGAATGTGGAAAACTCGCGGTAAAAAAAATATTCAGGATTTTCTTCTTGCAAACAAGACAACTCCGTGGTACACCGTAACCCTCTCCATTATGGCAACCCAAGCGAGCGCAATTACATTTCTTTCAACTCCGGGACAAGCATATGTAGATGGAATGAGGTTCGTTCAGTTTTATCTCGGGCTCCCGTTGGCGATGATTATTTTATCTGTAACAGCAGTTCCATTATTTCACAATTTAAAAGTTTATACAGCGTATGAATACCTCGAACAGAGATTTGATTTAAAAAATCGCCTGTTAGGAAGTGTTTTGTTTTTGATTCAGCGCGGACTCGCAGCGGGGTTCACCATTCTCGCTCCTTCGTTAATCGTCTCTATTTTACTCGGCTGGGATGTCCAACTCACCGTTTTAATTACAGGAATTCTGGTCGTTCTCTACACCGCATCGGGTGGCACCGATGCTGTTAATAAAACACATCTGATGCAGATGCTGATAATTACGGTGGGAATGGGTACCGCATTTTTCATGATCATTTATTCCCTTCCGAAGGATATTTCATTTTTGGACGCAACAAAAATCGCAGGCAAAATGGGGAAGCTGAATGCCATCACCTTCGATTTTGATTGGAAGGATAGATATAATTTTTGGACGGGGTTGATCGGGGGAACATTTCTCGCGTTATCATATTTTGGTACCGATCAGTCTCAAGTTCAGCGGTATCTTTCCGGTAAATCAATTGCGCAGAGCCGCATTGGACTGCTTGCAAACGGAGTAATTAAAATACCGATGCAGTTCGGCATTTTGTTTTTAGGTGCGATGGTTTTTGTCTTTTATCAGTTTGCGCTTCCCCCTCTCTTTTTCAATTCTGTTGAGACAACTAATGTGAAGAAAAGCGCCTATGCTTCGGAGTATCAAATACTGGAAAATAAATATGAAGTGATTCACAATGAAAAGCAGGCAAAGATTAGAGAGATGCTGGACGCTGATAAGAAAAATGACAAAATTAAATTTAGCGAGGCTGCCGAATCTGTTAATAGATCTAAAAAAAATGCATTGGAAATTAGAAAAGAGGCTGCCGGATTAATTAAAAAAGCAAATCCCGGTGCTGACACAAATGACACCAATTTTATCTTTCTCACATTTGTTGTAAATATTCTGCCCGCCGGACTAATTGGTCTAATCCTTGCGGCGATATTTTCCGCATCAATGTCATCAACATCTGCGGAACTAAATGCACTCGCTTCAACTACCGTTGTTGATATTTATAAACGGATGATCAAACCAGAGGGTACGGAGAGACATTACGTGATGGTATCAAAACTAAGCACGATCTTTTGGGGATTTTATGCAATTTCGTTTGCTCTTTTTGCAAACCGTATGGGTTCGTTAATAGAGGCAGTTAATATTTTAGGATCACTTTTTTATGGGACGATCCTGGGAATATTTTTAATTGCATTTTATTTCAAGAAGATCGGAGGGAGCGCTACATTTTATTCTGCACTCGCTGCGGAATTGGTTGTGATAGGCTGTTTTTTCTTTACAGATATTCCGTATCTCTGGTACAATGTAATTGGATGCGTTTTGCTTATTCTTCTGGCTCATCTGGTTCATCCATTTGTCAAAAAGCTATCGCGGCCGCTTTAATTCTATCAGAAATTATTCATTGTTAGCGAGGATATTTCTTCTATTACGGAGAAGCCAGAACTAAAAATAAAGAATGAAGAGTGAACAAGAACTTTTGAAGGATAAGCGATAAAATCATTCCGACAAATTTGGACGATTTTGTTTATCATTCCGCTTTAGCGGAATTTGTTCGTGCAGCACTAACCATTTATGGTTGTGCTGAATTAGAAATGCACTATTCAATTATCGTTATCATATTAGCGTTGACAATTCTTTAATCGCCCCTTCCCACATTCCCGTGAGTGGATTTCACAATTTGAATAAAATATCTACAACACTCTACCCAATTAAGTTGATCTTGCCTTTCCTCAAGTCGAGATAGTGAAAAATAGTATTTGAAGAAATGGTATAATAAGCCCGCCTTCTTTGAAATATCACTTAATCAAAGAACTAAAGTTTGTTAGCAAACACTTTTAGACTTTTTGCTACTTTAGTTTCAAAACCCTCCAACCGGTTCCATCAATTTTAATTTTGAACGAATTCCCCTGCGCGGAAATATTTTCATTTGTATTAATATCATTCAGCAATTCTGTTTCATAAATTGTGGGAAGTTGAACAATTACCTCCTGCTTTTCCGTCTCTTTATTTAGAATGACCAAAAGTTTCTCATTGGCATCGCAACGCAAGTATGCGTAAATTTTATCGTTTGCTAATACGGTTTGGAAATCACCATAACGTAACGCTGGATGATATTTTCTCATCTTAACGATACTGCATGTTCTATTCAGCATTTGTTTTTCAAACTCATTTAACTGATTGTCAAACCGCATAAAACGGCGATTATCCGGGTCATCGGCTCCGGTCATTCCGAATTCGGAACCGTAATAAATAACCGGTAAACCGGGAATGGTAAACATAAAAGCGTAAAACAATTCTGCTTTTCTATAACTCGAAGGATGAATAACAGTGGGAGGATTTGTCCACGCTAACTCGCGCATATCAACGCCCTGCTTGGCAACAGCGCTGTCCGCGTAAGCCATAAATCTAACTTTATCGTGGCTGTCCATAATATTTCCCATCAGATGATGCACGCCGAAAGTTTCAAATGATTTTTTCAAAGTATAATCAAGCGAAACAAAAGATCGTTCTTTTTCCAGGAAAATTGGGATTGCAGAATAAGAAAGATTGAAATCGAACTGAGCGCTTAACTGTCCGTTGTTAACATAAGAACCCACAAGTTCATTGCTGCCAAAAGTTTCGCCGATCTGATAAACTTTTTTGTTTCCCGGAGTTTCGATTTCTTCTTTCAAAGTTCGTGTAAGTTCGCGCCAGAATTCATTCGGAACATGTTTTACAGCGTCGTGTCTAAATCCATCAGCGCCGCTTTCCTTCAACCACCAAATTGCGTTTTGTGCCATCCATTTAATGGGCGCATCCGTTTTTGTGTAATCGAATGAAGGCATGTATGGCTCAAACCAGGTGGTTAAACGATACTCATCCCATAAGCGAAGATTTTTTCTTCCATCGGGTAAATCTAACGTTCCAAACCAATCGGGATGTTCTTTAAAAATCGGATTTTCAAGATGAACATGATGTGCTACAACATCAAGCAAAACTTTTATTCCATGTTGATGCGCGGTTGTAACAAGTTCATTCAATTTTTTTATCGTCCCGAATTTTTCTTCGGCGGCAAAGTTATTTACGGGCCAATAACCATGATACCCTGAAAACCACCGATACGGTTTAGGCGACTCGCGGTAGGCAACATTAGGATTATCATAAACCGGTGAAACCCAAATAACATTTATTCCTAATTCATCAAAATATCCTTCATCGATTTTGTTTATTATTCCTTGGAAATCTCCGCCTTGATAATTTGCCTGCCATGCTAACGAATCATGTTTTACGGGAATATTATTGCTCTTATCGCCGTCATTAAACCGATCTACCATGATAGAATAAATGGAGCCGTCATACCAAGATGAAAAACCATTTTTTGTACCCGAAGTTTTTCCATTGGTAAAAAAGACCGACTGAATATTCGAATTTTTACCGGCTATAGAAATCAGCATACGAAAAATTTGATTCCCCTTCATGTCTTTTGTAGAAAGTGATACATCAATTTTATTCCTGGAAATTTTTATTGCGCGCGGTGGTACTAATTGATTATGTAACAAAGCAAAAATATTCGATTTAGAAATCTTACTCCCCTTCCCATCCTGTTCAAAATAAAACGATAGATTAGTTTCATTCGGCTTTTCGGTTTTACCGAGAATGTGAAGATATGTTTTCCCTGAACTTTTTTCCGTGATTCTCAAAACGGAGTTGAAGCCGTCAAATCCGGTTGGAACGGTTTCTTTATTTTCCGGATCAATAATGTCTTTTCCATCGACTGAGAATTTGTAAAAATAATTACCAGGCTCAAGATTTATAGTCGCTTCATAAATTCTGCTGTTTCCCCTTTCAATTAAAGGATTTGCTTGCCGGTTCCAATTGTTAAAACTTCCGATAACAACAACGTTTGATGGTTTACCTTCCGGTTTATACCGGAATGTATGACTTTGTAATTCTTTCTTTTGGTTCTGCAACAATAATGGAATAACATAATTTTTATTATTAAAAGTGAAACCGAGTAAACTCAAACCTTTAAAAGATTTCTTCGGCTGAAGAACAAGTTTCTTTGTTGATTTATCAAACGAAAAACTTACATCCTTGTTTGCTGAAAAGGTTAGATTATAATTTTTAGCATAAAACAGATCGCTCACCAATATTGTGTCGCTCACTCCGGCGGTTAGTTTTACCGGTTCAATTAAATCGGATATTTCCTGAGCCTGAATTGTTTGAAGAAAAAGTAAACTAAGAAATATTTTTACTAGAAATTTTGAAAACATAAATTCTCCACACATTTTTT
>MNVA01000217.1 GCA_001871325.1 Ignavibacteria bacterium CG1_02_37_35
CTTGTGTCGTTAAAAAAATAAATTGAATGCAATGTTTGAGTTGCTGAAACTGAGTGTAAAATCCAATTATCGCCTCCATCTGTTGTTTTATATATTAGCCCGGAAGAGCCGCATGCATAAATTATACTTGATGAAGGCGCAGAAACTCCATAAAGTTCTCCATCTGGAGATGGAAAAAGATTAGCTGACGACCAGCTTGTGTCTGACATTTTTTGTCGTAGTATTACCGGAGCGGCACGCCAATCTCCTTGCACTCCCACGATAAATGTTGATCCTCCTCCGCCATTGCAAGATTCGCCGCTGTACGCTTCGGAGCCCAAGCCGCTGAAAAATTCAAGTTCTTTTTCATTCCACGGAGCGCTGGGATAAAAGTCATTCTTTCTAATAATTGAATGCGATGTCAATGCGTAGAGAGGTAAATCAGACATATTTGGTCCGAGATAAGCAAAGATTGAACGAATTGGATACGCGCTGATTTTCTCTGCCGACCAGGTCTTTCCACTATCAATTGTGCGGTAAACATAACCGGAATCATCTCCAGCATAAATGTACTTCGCGTCCAAACGCAGTGCACTCAGAAAATTTTTATCGTATGAATAGAATTCAGGCTCCCAGGTTTCGCCGCCATCGGTAGTAGTAATAACATTGCTACCGGCAATTACTCCGTTCAGTTTATCGGCAAAAGAAACGCTTTTCCAGTTCATCGGGAAACTCCAGGGCAACCCGATAAAATTCCATGTTTCACCGGAATTTGTAGTTTTCCAAATATTTTGCTGTTCACCAACAACAATCGCAGTTGAAGAATCGAGCATCACAACATCGGCAAGTCTTTCAGTAGTTCCACTGTTTTGTTTTACCCACTGCGCTTGTAACAGTTGGGACACCATGAACAACAGAATAACGAAAGCAAATTTATTCGAGAGATGGATTTTTGTTTTCATATTTTCCTCCTTCATAAAATTGAAAATTTATGTTTAATTACCTTATTTCAAATAAATCATTCCTTTTGTCTGAACGAAGTTTCCCGCTTGCAACCTGTAATAATATACTCCGCCGGACAATTCGTAATTCCTCATTTCTAATTCGAAATTATGCATCCCGGTTTGTTGTTCTTCGTTCACCAAAGTTGCAACTTCATTACCGAGGACATCATAAACTTTTAGAGTTACAAAACTGCCGACCGCCAACTGCCAACTGATTACTGTACTCGGATTGAACGGATTTGGATAATTCTGCTCTAATGAAAATCCGATGGGAGAAAAATTTTCGCTCTCGACTTTTACAATCGGGTATATATAATCACTTTGCAAATTTCTATAAACCATACTATCGCATAAAAACCAACCGACTAAATTATCTGTAAAAACTAAATCCCTTCCTTTAATATTTGATGCATTCGGTAATAGCTGCTGTACCCATGTTTTCCCGGAATCGCTACTAAAATAAAGACTGTTGTAATTGGTAAGCCAAACTTTTGAAGGATCGTTTTTTAAAAATTCAATATCATTTCCCCAATTTGTTTCAGGATGAAAAACAAGTTCTTCCCATGAACCTCCGCCGTTTGTAGTCCGGTGAATTGCCCCTTTTCCCATTTTTGAATTAAGCCCATAACAAAGCCCAAGATTTTCATCGTAAAAATTTAGCACGTGAACGGATGAAGGTGTTTGCACTTTTTTCCATGTTTTACAGCCATCGGTAGTTTTATACATAGATTGAGGATTTAGACCGCTCTCATAAAAATAGCCGAAATTTGGAGAAATGAAATCTAACCTTCTCCAAGTATCACCTGAAAAAGCTCCAAGCACCGAATCGTTTACAGATATCCAATTTGTTCCTCCGTCTGTTGTTTTTAGAAAAATGGGAATGTTGGATGATTGCATTCCATCCCCCATTGCAATTCCGTTTTGGGAGTCAAACATTTTGATATAATTCATAAAATTAGTTTTAGCAGTGTCATCAAATTGAATTGCCCAATTTTTCCCGCCATCTGAAGTGAAGCATATTTTACCCTCTGATGAACCAAACCAGATATGCAAACTATCAGTCAAGGAAACATTTATTATCCCGGTTGTAGACAAATCTGACGGAGCGATTGTTTCCCAGAATTTTCCGCCATCCAATGTTCTATAGAGCTGCTTTCCTGGTGAAAGAGAAATAACGGCGCAGTTACTGTCAACAGCATCAATAGCCCAGCCAAAGCCCCATTGCTTTGTGTCTAAATTACCGGCTGCCGGAGACCATTGCGGAAGTGAATTTGTGGAGAGGATTAAAACAAAAACGAATACAGACCAACGAATTAACTTTTTCATACAGACCTCGAAACTAAATTTCCTGAGGTTTATTTCTAATGATAAATTAGAAAATTGAAGTTCTACCTCGCACAAAAGTTAAAAAAAAAACAGTCAATGTCAAGGATAATTTGTCTTTACTTTAAATAGATCATTCCTTTTGTCTGAGAGAATTTTCCAGCCTGCAGCTTGTAATAATAAACTCCGCTGGGCAATGAGTTAGTGGTTCGTTGGTTGTTGTTAGCTGCATCAAAACTTACGGAATGATTGCCTGCTTGTTGCTCTTCGTTTACCAACGTGGCAATTTCATTTCCTAAAACATCATATACTTTTAGTGTAACGTTACTGCTGACTGTCAACCGCCAACTGATTACTGTGATAGGATTAAACGGATTAGGATAATTCTGATAAAGCTGAAACCCGCTTGGTGAATAAGCATCAGCGACGTGAACAGGATTTCCTGTATAAATTATTCTGAACGCATCCGCGACAACTTGTCCATTTGCAACCTCACCAACAGAAATCTTGACCGCACCGGAGTTGAAAAGATTCACGGTCGAAAGATAATTCCATTCGCCGCCGTCAACTTTTTGACTCTTTTCTACACTCGTCAGCTTACCGTTTCCCTCAATTACGAATTTCGTATCGTATGCGTTCGCCGCATCTGACTGCCACCATGCGTAAACATCATATTTCCCGGGTTGAATAATAACCGTTTGAAACACTGCCGGATCGATTTGGCTTGATCCATTCGTCGTAAAATAATTATCACCAAAAAACTCTGTTCCTGTTGTTGATGGAGTCCAAAAACTTGCGATGTTTTTGTTATCAAGAATAATCCATTTCGGATGAGAGAGTTGTAAATATTCGGAAATAGAATACATAAACCGTTCACCTAAATAACTCAGGTTTTCGTTTGTTACTTCTTTACCGGTGGAATAATAATCGTACGGCGTTTCATACGTTAACGCTACAACTTTATCTCCCCAATTATTCCATAGCCAACCTTCAGGGAAAGTAGATGATAAATTGGAATAACTATAATCAGCTTGTGTGAAATAGGGATTGCCTGACGTATTCAAATTTGAAAATAGATTTTCGGAATGATAATAATACTCCGAAGTTGAAGAAGCTGTATGAACCCAAAATGTGCAAGACGGTGAAGCTTGCGAATGTAGATTTTGGAAGATCGAAAGAACTTTTTTGCTGTTTATTTCTGACATTCTTGCTTTAAGAATTTTCACTTCAGCAGTCGTTGTCGCATCGCTCTTATTCCAATTCGATTCAACATCAACACCATCATAGTTTGTGCGTGATCTTCCGTAAGAAACGCCATCGGGATTTGTAAAAGGAATGCAGTGGAAAACAATGTGCTCGCGGTAAAATTGTATCACTTCATTCTCTGCAAGAATACTTTCTATAAATCCATCAAATTGCCATGAACTTGGTGTCTCACTTGGATGCGTTCGCGCATGAACCCAAACATGATATTTTAACGAATCGGGAATCGCCGGATCGGTTATAGTCAGTTCGTGGATCGGTAAATTACGCAGCGTATAGCCAAGCGTATCAACTTTAGCATACGGAGAGGCGCTCCATTGCTTAATTCGTTCTCGCAAAAAACTTAACGTGTAAGGAGTGTAATAAGCAACGTAAACGGTATCTTGCTCATAAGTTTTTTGGAAGGTTTTCGTTGCTGGGCTCTCGGCGGCGGAAAAGCGTGTGAAGTTTTTATTATCATACGAATAAACTGCCCGCTTTACATCCGAGTTCGAAACCGTTACTTTTATAAATTTATTTTGCACGCCGGAAATTCTGAAGTAAAACCATCTCCCCCCAATATCTTCGTTCGTTGTAACAAGATAATTTATTGAATCCAAAATCGTAACTGATTTCAAATTTCCGCTTTCAAAATTCGCGTCAAAAGTAATTTGAGGATAAGACGATGCAGTTATAAGCAGAACAAGTACAAAAATAATTTTAACTTGGAAGGATGACCGTGGTTTTTCAATTTTCATTTCAGTTTTACATTCTTTTTTTAATGACTGAAAGAAAAATAGTCAATTACACTGAAATGATATTACTTTTTTGTAGAAGAAAAAGAAATAGGACGCAGATCAACGAAGATTTTTTATGATCAGCGCGGATCATAAACGATCATAACAAATCTGCGTCCTATTGCGTTAGTATTTTAACCCGAAGCCGTACGGAAATAAAGGATCGTAATTTTTATCACCAACATTGATGGGAATTTGTTCCATGGTTTTGGGCCAACTATGCCCAAGTTTTCCCATAAAATTGAAATCGCCGAACAGAACATCGGTTATCCCTGCGCCTTCACTTCCCGGAAGCCATGCAGCGACAAATGCCTTCGCCTCTTTTAACTGCGGTTCGATAATCATCGGTCTGCCCGAAAAAAGAACAACCACAAAAGGTTTACCCGATTTCTTTACGGTCTCAATTACTCTAACATCTTCTTTCGACAAGCTTAAGTCGCTGGTATCGCCAAACATTTCCGCATAGGGATTTTCTCCAACAACCACAAGAACAACATCGGCTTCTTTTACTTCAGAACCATCCTTAGAATAGCTAACAACCGTGTTTTTTGAAACCGCATTTTTTACTGCTTGTAAAACGGTTGTTCCGCCGGAAATGGTGTTACCGGATTTTCCCTGCCAATTAATTGTCCAGCCGCCGCATTGATTTCCAATATCATCTGCGCTTTTACCGGCAAGAACTATATTTTTTACTTTTTTAGAAATCGGCAGCGTCTTGTTTTCATTTTTTAGAAGAACTAAAGATTGACGTACGCATTCGCGAGCAGCTTGTCTATGTCCTTTCGATCCGAATGATGCCATTAATGATTTATCGGTGAGAGGATTTTCGAAAATGTTTATTTCAAATTTTACGCGAAGGATTCTTCTAACTGCATCGTCAATTCTACTTAACGGCACTTTCTTTTCGTTCACTAATTCCTTCAACAGGGTAATGAACTCAACATAATTGTTGTCTTGCCCGGGGGCGTTTGGAATCATGATCATATCCAGCCCGGCATTAATTGATTTTTCAATATCGCTTTTATAATTGCCTTCGAGGTGATCAATGGCAGCCCAATCAGAGACTAAAAATCCTTTAAACTTTAATTCGTTTTTTAAAACATCTGTAAGCAAATATTTATTACCATGCATTTTTTCGCCGTTCCAGGCATTGTAGGAAACCATTATCGTTTTCGCTCCTGCTTTGATGGCGGAAATATATCCCGGCAGGTGAAGCGTTCTTAACGCTGCTTCATCAACTTCAGTATTTCCCTGATCCTTTCCGTTGGTAGTTCCGCCATCTCCTAAAAAGTGTTTTGCGCAAGCAAGGATGGAAGTTTTATCAGAAAGTTTTTTACGCTGCAAACCTTTAACTTGAGCGGCTCCTAACGTTTGTGCTAATCCAGGCTCTTCACCAAAACTCTCGTAGGTTCTTCCCCATCGTTCATTCCTGGCAACTGCAATACAAGGAGCAAAAGCCCAATCCATGCCCGTTGCGGCAATTTCTTCAGCGGTAACGCGAGCTGCTTTTTCAACAAGTTTGGGATTGCGCGTTGCACCTAATCCAACATTGTGCGGAAAGACCACAGCGCCAATGACGTTGTTGTGTCCATGTACTGCATCAACTCCGTAAATGACAGGGATGTGTAGTCTAGATTTTAGCGCATGAGATTGAAGCATATCATAAAAATCTGCCCAGCCTTTAGCGGAAATATCGTCTATTTCAGAATTTCCACCGCAAAGGATCGAACCCAAAGAATATTTTTCGATATCTTCGAAATGTCCTTTCAATGCATCAATATCAACTTGAGTCATCTGTCCTATTTTTTCATTGAGCGTCATTTGAGATAAAAGTTCATCAACTTTTTTGTCAAGTGAAGACATTTTTTTTGATCCCTTTGTTAAAGGATCGGAAGAAAATGCCGAAAAAAGAACAACTGATAAAAAAATAATTACTGAAAGAATTGATAAATTTTTCATTTTTACTCCGTTACTTTTGTGCTAAGACACTATGTTTTTACCAAGACGTTGCCCGGGAAAAAAGCTTAATAAGAAAACAAATAATGAACCGTGAACACCCGCCTCCGGCTGGCGAATGACAAACAAAAAAAAGCATTCCGTAAATCGGGATAATATCATTTAGCATTCCGCTTTAGCGGAATTTGTTCGTGCAGCACAAACCATTTATGATTGTGCGGAATTAGAATCGAATTATTACATATGCATCATCGTTAACAAGTTAGCGGCAACGAATTTATAAGTACCTAAAGTGGCTTATTAAAACAAAGCATGATTAAGACTATGAGCAATTATCATCCTTTAATTGCGCATAATACAACTTAACAAAGGCTACATGACATCCCAATTTTCAACAGGCGCGAATTCGGATGATTGAGTTTTTCCTTTTTCAAGCTCATTCCATATTAAAGCAGCAGCACCGAGCACCGCAGTATTACCATTGTGCAACGCAGACGGAAGAAGCTTCACTTTGTTTTTGAAGATATTCAACATATTATCTTCCATTGCTTTTTGGGTCGGACTAAAAAGAATATCGCCGGCAGAAGCAAGCCCACCGAAAAGAATTATTGCGCCGGGACTTGTAACCGCGACTGCATTTGCCAGCGCTTTACCCAAGATTTCACCGGTAAAAGTAAATGCTGAAAGAGCAATCTTGTCTCCATCAACAGCTGCTTCATAGATCATTTTAGAAGTCATCTCTTCAAAAGTAATGTTTCGCAATTTGCTTGGATCGTTTGAGTTGCATAAAAGTTCAAAAACCGTTCGTCTGAGTCCGGTAGCCGAAGCATAGGTCTCAAGACAACCCTTTCTTCCGCATCCGCAATTTCTTCCGCCATCAACAACAATTATATGCCCAATTTCACCGGCAAAGCCGTCGTGTCCGTAGATCAAATCTCCGTTGGCAACAATTCCACTTCCGAGTCCGGTACCAAGTGTAATAACGATAAAGTCTTTCATTCCTTTTGCGGCACCGAATTTCATTTCACCAAGCGCAGCAGCGTTGGCATCGTTGGTAATTGCAGTAGGAATATCATAATATTTTTTTACAATTTCCAGAACATTTACGATCTGCCAATTTAAGTTTGGAGGGACTTCCACCATTCCTGTATAATAATTTGCGTTCGGAGCGCCGATCCCGATGCCAACTAAATAATAATTTTTAGAGATACTTTGATAAACTGCATCTACTTTAGGAAATAATCTCTCAAATAATCTTTCCGCCGATTCCGATGCATTTGTTGGAATGGAAGATTCGGCAACACACTTTCCCTCTTTATCCACAAAGCCAAAAACCGTATTCGTCCCGCCAATATCAATCCCAAGAGCAACACTAAGTTTAGACATAATCAATTTATTCCCATTTCTAACAATTTTGTAATCCATTCTTAATTGCAATCATTTTCTTAATCTTAATCATTTGGGAGAAAAGTGATTACGATTATGATTATGATTACGAATAAGATTAAGAAAACGAACGTTTTAGATTAAAATTTTATTCTTTATTAATTTTATATTCGGTTTCCGGTTCGTGCAACCGATCCGAATTACTTTTTATCAATCCTATGAGCATCGAAACAATATCTTTAAGAATACTTTTCCCATAATCGATTTCTTCTTCAGATAGTTTTTTCTTGATGAACAGAACGTCAAGACAACTGGCACTTTCTAAAGCTGAACCACGAGCAATGTCAAAGAATTTGCATCTATCATTTACTGTAAATTTCCCATTACCTTCTGCAATATTAAGCGGAATTGAAGTTGACGACCTTTCAATTTGATTTCTAACAGATAAAGTTTTATCTATTTTCGGTAAAATATTTTCAAGCCATGCAACAAATTTTAAAGACAATTGATAAACGTTTAGTTTTTCATGATCGAAATAAACCATATCGTTCTCTCCCTTAAAATTTAAAACTTCTCCTTGGTTATCTTCTTAATCATAATCTTGTTCATAATCATAATCTGTTTTTACACCAAAACGAATTAAGAAAAAAATTACGATTAAGATTAAAAACAAACATTTTTACAGCTACACTTTCTTTCTTACTTTGCGTAAGAAGGCACGTGCCCTTTAAATCCGTAATAAGCAATAAACGCATAACAAGCAACAGGAAGAATGAAAGCATGGTGGATTCCGATACTGTCTGCAATAGCACCTTGAATTACCGGAATAATCGCTCCGCCAACAATAGCCATACATAAAATTCCGCTTCCTTGACCCGTGTGTTTTCCTAATCCGTCAATAGCTAGAGTAAAAATAGTTGGGAACATGATTGAGTTAAATAATCCGATAATTAAAATTGACCACATCGCTATTGAGCCGAAAGTTAGCATCGTAATTATAACCAAAGCGGCGGCAACAAAGGCATTGAATCCAAGTACGGTTCCCGGTTTCACCATCCGCTGAACATAGGAGCCGAGAAATCTCCCTATCATTGCGCCGCCCCAATAAAAGGAAACAAACTTGCCGGCATCAGCTTCCGCAAGACCTGCTATGTATGGCTGACCTAAATAATTTACAAGAAAACTTCCGATAGAAACTTCGGCGCCGACATAAACAAAAATCCCAATTGCACCAAGAACTAAATGTTTGTATCCCCAAGCGCTTTTATGTTTTTGATCATAACTGGTTCCGGTTCCATCTGAAGAAGATACACTTGCGGCTTCAATTTTTGGCAGTTTAATAAAAGCGAAAATTGCGGCAATAATAAAAAGAACAGCCGCTAATCCAATATAAGGATTTTGCACTGCGGCAGCTTCAGCAGCTTTATACGCTTCAACATCTGCCGGAAGCATTCCTTTCATTTCATCAGCGGTTTTTACAACAACTGAAAGAATGAGTAATGAACCGAAATAAGGAGCGATCGTTGTTCCGAGGGAATTAAATGCTTGCGTAAGATTTAATCTCGAAGAAGCGGTTTCAGATTTTCCAAGAATCGCTACGTAAGGATTTGCCGCAACCTGAAGAATAGTAATTCCCGCAGCCAGCACAAAAAGCGCAGCTAAGAATAAGGGATATGACCTCACTCCTGCAGCAGGATAAAACATCAGCGTTCCTATTCCGGCGGTAGCTAACCCGAGGACAATCCCTCTCTGGTAACCAATCTTTTCAATAATTTTTCCTGAAGGAATGGAAACAATGAAATAAGCAAAAAAGAAACAGAATTGGATCAACATCACTTGAGTGTAGTTAAGATCAAAAACTGATTTTAGGTGAGGAATGAGGATATCGTTTAGGCAAGTTAGAAATCCCCACATAAAAAAGAGCGAGGTTAATGTTGTTAAGGCAAAAGTGTAATTTTGTCCATTCCCTGAACTCTTTACATTTGCATTTACCGGGGTTGATACTGCCATAATGTTTTCCTCAATGAGTGTTATTGTTATTAAATACTGTTTTCGAAATCTTCGAAAAGCAATTAATTTTAGAAAGCAAAATGTAATTGGAACAAACAATATGCCTAAAGAAAAGTCTCTTTTTTAACTGATATAGTAGATGAAAAATAAATTCTCCTTCCGGGGGTTATTAAATTGATAAATTTTCCTTATCAAAATAATAAGCAAAATGAGGGGAAAAATTTGGGAATCAAATTTTTCTTTTGCCCCGGTTTTGCATCACCAGGTTCTCTTTTTTCTGAACAAGAAAAAGACAACTACCGCTAAAACAAAACCTGCAAGGAAAAAGATCCAATAAGGTGTTTCCTTCAATTTGAACGGCCTGAATGAAACCGATATTGTTTTCCCTTTTCCTATATCTGCAAGGGAGTATGTCCAGATAAGTTTTTTCTTCTCAACCTTGATAGCGTTATGTGTAACAATTTCGCCGGGGAAGGTGTAAATATAAGTTACGCGGTAGGTCGAATCGTTTAAGCCGAACCCGGTGGCAATAGGCGGAATGAATTGAGAAAATATTTTTTGCCCTGCGGCTCCGTCTTGCATCGAAAAGTGGTATTCGGCAAAAGGCTTTACTTTGTTGAGGGAATCAATATGCGTAAATGTAAGTGCGATGACGGCATGGGCAGTGCTGTCTGTGGTATCGTTCGAGACGTTAATGTTTTCAATTTTAATGTTCGGTGAGCTAAAATCCGCACGAAGGGAATCAGCATTAAAAATACCAAGCGGATCATAAAAAGTCTTTCCGCCCGAGGTATCAGCTTTGATCCAATAATGGATTTTCATATCGCCTGAACCGTCGGGACTAAAGCTGACTTCCTGTTCATAATTTATGCAGCCCGCAAGCCAAAGTGAGAGAATTGCAAAGATTAAAAATTTGCTGTAACTAAAACGGGTGTTTGTCTGTTGTTTCATTAATGAATCCTAAAAGATTTTCGTAAATCAAAATTAGATAAATTTTTGGTTTTTCGTTAGATTTAAATATAGTTTTTTTCAATAAAGGTTTTAGAAGATGCCGACCTACGATTACAAATGCTTAGAATGTGATTACAATTTTGAATCATTTCAATCCATGAAAGATAAACATTTAACTGAATGCCCCAAATGCGGCGGAAAAATCAAACGCTTGATCGGAGCAGGTTCAACTCCAATTTTCAGAGGAACCGGCTTCTATCAAACCGACTATAAGAAACCTCCATCGGCTAAAAAAGCTGCCACGACTCCGGCAAAAGTGGAAAAGCCCATCACAAAAGCCGAATAGAATTTAACGATTCTACTCCTCAACCACACCTTTTAGGCACTTAGAGAATCACTATTGCTAACATGTTAACGATAATTAAATATCGAAGTGAATGCAGATTGTCTTACAACTTCATCATTCAAAATTCCTTGTTCGGTATTCATTATTTGTTTTTTCCTTTAGCTTTTTTCCCAAGCAGCGTCTTGGGAAAAACGTAAGGTCTTACCTTGTTTTTAATCCGGGTGCATGGGTGAGGTTACTCTTAAGACTCTCTCGTATGGGCATTACTAATGAAATTATTTTGTATCTTTTATCATTAATTTTTACAATGATTGAATAGGTGAAGTATACAAAAGCTTGCTGCTAAATGTTTTGGCGGGAAAAATGAAAGAATAATTTTTTTAGCCGGTATCAATCTTCTTTTGTTAAATTTTTTGATGGTGCATCAGATTAGTGCGGGACTACGCCAGCCTGAAATTGCGGTTATTGTGTTCACTCTTTCTTACTTCTCGGGAATTTCCCTTGGCTATTATCTCTCGGATAGAATTTCCCTGACTAAACATGGAAAATTCTTTCCTCTATTTTTATATCTCCAAATGTTTTTATTCCTGTTTGTTCAATCTGCCTCAAAATTCATTTATGATTATTTCACATTGCTTGCTAATGCCGATACAGGCGCCATAGTATCATACCTAACAATATTTATTGTGTTGTTTATTGGAGGCACATCAATATACGCTGTTTTTTTACCGGCTTTTATTGAAAACAGCCGGAATGATTTGAAGAAATTTTATAGCATCGAAATCTTCGGTTCAATAATTGGCTTATTGTTAATTATTCCACTGATGCAGCTCTCGTTTTTAGCGTTAATTGTTCTCTATCTGCTCTGTTATTTAACCATTATGCGTCTCCTTCAAATAAAAAGAAGTTACTTATTTGTTGCTGTATTAATAAGTTTTATTTATGTTTTAGGTTATGGAAAGATAGACCGAATAACCAGTGAATATTTTTATAGATCGAAATATGGAAACAACTATATTAAATCAATTATAGACACGAGAGACACCCCTTATCAAAGGATTGATGTAGCAGATATCGGCGGTGGTGAAAAAATGCTGGCGCTTAACGGGCGGCGGCAGTTTGCGCAAGGCTCTCATTTTAATTACAGCTATTTTGTCGCTGAATATCCTTCAACTCTTTTTGAAAAACCCGGGGTATGTGTGCTTGGCTGCGGCTCCATGTCAACCGTTGGAAGAATAAACAATAAAGCAAAAAGTTTTACAATTGTTGACATTGATAAAGAAGTCTTTAATGTCAGTATGAAATATTTTCAGAAATATAATCACCTTAGCGATTTACATAATTGGACTTTCGTGGAAGATGACGCTAAGCATTTTATTGCTAATACGGATAGACAATTTGATTTGATTTTGCACGATATTCCTCCCGGAAAATCGCGGCAAACAGCTTTAACCTATACTAAAGAATTTTTTGCCCTTGTGAAAACGAAATTGAAAAACCGGGGGATATTTTCCATTTCATCACTCACCCCTCTTAACTCAAATTCAAATTACGGCAAAAGAATGATTGCTACTTTACTTAACGTCTTTAGAAATTGTTTTGCAATACAATATAAAAATAGTGTCTTCTTTTACGGCTGTAGTGATAATTTTAAACTACCCGATTCGAAAGTGTTGCGCAGATTAATTGTCCACCCTTCAAACAAAAATTGTGAGATGCTAACCCAAAAAAATCTTGAAACTCAGGTATACGGAGCTGAGATAATTACCATTGGGAATGTTGGAGATCTAATTTTTGAATAAATCTTTGCACTTAAATAAGACGTTAGCTTTTATAGCCGGGGTTCATTTTGCGTTTCTGCAGTTTGCTTACTACTTCGTCCTCGAAGCTTTTCTTACAAGCCGTTCGATTTCTTTTTTCATTGCGCTGCTGTTTTGGCTTGTAGGTTTTTTGATGGGTCTTAATATTAAGAAAAACGGATTGTTTATTCTACTCTTGTCTGCCGGCACACTAACATATTATTGCGGATTCTTACTTAACCAACTCTTTCTCTATAATAAAAATCTCTTCTTTATAATTTCTCTTTTCATTATTGTTTCGGGAATAAGTCCCGGATATTTGTTCTCGAAGGGAGGGGATAACTTTGCCAGGGTAAAAGATTTTTTCTTCCATGAGAATAACGGATTTATTCTTGGAGTTCTTCTTTCGCTTCCCGCAATATTATTTTATGGCAGTCTCTTTTTAAAGATTGGGCCTGCAGCAGGATTTGTTTTCTTTATGCTAATGTTTTTCCTGTCGAACGGACATTGGCTTCCAAGGAAAAGATAAATTATGTAGTAAGAAACCGGGAAATTCAGCTTCAATAAATTCCTAATTCTTCAACGGTCATTGGTTTAGCAATTATTTTCTTCGCTGAGTCGAGGAGAAACATTGTCGGCGTTGCATAAATGAAATATTTTTGGGCAGCATCTCCATCCCAGCTTTTTAAGTCAGAACCATTGATAAAATTCAGATGGTTTTTTTCGATAAAATTCTTCCATTCTTCACGATTTGTATCAAGTGAAATTGCAACAACCTCGAATTTTTTTTTCGTTTTTTGAAATTCATTTATTTGGGGTAAGATAGTTTTGCAATGGGGACACCAGCTTGCATAAAACACGAGCAAAAGTTTTTCAGCCTTCATATTATAAAGTTCAATCGGTTTACCGGAGATATCGCTAATTGTAAAATTAGGAACAACCGCACCAATAGGAAGATTTTTATTTTGGTCTATTCTCCGCTGAATGGTGTTTCCTAACTTCTCGTCTAAACAAAGATCATCTTTGATAACATAATTATCCACGATATAATCCAACACTTTATCGAAGCCAAATTTCTTAAAACCGTCAAGTAGATATTCAACAACATGTTGATAAACGACCGTGTTTACTTTCGCGCGGCTTATGATCGAATCTATCGCTTTCATAAATTCTTTTTCAAGAAGTTCTTTCGGTGCTTGCGGATTGCGATAATAGGTCAAATACTCAATCGTTTTGTTTGTGAACGCATCGGAATAGATCAGCTCGGTATCGTTGAAATCAACATTATCAAGCGCGTGCGCTTTAAGAAACATTAACTGCTGTTCGATAGGTAAATTGAAATTTGCCGGGGGCAGACTTGAACTGCGGATATATCTTGCGATGAACGAGTGCGGTTCTTTCTGTGACTCAGCCGTTACAAACGCCAGATATTCATCTTGAAGTTTGTTGAGCTTTCTTTGAGCAGTTTGGTAAAAATTATCCTCTTTCGGATAACGTAAAAGAAGTGATTGCAATAAACCGGTTTTGGTTTTGTATGCTTTATCGAGCTTCACGAAAGTGTAATAAAGGTTGTTGCTCCCGGAAGAAGTGCTTTTCATGCTGTCCACAATTGCGGAGGCGTCTGTTTTTAATTGAACATCATTCCCGTCATAGAGGAATTCCACACTGCGGTTGTTGACAAAAGTGCATCGGTAAAATCCTTGATGATATTTTTTATTCTCAAAAGAAAACCGGAAAACATCTTTTTCTTTAGCCGTGATAGAATCCACCGTCACGGTTTTTTCGCCTTGCAACGATTGAAGTTTTGCCGAGGTAAAACCCATATTTGCAACCGTTATTTCAATTGCTTGCGAATTGATGGTGGAGGTTGCAAATATTAAAATAAAAGCCGAGAAGAGCAGTTTCATTTTTAGTCTTTCGAAGGTAATATTAACATAAATCAGTAAGACACAAAATCCTTATGTCCGTACATTTTTTAGTTCAAAATCATTAATTAAAAAGTATCCGGCATTAGATAATAAAGTAAAAATTAAACGATTAATTTTCCTAAGTCGTTTGTAACAAGAGATTGAAATATACCAAATTCACCAACGCATACTAAATTCTCGTGCAATCCCGGCATTTAGCGGTTGTAGAAAATAACAAATGTTGAGCGAGATTCATCTCGATTATCGCGAACAACTAATAATATCAAGAGCTTATGAGCGAAACAAATTTCGCTCTACAATTATCACTGCTTCAAATAAGCAGGGTTCATGGATAAAAATTTTGCTTAACATGAGGCTGAATGAACGTTAATCAAGAAGTATATGGGACACAGATTTATTATGACCTTCACCGATCATAATCAATCCTAACAAATCTGCGTCCCATTGCTTTAAAGAATTTCTTTCAATGCGTCATAGTTGGCTTCAATAGTTTTGTCCAAATCCTCTTTGCTGTGCGAAGCGGAAACGAACAAAGCTTCATACTGTGCTGGTGGTAAATAAATTCCCCGGTTCAACATACCGTGAAAATATTTTCCGTATAACGTTGCATCTGATTTTATAGCAGAATAATAATCAGTAACTTTTTTTTCAGTAAAAAATAACGTCATCATCGAGCCGATGCGGTTGATCTGATAATTTTTCCCAAGTCTTTTTATATTTTCTTTCCAGCCGTTTTCTAAATATGCTGATTTCTCTTCCAGCAGCTTATAAACCTCGGGATGCGTTTTGATCTCTGTTAATGCGGCTAAACCGGCGCTCATTGCAAGAGGATTTCCGCTCAATGTTCCCGCTTGATAAACCGGTCCGGCTGGAGAAACCATTTCCATAATTGCTTTTTTACCGCCGTAAGCGCCAACCGGTAAACCGCCGCCGATAATTTTTCCGAAGGTTGAAAGATCAGGTTTTACTCCCAGAACTTCCTGCGCACCGCCTTGCGCTAATCGAAAGCCGGTCATCACTTCATCAAAAATTAAAACGATATTTTCTTCATCGCAAATTGTTCTGAGTTCTTTAATAAATGCATTATCTGCGCGCACGGTTCCCATATTGCCGACAACCGCTTCGATAATAACGGCGGCAATTTCACCTTTGTTCGCCTTTACTAATTGTTTTACCGAATCAATATTATTAAAATCAGCAATTAAGGTATCGGCAGCATTTCCTTTCGTTACGCCGGGAGAAGTTGGAACACCGAAGGTTAATGCGCCGGAACCGGCTTTGATTAAAAAGAAATCGCCATGTCCGTGATAGCAGCCTTCAAACTTTATAAATTTTTCCTTGCCGGTGTATCCGCGTGCGGCACGGACAGCGCTCATCGTAGCTTCAGTTCCGCTGTTCACCATTCGCACCATTTCAATTGAAGGAACAAGTTCGGTGATAAGTTTTGCCATTTGCACTTCAAGTTCGGTCGGTGCGCCGAAAGAAGTTCCGTTTTCTATTGCTTGCAGTAATGCTTGTTTGATGAACGGGGGGTTATGCCCGAACAGATGCGGTCCCCAGCTTCCGATGTAGTCAAGATATTCATTCCCGTCAACATCAATAAGTTTAGAGCCTTCACCACGCTGCATAAAAATGGGATTTCCACCAACTGACTTGAATGCGCGTACTGGAGAATTTACTCCGCCGGGAATAATTTGTTTCGCTTCGTTAAAAAGTTTTTCGCTTTTTGAAATGTTCATGCTGAATCCGCCATTTTCTTTTCTTCAAAATTACAGAAACGATTTGAATTTATCTTGGAATATTCCAACTCCTTATGTTATTTTTCATTTATATTATTTGCTAACAAATGTTAAAAGAAATGAAAAACTCAAAATCACTCGCTAAATATCTTTTTAGCATTCCCGTTATTGTGGCTTCGCTTGGTTACTTTGTTGATATTTATGATTTGGTACTCTTCGGCATCGTCCGCGTTCCAAGTTTAAAGTCGCTTGGTTTGCTCGATGCACAAATTCTTGACAAAGGCGTTTTGCTCTTGAATATGCAGATGATCGGGATGCTTGTCGGCGGAATTATCTGGGGTATTCTCGGCGATAAAAAAGGAAGACTACAAATTCTTTTCGGTTCTATTTTTCTTTATTCACTTGCAAACTTTGCCAATGGATTTGTTACCACGATTGACCAATATGCGATATGCAGATTGTTAGCCGGAATCGGTTTGGCGGGAGAACTTGGGGCGGGCATTACGCTTGTCGCAGAAATTCTTCCGAAAGAAATACGCGGGTACGGAACAATGATGGTAGCCACAATAGGCGTATCAGGAGCGGTTGCGGCGTATGCGATAGCCGAAGATTTTATGTGGCGCACTTCGTATTTCATCGGCGGCGGATTGGGCGTTCTTCTTCTCATCTTGCGTATCAGCGTTTATGAATCGGGAATGTTTGAAGCAATGAAGAAGACAAGCGTTGCACGCGGAAATTTTCTTTCGCTTTTTATGAAGAAAGATTTATTTAAAAGATATGTGAAATGTATTCTCATCGGGATGCCGACCTGGTATGTTGTCGGGGTGTTAATTACTTTTTCACCGGAACTTGGTAAGGCGCTTAATCTTTCCGAACCGATTGCCGCCGGGAAAGCAATTATGTTTTGTTACATCGGGTTAATCGCGGGAGATTTTTCAAGCGGGATGTTAAGTCAATTATTGAAAAGCAGAAAGAAAATTGTTCTCATCTTTCTTCTTCTTTCATGCGTGGTGATAGCGTTTTATTTTACTTTGTTGCAAGGAGGTTCGGCGGCGCTTTTTTATTCGGTTGCAGCAGCGCTTGGATTTTCAATCGGGTATTGGGCTGTATTTGTAACGATTGCAGCTGAACAATTCGGCACAAACATGCGCGCAACGGTGGCTACTACTGTACCGAATTTTGTGCGCGGCGCAACCGTACCGATAACTTTACTATTTAATTTCGGTAAAGGGTACGTTGGAGTTATTCAATCTGCAATTTGGGTTGGCGTGTTTGTTTTTGCCATTTCTCTTTATGCAGTTATTAAGTTGAATGAAACGTTTGATAAGTCGTTGGATTTTGTGGAAGAGAGTTAAGAATTAAAACGCTGCTTTCTTTGAATAGTAAGCAGCGTTTTAGCTACCTAAATAAATTTCTTCACTTTTGTTTAAAGTTCAGTTGGACCTTTGGCTCCGCGGCTTTGTAAATATTTTACCATTTCATCTTTACCAACTTCTGCCGCTAATGATAATGCAGTATGAATTGTGTATTCCGTGGTCGTTAAAATTTGAGTTCCCGTACTTGTAGTTATTTCGTTTTCGGTTCTCTCAAATGTTTCGTTAATATCAACTCCTGCATCAATCAACGCTTTCGCAGTTTCAATATCACCGTTTAAAACGGCTTCACAGAGGTAGCTTAACTTCCAGGCATATTCTCCTGCAGGATAAAAATGAAGCCGCTCCAAATCTGGTTTTGCATTTATAATCACCTTTGCAATTTCTGTATTTTTATAGTGAATGGCATTCCACAATGGACTAATTCCCAACGGATCAAGATCAATTCCCTTTGAAATGAGATATTGTGCAAATTCGCTGGTTCCCGTAATAGAACAAAAATTAAGTGCGTTACCAGCTAAACTTGTTGCTGTCGGACCAACACCTTTTGATTCCAGGTATTTAGCAATCTCAACAGGGTTAGAAAAATCAGATACTTCTGCGTTGTTATAGTAAGGAAGAATTTTTGTCCCTTTTGTTTTGGAATCTTCGATTGCTGTTTGCATCCCTTCCATTCTCTTTTGCGGAGACATAATTCCTGCAAGCAGTGTTATTCCGTTTTGGTCAAAAGCGTTTTTTGCTTCCGGATCAGCGCCGGCATCAACTAACATTTTTATAACATCAAGATGCGACCCGGCAGAAAGAGCAGTAAGTACGGCAGGTTTGTTTTTTATATTCAACCCGGCTTTGATCAGAATTTTAATTATTTCCAAATGTTTTTTTGAAGCGCCGAGTGCGATGGGATCCAATTGTACTTTTTCAAGATTCGCTTTATTATCCAGAAGAATTTGTAGAGCCTCCGGATTCATATATACAATGGCAACCACAAGCGGAGGTTGATTATGCTCGGTCATTCCGTCAACATCGGCACCCTCTGCAATAGCCTGCTTTACCGCTGCATTATCTTTGTTGATAATTGCATCAGATAGTTTTTTCATTACATCATGCTGTCCGCTTGCCGAAACACAGAAGAGAATTGAAAAGAGAAAGAACATTCTTGTTAGAACTTTCATAACTTCTCCTTATTAAATAAAAAAATTCTTGTTAGAGTAATTTTTGAATCCGTGGGGATAAACTTATAAGTTTTGGAGTGAAGTGTAAATAAGGCAAATGCCATATTTTAAACGTAAAGTTACTAAGGGCATCTCTTATAACGGCATTTTTAAATTTACCGGCTGGTTTTAGAAGTGGTTTCGATTTCGTTTAGGAAATAAGGTTCGCAATTATTTCATCGCAAACTACGTAGCCTTTTGGAGTTAAAAACAGTATATCATTTCTGTCGGCAAGAAATAAGTTTTCCAAATAAGTTTCAATTTGATTTTTCTTTTTCTTGTACCAATCCAAACCAAACTTTTCGTTAAATTCATTAACATTCAATCCTTTGCTGCGCAAAGCAAGCATAATAAATTCCTCTTTCATTTGCTGCTCGCTTAAAATCTCTTCACCGATTACCGCGTTTTCTTTTTGCGTTACCGAATCAACATAAAATTTCAGAGGTGAATAATTCCACCAGCGTTTTCCATTTACAAATGAGTGCGCCGACGTTCCGAATCCGAGATAGTTTTTGTATTGCCAATATGCAAGATTATGCCGGCATTCAAATCCTTTCAGCGCAAAATTTGAAACTTCATATTGAACAAAATTATTCCTGTTTAGAAACTCGATCGTCATTTCATGCAGTTCGGCGTCATAATCTTCATCTTGCAATACAACTTTTTTATCAAGAACAAGTTTATTTAGAATTGTTCCGCGCTCTAATATTAAACTGTACGCAGAGAGGTGAGTTATCGGCAAGGCAATAGCGGTTTGCAAATTGAGCATCCATTTTTCTTTTGTTTGTTTGGGAAGATTAAAAATTAAATCAAGGCTGATATTTTTGAAACCGACTTCCTTTGCAAGCCACACGGTCTCAATCGCTGTTTGTTTATTGTGAATGCGCGTGAGGAATTTTAATTCTTCATCATCAAAGGTCTGAATGCCAATACTGATGCGGTTGATTCCGGCTTTTAGAAAATCTTTCAATTTTTCTTTGTCAACGGTTCCGGGATTTGTTTCAAGAGTAATTTCGGCATCTTTCGAGACAGTGAAATTATTTTTAAGTTGAAAAATAATTTCTTCAATCTCGTGCGGCGCTAAAAGCGAGGGCGTTCCGCCTCCGAAAAATATGGTTGTGAACTTTCTCCCGGCGGAATAGTTACGAGCAAAATATTCGATCTCTTTTTTAAGCGCATCAAGATAAATTTGAATACCATCATGCGTGATGATAGAATAAAAATCACAGTAGATGCACTTGTGGTCGCAGAACGGAATATGAATATAGAGAGAAGATTCTTTCATAGTATATCGTAATCATAAACTTACTCGTAATCTTTTCTCAACAACGATTATGATTAAGAAAAGGATTAAGAATCAAAAAACTATTGTCGGTTAAAAATCGTCGTACACCGCTTCATCATTTTGCAGAAGCGAGTAAGAAAATTCCTGCGAGTTTGGATCATTCGACATTGATTTAATTTTTTTGTCTTTGGCTTCATCTACCAAAAACAAAACACGCACCGTTTCATTTTTAGGCAGTACATTTTTTATTTGATCCGGCAAAATTAGTTTGCCGTTTTGATCAACCTGGACTTGATATTCATAAGCTTTCATAAGTCTCCCTTTCTCCTATTGAATGCTCATTAGTTCCTTTGCTGTTTGCAAACTCGTTTCAGTAACGACTTCTCCACTTAGCAGTTTTGCCACTTCGCGGATGCGTTCTTCGTTTTTTAATTTTTTAATCGAACTGACAACCCTGTCTTCGACAATTTTTTTCTCAACCGCAAAATGGATATCTGCAAGCGCAGCAATTTGCGGCTGATGCGTAATGGAAATTATCTGGTGAAAAGCGGCAAGATTTTTTAACGCCTGCCCGACTTTTTGCGAAATTCTTCCGCTGATGCCCGTATCAATTTCATCAAAGATGAGGAGCGGAAGCTTGTCATTCCTGGCTAAAATGGTTTTTAATGCAAGCATTATCCGCGAAATTTCTCCACCTGAAGCGACTTTACTTAACGGTTTTGTGTCTTCGCCTAAATTGGTTGAAATGAAAAATTCAACTTCGTCGTAGCCGCGCGAATTAAAGCGGAACGGTGTCCCATCGTTTTGTAAATTTTGTTCAACAGTAGTTTGTAAAATTTTAACCTCAAAAATTGATTGGGGAATGCCGAGTACTTTTAAAGCTTCTTTTACTTCTTTAGAAATCTTTTTACCAAGTTCATTTCGTCTTTGAGATAGTTCGGAAGCCAGTTTCGCAAGCGTTTCTTTTTGTTGATGAATTGCTTGTTTCATTTTTTTTATTTCATCTTCAAAAGATTCGGCAAGTTTTATTTCGTTGAGAATTTTTTTGTAATGATCAAGCAGTGCTTGCAATGTTCCGCCGTATTTTTTCTTTAGAAGATTGATTGCCTGGAATCGTGAGCGAAGTTCTTCTAATTTCTGCGGCTCAAGCTCAATCTGCGCATTATATTTGCGGACAATATTAGTAATATCGTTTATTACCGCAACCACTGATTGCAGTTCGCCGGAAGTTTCTGCGAATGTTTTATCAATTTTTGCAAGTGTATTTATTTTCTGCTGAACATTGATGAGCGAATCATAAATTGATTTTTCAGAATCATAGAGCTGTTGGGAAATATCGTTAGTCAGCTCAAGTAGTTGTTCTGAATTTTCAAGTATGTGTAATTCAGACGAGATGCTTTCGTCTTCGTTCTCCAGGGGAGAAATCGCTTCAATTTCTTTCCGCTGGAATTCATACAAATCTTTTTTTTCTTTTAAAAGATTTTCTTTTGCGCGGAGTTCGTTCAAGTTTTTTTGAAGAAGATGAAGTTGGTCGTATTCTTTTTTAAAATCTGAAAGAGGCTGTTCAAGACTTCCGAAATCATCAAGAAATTCAATATGCGTTTCTGTCCGCAGTAAAGATTGATGCTCGTGCTGCCCGTGTAAATCAACTAACAGATTCCCGACTTCTTTAATTACATTCAACGCAACCGGAGTGTCATTCAGAAAACATCGGTTTGAGCCTTTAACGGAAAGCTCGCGGCGAACAATAAGTTCATTACTTTTTTCAATTTCATTTTGTTCAAGCAGAGTATCAATTCTCTCATTGTTTTCTGCGGAGAAAATTCCTTCAACAATTGCTTTTTCCGCTCCTTTGCGGATAACCTCATTTGAAGCCCGCTCGCCAAGCAGCAAACTCATCGCATCAATTAAAATAGATTTTCCTGCGCCGGTTTCGCCGGTGATGATATTCAAACCCTTTTCAAATTCGATTGAAATTTGTTCAAGCAGCGCGTAATCTTTTATGTATAATGTTTTGAGCATTGCTGTTAATTTATTTATGAACTACTCATTTGTAAGGCGAAGTTTAGCAAGCATAATTCCCGAAAGAGTTTTTGCATCATAAATCTCTCCGCTCTTGATTTTTTCATCAATTTCATTTAAAGTGAATTCGTGAATTTCCATCCCGGCTTCTCCTTCTTCGCGATTATGTTTTCCGGCGGTAAGTTCCTCGGCTAAATAAATATGAAGTATTTCCGTGCAAAAACCGGGAGTGGTAGCAATGGCTCCAAGTTTTGAAATTTTGTTTGCGCGGTAACCGGTTTCTTCTTCCAATTCACGAAGGGCGCAGGTTTGCGGGTCTTCATTTTCGTTGAGTTTCCCGGCAGGGAGTTCGAGTAAATATTTTTGAAGCGGATAACGGAATTGGTTGACAAAAACTATTTTATAATCTTTTGTCAGCGCAACAACTACCGCTCCACCGTTGTGGATTGCCGTCTCGCGCACGCTTTTATTTCCGCTGTTGTATTCAATCTCATCAACCTGAAGATCGAAGACTTTCCCTTTAAAAATAATTTCGCTTTTCGTGATCGTAAAATTCATTACGGTTTCTTTTCGGCTTTTTTAATAGTTCCATAAATAACTTTTCCGCTTTCGGCAACGATATTTATTGAGTCGTTATCCCAAATAACGCGATCCGCTAAATACTCTTTTATTTGAATGAGTTCGTAATGGGTATTATTAAAAGCAGAAAGCATAACTTCCACGGACGATTTCAATCCTTTTTGATGTTCATTAAATTCTTTGAATTCACTTTTTAATTCCGTGAATTGCTCATTTGTTTCGCTTCGTAAGTTCTCAACTTCTTGTTTAAGAGATTTATTATCCTCGCGAAACCCTTTCATCTCTGTGTTCATTTCACTGCGAAGTTTTTCAACTTCTCCTTTAAGAGATTTATTATCCTCGCGAAATCCTTTCATCTCTGTGTTCATTTCACTGCGAAGTTTTTCAACTTCTCCTTTAAGAGATTTATTATCCTCGCGAAATCCTTTCATCTCTGTGTTCATTTCACTGCGAAGTTTTTCAACTTCTCCTTTAAGAGATTTATTATCCT
>MNVA01000076.1 GCA_001871325.1 Ignavibacteria bacterium CG1_02_37_35
ATCGTGAAGAAAAATTCAGCTCCAGTTAAAGAAAAAGTGATGACTGCCGGAAACTGGGTATTAGTTGGAGTTAACTTTGAATCCGGAAAGTCTTCTTTAACATCAGAATCTTATCCAATCTTAGTTAATGCTGTTCAAGTGCTTATTTCTAATCCTGATATGAAAGTTGAAATTCAAGGACATACAGACAACATCGGCTCTGACTCATTCAATAAAAAATTATCTGAACAAAGAGCTGAAACAGTAAAAAGATTCTTAGTTGCAAAAGGTGTTGCAGCTTCAAGACTTTCAACTGTCGGTTTTGGTTCTTCCAATCCGGTATCAGACAACAAAACGGCTGAAGGAAGATCATTAAATAGAAGAATCGAATTCAAAGTATTAGGAAAATAAACTAATTAGTTTTCATTCAAATTAAAAAGGGATGTTGAAAAACATCCCTTTTTTATGCCCATCAAATTTCTTTTCTTGATCAACCAAATAATAATTTAACAATAAACAAGGCACCGAGAACACCGGCTATATCTGCCATAAGTCCGGCGGCTAATGCGTGGCGGGTTCGTTTGATATTTACTGCCCCAAAATAAACTGCTAATACATAAAAAGTAGTTTCAGAACTGCCAAAAAATGTTGAAGTTAATATTCCGATAAAAGAATCCGGTCCATGCACCGCCATTGTTTCTGCCATAATGCCGAGTGATCCACTTCCGGAAAGAGGGCGCATAATTGCCATCGGTAAAGATTCCGGAGGTAAACCGATCAAACTCGTAAATGGCCGGAGTGTGAAGATTAACCAATCCATTGCACCACCGGCTCGAAAAATTCCTATTGCCATTAACATTGCAACTAAATAAGGAATTATTCTTATTGCAACATTAAATCCTTCCTTCGCTCCTTCGACAAACACTTCATAGACTTTAACTTTCTTGATAAAGCCGAATAACAGAAAAATCGCTATAATAGTCGGGATAGCGACAGCTGAAACGAATTGAATAAAATTCTTAAATGCCTCAGGAGTTATAAAAGAAAACATATATTTCAATGGTGAAAGTAGATTGGTTGTCATTGAAAGAATTGCAATTAGCAGAATCGAAACAATCGTTAAGATGAATTTGCTGTTCCCCTTCAGCCATGCAAAAAAATCTTTCGCATCAATCGGAAATTTTTCCAATATCTTTGCAGTGGTAATTCCTACAATGGTGGCACAAGCTGAACCGACTAAAGAAGTGCCGATAATTATTGCCGGTTCAGCGCTTCCTGCAGAGGCGCGTAGGGCTATTGCTGTTGCCGGGATAAGCGTCATTCCAGCCGTGTTGATTGCAAGGAAAGTGCACATTGCATTTGATGCCGTTCCTTTCTCCGGATTTAGTTTATCCAATTCTTCCATAGCTTTAAGACCGAAAGGAGTAGCGGCATTTCCTAAACCGAGAAAATTAGCTGAAATATTCATGATCATCGCCCCCATCGCCGGATGATCGCCCGGAATTTCGGGGAACAAAAATTTCGTAATAGGTTTTAATCCACTTGCCAAATGATTTATCAGTCCGGACTCTTCGGCAATTTTCATTATGCCAAGCCACAGAGCCATAATGCCAATCAATCCCAATGCAATTTTTACGGCAGTTTCCGCATAATCCAAAACAGCGTTTGTTACTTCCTTTATCTTTACAATTGAAATTTCTTCAAGGACAATTTGGCATTTGTAAACATTGGACGAAAGTCGTTTCTCGATTTTAACTTTCGCATTTAAATCGTTTTCGTTTCCGTTGACCTTTGCCATCTTTTTCCAAATTTTCGGCGAGGTGTCGTCGGTGAGAATCAACACCTGATAAAATCCATTTTTGTTCTTGGCACTCAGTTGTGCTTCAAATGAAACGGAGTGAGCAACTTTTTCGTTATAAAACGAGGAGAATGTTTTTGCGTTTACAGTAACGACTGCTTTTTTGTTTGCAAGTGAATTTGTTGTTTCTACTGTATCCGCAATTCTCAATTCAGCTTGAACCGGTTTCCCTTTTTGATATTTATTAGAGGCTTGTTCAGAAACATCAGTAGAAATTGCTGCGGCTAAACCAAGAAAAATTAAACCTATCCATACGTAATTGAGCATAAGAATTCCTTTTATCGTGAAAGAGTATCTGTAACTACATCATAAAACGGGAAAGAGAAATTTCCGTTTTTATTTGCAGCAATTATTCTAATTGTTTTTTTCTCATTCACCACTTTTGGTATTTGAACGGTTATAGTTTTTTGTTTTTCATCGAAAGTAAAACGTTGTGTCGCGGTAGAATCAACAAATACTTTGATTGATTTAAAATCAATTGAGGTTGAATCCAAAATAGAATAATTTAAAAGTTGTGTTTTCTCAATAAAAGATTGATCTTTATAAGAAATTTTTGGGATGCCAGCCTTAAAATAGCGGCATAATCCTCTAAAAATTCCCCACGCTTCAACCCTATTAAAATCTTCTGAAGCTAAACGTGGTTCCTCCCAAGAACTTGTATGGAAACCTGCTTCAATCAAAATGGCGGGAATTGTAGTCAATCGAAGAACGGAAAATCCCTGCTTTGGATAAATATGATAGTCGGAATAAGTGCCATCAAACGAACCGAGCCCGCCCGAATTTCGCATAGCATAAGCTAAATCACGCTGGACATATTTTGCCAGATCCCTTTCCATTGGTTCATATTCATAATCAGACTCTGTAGCATGATAATACGTGGAAGTATAATTTGTTGAGTTATCTCCCTCTTGCCCGGGAGCGTTGCTGTGAATGCTGATAAAAATATCAGCGCCGCTTTTGTTTGCTAGAAGAGACCTATCTTTTAGCGCAACTGTAGTATCTTTGTCGCGGGACATGATAACTTTTGCACCTGCTTGCTGTAAAAAACTTCTTAAAGCACGTCCCACACGAACGTTTACATCAGCCTCAATTGCAAGTCCTTTCGAACCTTTATTTCTGCGGTCTTCACCTCCATGACCAGGGTCTATGAAAAAAGTAATGTTTTTCAAATAAGGCGAATACGTTTCTATAAATTTTGTTTTTAATTGTTCATCAGTCAATTCGTTGGGAGTTTCATAATAGATAACCGGTTTTTGCGAACAACCGGTGAAGACCAAAAGAGATACAACAAGCATGTAAAAGAATTTCATAATTCCTCCAATCAATTTGTCAATAAATATCTGTTTCTTTTCTTTAAAAAATACAATTATTCCGGCTATCAGCGAAATGACATTGCCCACAATGATCAAGATTTTTTGAAAAGTCTTTCGACCTAATTTTAGACACCATAGCATGGACAAATGTTTCTAATTGATCGAGTTCACTTTTTTCAACCTGATGCATATGTTTTTCATCAGGAAATTTAGTAAAAACAATCTGCAAAATGATGTTTTCCTTTTCGGGGAAAAGTTTTCTAAGAATGAGAGCATAAAATGATAGCTGAAGAAAATATTCTTGCGCTCTTCCGGGAAGTCCTTCAATCGGTATGTTATCAGTTTTATAATCAATAATTTTAATCAGCCGTTCCGAGAAAACAACTTTATCAATTATACCAAAGAGATAAAAATCTTTTTCTTTAAGGTAGACTTGAAATTCGTTTTGATAATTCGTCGCACTAGTTAACGTTCGATAGGTATCAGAAGAATAAAACAGTGTCATTTCATTACCTATTATTTCTATAAAAGTCCTGATTTCATCCGGTTTATGTTCCAATTTTTGTGCGCCAAAATATTTTTGTATAAAAGTTCCTATTTTTTCAAGAGGTAAATTCTTTTCTAACAGGGCATGAATTATTTTTCCCTTCGTTTCTGGAGAGAAAATGGACTTCGATTGGAAGCTTCCGGCAATAGCAATGTTTGAATCCATTTCTTCGTTGGATTCACCAAATTCAAAATAACTATTTTTTGCTTGCGGTTGAGGAGATCGTTTTTTGTACGAGTCATATAATTCATGATAGCCATATTCATAAGTTAACAAATACTTGGTGGGACACTGATTATAGATAGCCACTTTTGAGGCAGAAATAATTTCTTCTTTTTGAATGTCAATAATTTTTGAAAGATTAATAATATATTCTTTAGAATTTACGTTTTGAGTTTTCTTAAAGTTAGGTTCTCCCCGAACGTCCATAGAAATATTTATCAAAAACTCAGTTGGCTTAGAAATTTTCGTTTCCTCGTTTTCTTTTTGTTCAAGATATTCGAGATCAACACTATGAACTATTTCATTCTTTGTAAAATCAGAATTTAAACCTTGGCTGAGAAGACTAAGAAAATTTTTACTGTGAAATGTGGTTCTTGGCTTTATTGTCGCTGAAAAGTAAAGATGGTTTTTTGCGCGCGTGATTGCAACGTATAATAACCGCTTTAATTCTGCTTCTTCCTTTTTCGTTTCAAGAAAATTATGCAGATCAACGATTGGAGGGGACATATATTTGCCGGAAAAATTATTTTCTGCAGGCAGTTTTGCCATTAATCCGAATTCTTTATTAATCTGAAGTTCTTTTGCTTTTATTTTTGCGTTCACTCCTTCTGATTGGCATTCAAAAATAAAAACGGCTTTAAATTCTAGTCCCTTAGCTTGATGGACAGTCATGATCTTTACTGCATCTTCATCGAAGGATACCTGTGCTTGTCCTTCTTCTGCCGAATCTTCAATCGCTTTTTGCAAGTATTTAAGGTAATCGAAGATATTTCGAAATCCTTGCCTAAAGAAGTTGCGCGTTACTTGAATAAGTTTTTCAAAATTAGCCACCTCTTTCTTTGCTTGTGGTCTAGAAGCAATAATGGAAAGATAATTTGTCTGCTCACAGATGATTCGGAGTAACGTAACTAAATCAGATGATTGTAGAAAATTTTTATGCTTTAAGAGTCGAGAAACAATTAGAGTTGCTTGTGAATCGTGTTTGGCAAAAGCAGTTAATTTTTCCCAGAAAATATTGCCTGGTTGAAAACTGATCGTCAAAATATCGGTGTCTGAAAGTAAAAAAAAGGGAGAACGCAAAATTCCGATTAAGGCGGTATCGTCTGAAGGATTTGCCAAAAAGGAGATGTAATTATAAAAATCAGAAATTATTTGCTGTTGATAAAACCCTTTCCCTTCCCAAATTGCATAAGGCAAATCATATTTCTGAAAAGTTTTTTCAAGCGCTCCAAAGGAGCTTCGCTTTCTACAAAGAATAGCTATATCGCTTAACTTTACGTCTGTCTGCCCATTCTCGGTAAGCGCTGCTATTTTTCTTACGACTAACTCCGCTTCAGAAACTGGATGCTGGTCTTTGCTGCCATCAGCTAAAAGAATTTCAATTGAACCATCAAGCTCCTCAGTTTTTGCACAGATGAGATCAGCATGGGTTACTTCATTAAAGAGGGGATTAGCGTCCGCAAATAAATTGTGAAAAAGATGATTCGTAAATGCACAAAGCATTGGCGCCATCCTGAAGCTTGCCGGAAGCATGAGTGTCAGCCCATCTTCCTTATGTACGTCACTTTTGGTTTTTGAAAAGACCGAAAGTTCGGCATCTCGGAATTTGTAAATACTTTGTTTCTCATCACCGACAATAAAAAGATTCCCGGTTTTCAACCGTTCCAAAATCGGAAGAAATATTTCATACTGGATTTCATTTGTATCTTGATATTCATCTACCATGAGAAAATGATACTTTTGTGAGAGCTTTTGTCTCACCGCCGGCAGCTCAAGAACATCTTTTGTTTTGATTAAAATATCTTCAAAATCTAAGTAACCTAAATCATACTTTTTATTTTCATAAATAGCTAAAGCGGTATTGAATAAAAGAAGAAAATTCTTCCCGAAAATTGCAAGTTGTTCATGAAGACCCAGGTTATCAGAAAAATTTTCAAAGGAAGCAATTGAACTGAAATAACTTTCAACCGGGATAATATCACCAAGCAATTCAGCCGGTAGTTTCCTTCCTAAGTACCCGTCTTTTCTCACCGTGAGACTATTTGTTAATATATTTTCTTTCAACTTAATTAAGATATTGAAGACGGTAAGTACTCCTGGTTTATTTTCCAAGCGCAGAAGAAGTTCGCTAATTGTTTCAGCGAAGCGGGAATTTTTTTGCATGGCGAAAGCATTGAGCCGCTGAACTGAAGATAGTACCGGTTCCAGATGTAAAAGAAAAATTTGTGAGATAAAAGTTTCCACTTTTGAAGTGAAAAAATCAGCGATGGAGTTTGGATCACTTGAATAGATTTTTTTAGTGAGGGCTACAACCGAATTTCTATTGTTTATAGCGCTTTCAAGCTGCATGGCTAAAATTTGCACTGAACCAAAAATTCTTATCAGCCAATGAAGGAGAGTATTCTTTTCTTTGTTTTTTTCAAAACTTTTTATCGCCTCGTTCAGTGAGATATGGATGAGTTCCTCTGAAAGCGAAGAGTCAATTGGAGAAAAATTTGCATCAATACCTGCCTCAACTGGGAACTCGCGAAGAATTTGCGCACAGAAAGCATGGATCGTTGAGATATTCGCGGAGACTAATTGCTTTCGAAGCTCTTCATACTTTATACGGTCTTTCTCATTCTTAGCTTTTAACGAAGCATCTAAGATACTTCTTGAAATTTTACCATAGAGTTCTCCGGCTGCTTTCTCTGTAAACGTAATTGCGGCAATTTGTTTTAAGGAAGTGTTGGTCGTCAAAAGAATTTCGAGGAAGCGTTGAGTTAATACAAAGGTTTTCCCTGAACCTGCATTCGCCGTTAGCGTAACATGTTTCTTTATTTCAAGAGCATTTTGCTGATCTTCGGTTAATTTAACTTGTCGCATTTGATGTAAGATTTTTTTTGATAAAACGGATTAAAAATGTAGTTCCTTCAGAAGAAGTGGCCTCGACTGAAATATCGCCATTAACACTTTCTACAAATTTTTTCGCTAATTTTAATCCTAATCCCATCCCGCTGGATTTGGTTGTAAAGTCCAAACCGAAAATTTTGTGAACGATCTTTTCCGGGATGCCCTTCCCGTTATCCGAAATTCTAATGATTAAAAATTTATCATCTTCATCAACCGCAAACGAAACAGTATCTGCATTTGCTTGAATTGCATTACGGGTAAGATTGATAAACATTCTTTTTAATTGGGACGCATCGGCTTCAATCATTTTAGTTTGTGCGGAATACGAAAGGTGGAGCGAAATGTTTTCATCGGTAAAAAGCAGGATGATTTCGTTTAGGGATTTTTTCAAATCAATTTCTGCAAGTTTTAGCGAGGGCATTTTTGCGAAAGAAGAAAATTCCGAAGCTATTTGGCTCAATGTTTCAATTTGGGCTAAAATAGTTTCAGACACCTTTTCAAAAAGCGCATCAAAATTCTTAGATTTATTTCTGTACATCGCTACCAATTGCTGAAGAGTAAGTTTCATTGGAGTAAGCGGATTTTTAATTTCGTGTGCAACTTGTTTCGCCATTTCTTTCCATGCTTGCTCTCGTTCAAGTTCAGCTAATTCGTTTTGATTTTTTCGCAGCTCTTCGGTCATCGTATTAAATCCGCTTATTAATTCCTTTAGTTCCCCCATGGAGTTCTCTTTCAACATAACGTTCAAATCTCCATGTGCGACTGCCCGGGTTGCGTTTGTAAGTTTTCTTATCGGGGAAGAGATTTGGTCTGCAAGCAGCGAGCTTACAATAACAATCAAAACAATTGCGAATGAATAAACTCCAAATAAGAAAACATTTACTTCCGCAAAATTGAGTGCAACGGGAATCTGATTGAAATAATCATTAACCTCAATAAAAAGTACCCGGTTGTCGAGAGTAATATATTTAAAGTAGGAGAGGAGTTCCCGGCTGCCGACAAAATGTCTTATAAAAAATCCATTCCCCGCCTGAGCCTGATTTAATTGGATCAACGATGAAATATTTTTTCTCAAAAGTGAAACATCGTAAAGGTTTTGCTGCGTACTAAAAATGAGTTGTGCGTTCTCAAATACGGAAAAAGATAAAAGAAGATTCTCACTTGATACTTTGAATAATTGATTTAAGTTCTTCGGGCGTGCATTGATGGTCTGAGCCGTAAAATAATTTACAGCCAAACTTGCTTTATCCCTCAGCGAATTATGGATAAGGGCAATATTTTTCTCTTCAACGCTGCTCCTATTGTAGACGGCTAAAGCAATAATAGGAAGAATCGCAATGATTAGGAATGCAAACAAAAGTTGTGAGCGAAATGTAAGTCGAAACTTCCCTTTTAGCTGAACAACAAAAAGTAAAAGCAGTACAATAAGCAAAAAGGAAGTGTGCACAATAAATAATTTGAAAAAATTGAAAAGACTAAACGAAAAAGCTGTCTCTTTTTGTGCGACAATCAAAAATGGGTGAGAACCCGGATTTACGCGTTCGATTCCAAATCCTAATAGATTTTCGGATGCGCCACGATAGTTGAGCCAACCTTCCTTTTCCTTTGAAAGGAAATCAAATAATTTATCTGCATCTTGTGCGGATGGCAAAATGGTTCCGCTGACGGGATAAATTTTTTCTTTAGCCAGCAAGAAAACATTGAAATTTTTTTCGTTTAAAGTACGGAGATTCAACTCAGGTTGTTCAAAAAGTGCTGCCGTAGGATTAACCGAGAGAGCATTTTTTGCCGTAAATACGATGGTTGCTGCGGCAAATCCGAGAATTTCTCCCCGCTCTTTAATAGGGATTATCCCGCATAAAATCTTCTGCCATTGTTTTGCCTTATCGGAAACATCAAATATCTGTAGGTCTTTTGTTACTGTAGCTTGAGCAATTTGGGGAATAAGTTGTTCCGATAGGATTCCACTTGAGAAATAGCCGAGCATTCTTTTTCTTTTATCGAGCAAAGCGAGAGAGGAGGATACTTTTTCTTCACGTAGAGAACTTTGAAGCCACAAGTCTAACGCGAGTGCATGATAATTGGTCGAGGTCGACAAAAAGAAGTCTGTTAATTTTTTCTGCCGAACAACGGTAGAAAGAGATTCATTCAATAAAAAATTCAAATAACTTTCCTGCGGGCGAGAAAGAAATAACGCGGTTCTTTTTACTTCTTCTTTCTCTAGTTCAGTCGTAAAAAAGTTCATTAAACTTATCGTAAAAAGGGAGGAGGCAAAAGCAAGAAAAAGAAATTTTTTAAGAGCTTTTGTTTCTGATAATTCGTCCATAAAAAAGAATAGCAGCAATAAAAGAGCCCCGAAACTAAATAACCAAGCGGGGATAAGGGGCTGTTTTTGTGCATAAACGAAGAAGAAGGCGCTAAGGAGAACAACAAGAAATAAAACAATAACTTTCCCCCATTGTGGAAGTCGCCCGGGGAGAGAAAAATAACACATTTTCAGTAATAGCTGGATCAGGACAAATCCCGAAAGAGTAACCAGAAAAGTTGCTATGTGCATTACTAAATGGGGAATTCCGGGAATTATATCTGCGGTTTCAAAATATCGAAGCGAGGAATCGAAAACCACACTTTTTACTGCTGCCGAGATTCCACGTATTGAAAGAATGGCTAATAGGAGAGAAGTAAGCCCTACTCCAAAACGCAATATCGGATGTAATAATTTTTTGGAAAGGAAACTCTGCATCACTTTATTTGAAGAATAAAGAGAAAAAACTATGGCGCTAAAAAAGAAGGCGGTAACTAAAAACTCCAGAGGAGATTTTACTATTCCGCCGGCAAAAGCCGAAGAAAAATAATTCGGATTTGTCAATTCTCCCTTTAAAAAACTTGCCGGAAAATTTAACGCGAAGAGCATCCATCTAAAAAGAGCCAGAAAAAGGGTTAAAAAAACAATCTTTACTACAATCCGATTAAACCTTTTAATTTCATCAAGGAGAATAAAACCGAGAACGATAATGCCGGCAATTATAAAAAGTGATTGAACCTTATTCGTATTTTCTCCAATCTTCCTTAATTCAGCTTTTAATGTGGGTTTCGCAACGGTAATTAAACCAATTTTTTCACCATAGTTGTTCGGAAGGTCAAATGAAAAATATCTGCCGTCTAAAGTTTTTGGCTTAGCAGGCGAATAAAAAACATCAACTTCTGATTCAAACGCGGTTTCTAATTTTGATGAAAAATTATCAGCAGGAGAAATGTTTTGTGAAGCATAACTTGTCTCTACTATTTTTGTCACGAGTAAAAAGTATGACCGGCGTTTGAGAGAGATTTTATCAGCATAGCACAAGAGCGTGAGCAGCGGGGAAGAATGAAAATAAGTTGTTCCCGTTTTGAATTGTGCCTCTAAAAGCTCTTTTGCTTCTACCCCGATGACGGCAGTGGTTGCAAGTTCGGTTTTTGAAGAATCTAAGAGGAAGATTTGATACTTTGAAAATTTTTCTTCACGCAGTATCGCCTGAAAAGTGCGTTCGGATAAATATTTGTTTTCATCCGACAATTTTTTAAGATTCTCAGCAGTATTTAAGAGAGCGGATTGTTCCTCTTCGAAAATTGAAAGAGAGGTGTTGTGAATAGTATTTATTTTATTTTGAAGAGTAGAATTCCAATTTTCTTTTTTGCCGTGAAGCAGAGTTGGGCTAAAAAATCCAATACAAATTACGACAAAGAGAATGGAGGCAAGAAAAACATATAATTTCTTTTCCCCATGAAGGTATCCTGATATTTTATCTTTAACTATTTTATAGTTATTAGGGAAATTTTCCACCTGGCTCCCGAATATTCTATCGAAATGAAAACTTGCGCCGTCCCCTTTTTATTTCTGTTTTCGAACGAAAACACTCCGGTAGCAAACCCGTTATCAGACTCGCTGCGCTGGGTATATTTAAAAGCTATCGGTTGATAAACTTGAAAATAATTCTGTAAGATGTAGTAGGCTTGATTTCCGCTATAAAACCCGTTCACGCCCGTGGAAAGACTTAAATAAATCTGTGATGGGAAATAGGATGATATTAAAGAAATATTACCGGACGAAAAGGTTCTTTCGATATCAGAAAAAATCTGGAGTTCCTTTTTTTGATTTTGTATTTCTTGCGTGGGGACTCCGGCTAAAAGGAGAGACAGTGAGAATGCCGTCAAAAAAAAGAGAATGTTAATATTTATAAAAAATTTCTTCATTACTTTCAGGAAAATTAATCAATCTTAAAGACTTATACTAAACAGAAACTGTTGGGAATAAAAAAGAAATGTCAATCTTCAACTGATTAAGATTGACATTTCTTTAATAATAACCGGTTTATTTTTAATTGATAGAAATTATTGTCTCTTTCTTTCAATTCTTTCCAGTTTTTCTCTTTTATGTTTTTCGCCTGAAACTTTAAGCTGAGGGTTCCCTTCAACTAATTGGAACGCCCAATCAAAAACTATTCTATCTCGCGTTATTGTTTTTACCCGAATTTTTGCAAAATGATTGTCCCATGTCCAAATAACATAAGTATGCCCGGCAATCGCAACAGCATCTTTAGAGAGCGACCACCCGCTTTCCGGGGCAAAGGCAATATCATAAATATCGGAAGTTACTCCCATATCCTGGATGTCAGTATCTTTGTGAACATCTAGATAGGGAGTTCCGTTGTCTATATCGAAAAAGAAATCCGTATAGTCTAAATTGTCGAATGCTACAGCAGAATAGGTAGTAAAGCTATAACCTGAATTATTTGGAAATTCGTGGTAATCAAAAATACTCTGGTTGAAGCCTTCCGGTCTTGGAGTGGCATAAGCTACATCCGGGCTCAGCTCACTTTCATTATTGTTATAATCATAGGCAGTAACAGCATAATAGTTTAAGACTCCGTTTGCAGCGCCGTCGTCGATATAAAAATTATTCAGGGTTGTCCCGATCAATTTATATTTTCCATTATAAGCCGTGCTGAAGTAAACATTGTAACCGGCAACATCTCTTTCACGGTTGTTATTCCAGTAAAGATCAACCCGGTTGTCTCCGTTGAGAACTTCAACTCCGGTTGGCGGATTTGGCGGGATATTATCATAATAATCGTTCATATAATTTTCGTTACACGAAGTAATTCCTAACGTAAGGAATAATAAAATTGGGATGATAGTTATCTTTTTCATGGCTTCACCTTTTGTTGCTTTTCATATCAGTAACAAATTTAACGCCAGAAATATTCAGCTGATCTGGGACAAAAAAAGCGAAAACCTAAAATGTTGTAGATTTCTCTATACAGAAATGTCTTTTCTAAATGAACATCTGTTACATAACCCACGTTAGGCTCTTAGATTCTTGTTAGCGCTAACATGTTAACGATAATTGAATAACGAATAATGAACAAGAAATAATGAATTTCGAAGTTAAAGCAATAAGCAGTTCAACTTCATCATTCGAAATTCCTTTTTCGATATTCATTATTTCCTTTAGCTTTTTTCCCAAGCAGCGTCTTGGGAAAAACGTAGGCTCTTAGATTCTTGTTAGCGCTAACATGTTAACGATAATTGAATAACGAA
>MNVA01000079.1 GCA_001871325.1 Ignavibacteria bacterium CG1_02_37_35
TGTCGCATGATTAAATGATGATGGTTTCCATCCATCCGCCGTATGGCATGTTTTGCAATCTGTACTCAATCCCGTTGTCTGATGATTTGGATTTACAGAGTTCGCAAAATTAGCCTGATGACAATCATTACAAACTTGTGACGTGCCGGTAGTTTGACCCTTATGACAATCTGAACAAAGCGCCGTAGCATGTTTTCCTGTAAGCTGAAAATTTGTTGTCGCATGATTAAATGATGATGGTTTCCATCCATCCGCCGTATGGCATGTTTTGCAATCTGTACTCAATCCCGTTGTCTGATGATTTGGATTTACAGAGTTCGCAAAATTAGCCTGATGACAATCATTACAAACTTGTGACGTGCCGGTAGTTTGACCCTTATGACAATCTGAACAAAGCGCCGTAGCATGTTTTCCTGTAAGCTGAAAATTTGTTGTCGCATGATTAAATGATGATGGTTTCCATCCATCCGCTGTGTGGCATGATTTACAATCAGATGACAATCCGATTTGTTGATGATTCGGACTTGCTGCATTAGTAAAACTATTCTGATGACAACTTGAGCAAGCCGGCGAGAGGGCAACTGTGATTGACGGGAGATGACAATTTTCACAAGGAATCGTGAGATGAGAGCCTGTCAACGGTAATCTCGAATTACTATGGTTAAACGCACCATCACTGTTGCCTGTTGGATGGCATCTATAACAGGCTTGACTATCATAACTATATCCGCCAACTCCTTGATGATCTTTATCAACCTCACTCTTGTTATTGTGTTCATGACAATTTATACAAGAAAAAACCTTATAATTGCTTGCATTTGTGTGGCAATCAGTACAAACATTCCATTCACCACGATGTTTTCCGGAATAAATTGGAAAATATTTTCCGTCATGATCAAATGTTGCTCCTGCCCATGATGTGGTTGTATGGCAGTCCTGGCATGCCGTCTGAAAACCTGACGTACTGTGTTTGGGGTTGGTCGTGTTATCGTAATTTGTTTTATGGCAGCTGTAACAATCAGTTGGTGTATTTATGTAACCACTTGCATGACATTTTGCACAATCTACGCTTGTATGCGCTCCTGTTAACGGAAATTGGGTTGTTGAGTGATCGAACGTTGACGGTTTCCAAGCAGTAGTAGAATGACATTTAGTACAATCAGTCGGGAAATTTGCAGTTATATGATTCGGGTTTGTTACATTATCAAAATTTGTTTTATGACAACTGTAACAATCTTTCGGCGTATTTACATACCCGCTTGCATGACATTGATTACAAGCAACACTTAGATGCGCTCCTGTCAAAGGAAATTGGGTTGCTGCGTGATCAAACGTTGCAGGCTGCCATCCCGATGTTGAGTGACATTTTTTACAATCTGTTGGGAACTGAGATGTAACGTGATTCGGATTCGTCGTGTTCTCATAGTTAGTTTTATGGCAGCTGTAACAGTCCGTTGGTGTATTTACATAACCACTCGCATGGCAAGAAATACAGGACGTGGTTGCATGAATTCCTGTTAATGGGAAATTAGTTGATGCATGATTAAAGCTCGATGGAATCCATGCTGAAGTAGTATGACATTTGGTACAATCAGTTGGAAATTGAGACGCAACGTGATTAGGATTAGTGGTTCCCTCAAAGGTTGTTTTATGGCAGCCGTAACAATCTGTTGGAGTATTTTTATAAGAAGTACTATGGCACTTATTACAATCAAGTTGGGTATGAGCTCCCTCTAATACAAAATACTGTGTATGGTTAAAAGAAGATGGCTTCCATCCGTTTATTGTATGGCAAGTTGTACATGTTGTACTAAAAGATGCTGAAATATGGTTTGGATTGGTTGTCTGTTCGTAATGAGTTTTGTGACATGAGTAGCAGTCTTGTGATAGTCCGGTATAAATTGGAGCATTTGTATGACACGTTTTACAATCAGTTATTTTATAACCTATTTTATGCCCGCCAATCAAAGGGAATTTATCATGCGCAAATGAAGCGTAACTCCAATTAGCATCGGTAAAATTATGGCACGATTCACAGCCAGTTGAGAAACCGGATTGCGCATGATTTGGGTTTTGTGTAGCAGCAAAATTTTGTTTATGACAATCGTAACATTTAACACCCAGCGGCTCAAAGTTTAATTCTGCAAAAAGCGTATGACATCGTTGGCAATCAGCTTTTGCATGCTGCCCGAGAAGTGGGAACCGTGAACGTTGATGAATATCCGTAATGTTCTTAATCAACCAGGCGGTTGGTGTATGACAATTACTGCATTGTCTAGAGACAGTATTTTTATGAATATCCTTATGGCAAGAAATGCAATCTTCTTGAGCCTCTCCAAACTTTAAAGTTGCATGACACTGTTTACAGTCAACATTTTTGTGTTGCCCTGCTAACGCAAATTTCGTCGCTTCGTGTTTGAATTTCTTCTCTGCAGGTATCTCTTTCCAGCTTGTTGAAATGTGGCAATCCGAACAATCAAATTTAAGTAGCCCATGAGGTGAAGTTTGAGCTGATAGGTTTCCGGCAAAAAGAAGAAAAACTATTATTTGTGACAGTCTACGCATTTGAATTCTTCCAATTTAAATTTTATGAAAGTTACCGAACCGTCAATTACTTTTTTATGGCATGCGTTACATGCAACCGCCTGATGCCCGCCGGCTAACGGAAATTTCGTTTTTTCATGATCAAACTTTACAGGTTTCCAATTATCAAAAGTGTGACATCTTTCGCAATCATTTTTATCTGCAACTTTAAATTGAGCAACATGAACATCACGATGACAGCCTTCACATAAAGTAGTTACCGAAGCAAATTTAATCGTGATCTCTTCATTGTTTTTTTTCTTCTCATGACAAGTTGAACAAGCTGCCGTTCCATGTTTTCCTAATAAGCGGAATTCTGTTTTTTCGTGATCAAAATTAATTTTCTGCCAGGTTTCTGTGTTGTGGCAGTTACTGCACTCATTATTTCCAATAAACTTCGCTTTTATTTCGTCCCCATGAATATTTTTATGGCAATCGTTACACCTTTGACCAAGCTGTACAAAATGCCATTCTTTCTCTACTTCTTTAAAATGGCAAGTTTTACAAGGGACCGCCAAATGGCTTCCTATCAACTGAAATTTATTCTGATTATGCGTTTCGATAGTAAATAGCGATGGGGTAAATCCTTTTTCAGTATGACACTCCGTACAGTCTTTTATCTTTCCCTCTTTAACAAATGAGCCTTTGTGATAGTCTTTGTGGCAGTCAAGGCAAAGCGTATGTTTAAGCTTTGCTGTTACATTACTCCCATGGCAACTGTTGCATTTAACTTCAATGTGTTTGCCGATTAATTTGTAATTAGTTTTGTTGTGATCGAATTGTCCCGATTTTATTTGCCCAAATCCTGTGGTTACGTGACACTTCTGGCAGTCTTTTCCGAATTTTCCCTGATGGATATCGTTATGACAATTCTCGCAAGATGTAAATTGAATTCCTTTAAACTTCTGAAAATCCTTACCGTTTCGTTTTTCAATCTTATGGCATTTATCACATTTTACTTCGCTGTGTTTTCCATTTAATTGATATGCCGTTTTATTGTGATCGAAAGATTTTGCCGGTTTAAATCCTTCTGTTGAATGACAATTGGAACATTGAGAACCAAGCGCTCCAAGATGTACATCGGCATGACAACTTTTGCAATAATTGGAGAGACCTAAGAAAGTGTTTTTGCGTAGAGCAAAAGATTTTTTATCCGAAATAAATTTTGTTTGATGGCAATCATCACATTTAAGTTCTTTATGTTTTCCCTCGAGATTAAAAGTGGTTTTTTGATGATCGAAACTCTTTTGGCTAAATCGAATAATTTCAAAAGTTCTGCCGTTATGATCACTGTGACATTTAAAACATTCTTTGCCTCGAACATCAGTAGATGCATGATATCCGCGATTGGCTTTGATTAACGTATTTATTTCTTTATGACACGCTAAACATTTTGAGTTAAGAACTTTATCACCAAGTTCATGACACTTACTACAATTTGATAAGCCTTCCAAATTTTGATGAGCCTGGACAAGTTTACCGGGAGAAATTTGAGCTGAAACTGATGCTGTCAAAATGATCAACAAAACTAACGGCGAGATAAAATTCTTTTTCATCATTTATTCTTATGTGATAATATTGCTTCGCCAAATTTTTTAGAGATGCCGATACCGATCTTTTCTAAAAATTTTGTTGGCAGTTCCCCGCCTGCAAAAATATAAACCAAATCATTACTTAATACTTGGGGGAGGTTGTAACCTTCCACGGAGAGGTGAACTTCAGTATCGGTAATTTCATTTACAATTGATTTAAAAATAACACTGATTTTTCTTGAATCGCTATATTGTTTCACTTTTTCTAAGTTCCTCGGCTTTATTCGAGAAAAACTTTCCGACCGATAAGAAAGAGTAACCTCGTTGCCTTCATCGGCAAGCAATATTGCAGATTCAATGGCGGAATCTCCACCGCCAACTACAAGAACTTTTTGATCCTTTATATGTTCCGGTTCTAATAAACGGTAATAAACTTTTTCCCTTTCTTCTCCCGGTACATTCAATTTTCTCGGAGAACCTCTTCTACCGATGGCAAGCACAACGCCGGTTGTTTTGTATCTCCCTTTTGAAGTAACCACTTCAAAGTAATCTTCACATCTTTCGATGTTCTCGACTTTTTCCTGTTGATTGATGGTGATAGTATTTTTTGTTAAAACATCCATCCAAATAGAGATGAGCTCATCTTTGGAAGTTTCAAAAAGTTTTACTTTCCCATATAATGGAAGATCGAGCGGTACCGTCATAACGATCTTGGAGCGAGGGAAATGGTAAACCGTTCCTCCAAGTGTTTCCTGCTCAAGAGTAAGAAATCGAAGCTTATTCTTTTTCGCTGTTAAAGTTGCTGCTATCCCTGCCGGACCGGCACCGATGATAACTACATCGTAGTCTGCTTTGGAAGATTTGGTTAATTTCTTGGTAAGATTTTCAACTGCCTGCTTCCCTTGTTCAACGGCATTTTTAATCAATCCCATTCCGCCAAGTTCTCCCGCAATGAACAACATGGGGATGTTGGTTTCAAATTGTTGACTAATATGAGGAAGTTCAACTCCTCTTTTTTCCGTTCCAATACAGAGTGTAATTGCAAGAACCGGACAAGCATGAAAACAAGCCCCGTGTCCTACACACCGGGATGTATTTATCGTTTTGGCTTTTCCGTGAGCCCAACCAAGAATATCTTTCTCGGGACACGCTTCAATACAAGCGCCGGTTCCGATACAATTTTCTACGCTCACTACAGGATGCAGAGAAACCGGTTCGTAAAAACCATATTCTTTTGCTTTAACAATTTTTTCTTCGGTTTTTTGCGAACGCTTCTTCGTCTTCTTCAAATAAATAAACATCACTAAAAAAACTATTCCGAAAATGAACCCGTAAATGATAATATTTTCAATTAAAACTTCCATCGTTAGAAAATCCACTTATATCCAAAAACCATTGTCACGGCAACATGAACGATCATAATCACCAGCATAATAATGGCAAACGGTAAATGGACTATATGCCAGTAATTGAATAATCGCTGCATGGTACGCAATAGTCCAATTCTTCTTGTTAACGTAATTTTCGCTTTGAAAAGTTTGATAATTTCTTTAATAGCATGTGTATTAGTGATTCCTGATTCATGTAAAGATTTTTTCAACTGAGGGATCAATTTTCTTAAAGCAAAATAATCGGCAAGCATAACGTTGAAACTTTTCGAGAATGAAAGTCCCGCATATTTTTGTAACTTGAAATGGTGCTCAAAAGAATCAATCAGCGATGCAGAAAGTTTATACTCGCTGCTTAATCGAACAGAAAGTTCTTCATCCATTTTTTGAATATCCTTAAAATCCAATTCCTGTCCTTGTATGGATCTTGGAATTTGAATGTAAATGAATCTTCCGATAACACCGCTTGCAACAACAGCAACCATGCTCCAGAAACTAACGGCTACAATTCCGCCGAATTTAAAAGCAGTGTGGAAAAGAACAAAAACGGGTCCCAAAGTGCAAAGAAAAATGTGAAATTCGAGCCAGTTGGTCAAATATCCAAAATGAAATAATTTTCGTGTTCGCTTTCTTATCATATAGACAGCTACGCCAAAAATCATCATTAAAGTGCCAAGAATGCCGAGTCCATGCCCGATGCTGCCGCTTGGTTTAAAAAAGGAGTGACTACTTGAAAATACTCGTTCTGTTAAAGGTAGAGTGTAATAAGAATAACTGTTTATCAAAAGGATCGCTACAGAGGTTATTCCGATGAAAAAAAAGAGACCGATGTATAATTGATGAAGGGTTTTATTCATTTTTCCGTTTTTATTTAATGAATCGTTAAATAATTCAAACCAATTTAAAATGTTCGGTGAAATTACTCTCTTAAAATTATCTTAAAAGAAATTCAACTTCGATATCCTATGACATAGATTACAAGTAGACCTTAAACTTTCTACATTTTTCCCGACTCCCAGCTTGGGAAAAAAAGCTAAAGAAGAAAATGAATAATGACCATCGATCAAGGAATTTCGAATAGTGCAGTTGAACTTTGGATTGTATTAACTTCGCTCGCCTCTGGCGGGCTTTGTTCAATATTCGATAGTAATTCTCTTTAACATGTTAGCGATAGTGATTTTCTATGAGCCTAACTTTTCTGGCTATCAAAATGCAGAGGTGGCTAACATTGAAGAAAAAAAATAAAAAAAGGTTATCCAAAAGTCCAATCACTAAAGATCTTAACCTTCTGAATAACCTGAATTTAAGAGCTAGAAATTAGATTAAAATCTTTTCCTAGGACCGCCAAAGCCGCCGCTACCGCCGCCACGGTTTCCACCGCCGCTTCCGCCGCGAAATCCGCCGCGACTACCACCGCTTCCGCCTCTTCTGTCATCAGTTTTAGGGCGAGCTTCGTTTACAACCAATTTTTTGCCTTTGACTTCTTTGGTATTCAATTCGTCAATAGCTTTTTGTGCTTCGGTAGCAACAACCATCTCGACAAAACCGAAACCTTTTGAGTCTCCGCTAAAAAGGTCTCTGATTACTTTTACTGATTTGACTTTTCCGTAAGCTGAAAACTCCGTCATTAAGTCTTCATCAGATACTTCACGCGATAAATTACCAACGTAAATATTCATATAGAACTCCGTTCAATTTGTTAAAAAAATATAAAAGCGAGAACTGTTTCTTTAATGAGGTAAACAAATCAGAGGAGAAGAAAAGCACATGCTCTTGTTTATCAACGGTCAATAAAAGAATCCACAACAAGCGGATGAAAGTAACGGTGTCGAATGTGTGTTTGAGTTTTTTGCTTCCGATTTGGCGGAAGTTTCGATCCTAACTTTACAGATACCCATCTTTTCAAAAAACACAGTTAAATATATGGTGAATAACTAATAAATCCTATTAAAAAAAATTATTTCAACAGCAGCATACTTTTCGTTTGCAGCCGGTTTCCTACCTTTAATTGATAGAACAAAACTCCGCTGGAGAGTAGTTGGTGGTTGGTTGTTAGTTGAGGGTTGAATAGAACTTCATGTTCTCCTGCCGGTTTTTCTTCATTAACCAACGTAGCAACTTCTCTTCCCAAAACATCAAATACCTTTAAACTCACCTTACTGCTCACTGATAACTGAAAACTGATCACTGTTTCGGGATTAAATGGATTTGGATAATTTTGGTAAAGCGTAAAATCCTGGGGAGTAGTTTCATTTTCAATTCCGCCTACCGGATATTCACCTGAAGAGCCAAATAATTGAATAGTACCCTTATCGCTGCTATCTTCCCAAACTGAATAGGCTTTCAAATAATAATTAATTCCAACATTCGCAGTTGTAATTTTTGGTTCACTAACTTTTATTTCGATCAATGAATCGTTATAAGGATAGGTAAAAACGCTATAATAAGAGGGATGTAAAAAATTCTTCTCTTCTTTTTTAACTTGATAAATGTTTTGCCCGAAACCATAAAAAGATTTAGCAAGAGTTTTTCCTACAATCATAATTGGTTTAAAAGAGAAATTGAAAGTTTCATAACTCGAATCAGAAATATTTTCGGCTGACTCCGGGCGTCCCAAATCTGCGGAGTAAGGGAAATATTTCAATGTTCTTTTACCTTCAATAATTGTTTCGAAGGATACCATATATTGACCCCAACCTTGTATTGCTTTCGCAGCTGTAGTCGTCGTAGCCGAATCGTATATAAATTTTTCGTCACTCCAATTACTGGTGCTTGAAGACTTAATTTTATAAACGGCTCTGCTGTCATTATTTTGAAATTTCTTTACCGCCGTAATTATTCCAAAATAATTTTTACCTTCATATCCGACTGAAAGCACACCCGAAGCTCTGCTATACTCATATGAATCTATACCAGAAGCATCAAATATTTTTTCAGACACCTTCAGCGTATCAACTTCATAATACAAATAAACCGAGCCCTCTTTTTCATATGTAATCCCAAAGTCAAAACCAAATCCACCATCCTGAACCACTGATTTGGGATTGATTTCATCAAAAAGAGAATCTCCCGCAATAAAACGAACATTTCGTAAAGTATCTCCGAACAATTCACCATAAGCAATATCCCAATTCCCATTTTCGTTTGTCTGCCAAATTACTCTGTCCATTTCCGAAATATTTCCAATTGGTGCAAATACACCACAAGGATTAATACAACTTCCCTTAGAAAAAGTTATTTGGGTAGGGGTATAAAAAGAATCGTTTTCAAGATCATATTTTAATGTGAAGATTTGTGGGTGAACTGGATCTTTATATCCTTCAAAAAGAAGGGCGTTGGCAGATCCAAACCAATATGGATAAAATCCATAATCACCAGTTTCAATAAACGAAGGATTCCGCACATTGAAATCAAGAAAAGAAATTTGCTTCTTAAATACCGGTTGAGCAATAAGTGAACACGAAAGAACAAAAACTGAAAAAAGCACAAACACATTTTTCATAGAACCTCCCAATTAAATTTACAATCTTGGATTTTTAGCAACCCAATCTTTTATGTAATCTATCGTTGCGGTAGTTGTCGCTCCGGGAGTAAACAACTCGCCAACGCCGAGTTCTTTTAATTTCTTGATATCTTCTTCGGGAATAATCCCACCGCCGGTTAAAAGGACATCGTCCATTCCCTTTTCTTTCATCAAAGTAAGAATTTTCGGAAAGATCGTCATGTGAGCGCCTGAAAGAATCGAAATGCCGATAGCATCAACATCTTCTTGCAAAGCGGCTTCAACTATCATTTCGGGAGTCTGCCGCAGACCGGTGTAAATAACTTCCATTCCGGCATCGCGCAATGCGGCGGCAATTACTTTTGCTCCGCGGTCGTGACCGTCAAGTCCGGCTTTTGCAATTAACACTCTGATTTTTCTTTCCATAGAATAAACTCCGATTAAATAAATAACTAATCATAAAATTCATTTTAAAATAGTATAAATATTTTAAAGACTAAATAACCTAACAGTATGGATGAATGAAATTGAAAGGATGAATGGTCAATACTTCAAATTATTTTAAGTTGAATTGATTTCCATTCAACCATGCAATCACTCAATCATTCATTTCTAACACCATTGAGCCCTGGCTATGCCAGGTTATTAATAGCTGATTTAATTTTTTCCGCGATCATGTTCATTTCACCGTTGCCATATTTTTTCAAATCCATTTTAAATTTGTACCCGTCTGTGTTAAAACGCGGAATAAGATGAAAATGACAATGAAAAACCGACTGCCCTGCTGCCCTTCCGTTGTTTGATAATATGTTATACCCGTCCGCTTGAAGCCCGTTAATCACTCCAATTGCAAGACGCTGAACAACCGATAATATTCCTCCAAAAAGATCAGGGGGAAGTTCAAGAAAATTTTCATAATGTGTTTTGGGGATGACGAGCGAATGTCCAACATTGAAGGGATTAATATCGAGAAAGGAAATGATACTATCATCTTCAAACAGAATTTCTGCTTTAGATCTCTTTTTGACAATATCACAAAAGATACATTGCATAACGATCAAATTTACTCGTCATAATTTAACAAATATTTCTTCCTTTTAGAAAAAACTCCATACAAACCGCCGGTATGAATAAATAATGTTTTGGGTGTCCTCGCGGATAAAAAATTATCGTAATACGCCTTAAATGCTTTCCCGGTATATGCCGGATCTAAAATTATTCCCGTAGAACGGGCGAACTTTTTTATAAGCGAAAGTTTATCATTGGTTATATGTTTGTAGCCTTCTTTCGAATAGCCGTCTAAAATCTCTAATCGTTTCTCGTCAAGTTTTACCGGTAAACGAAATTCTTTTATTGTTTGTTCTGCGAGAGATAAAATTTTGTTTTTAATTTCATCTTTGGGATACAGAACGTTTACGGCAAAGATTTTAAGGTCTGATTTAAAAAGAAGCGCGCCAACTAACAGTCCCGCTGTCGTTCCACCAGAACCGGAGGCTGTAATTATTGCATTACATTTTTTGAAAATATTTTGAGCTTGCATTTCTTCTATCGCATGAATATATCCCCAAATTCCAAGAGGAGAAGAACCGCCTTCGGGAATAACAAAAACCTTCTCCCCTTTTTTCTCCAATATTAATTTTTCTTCCGCCATAATTTTGTTTGCATTTCCAAATTCATTTTTAGAAAGAAACCGGAACTCACAACCGAGAACTTTATCGAGAAAAAGATTTCCATCAGCATTATCAGAATTTTTCCCCCAGAGGAATAATCTGCTTTTCATTCCCAATGAAGCTGAGGCAAAAGCTGTTGCACGTGCGTGGTTCGACTGTTCTCCGCCGCAGGTAAAAACGTAACCGGCTTTTTCTTTTTTTGCTTGATAAAGGAGATACTCAAGTTTGCGAATTTTATTTCCCGAAGTTTCTATTCCGGTAAAGTCATCCCTCTTCATAAAAAATGTTTTTCCTTCGAATGAAATTTTTTGAATTGGGGTCGGGATATTCGCTAACAAAATTCTTTTGGGAATAATTTGCGTTATCACTTTTCTTTTTTCTTTAGATATTTTTTGTAAAATGCTTTCGCATGTTCTAAATCTTCATGAGTATCAACGGAATAACTATCGAACTCAGTCTCCACTACTTTAATTTTAATACCGTTTTCCAGCATCCGTAATTGTTCAAGTTTTTCAGTCTGCTCCAAATCTGTTGGTTGTAATGAAGTAAACTTTAGCAAAGCGCTTCTTCTGTAAACATACAAACCGACATGTTTGAAAATATTCACCATCTTTAGTCCTTCTGCAAGTGTTGCTGCATCACGCACAAACGGAATCGGAGAGCGCGAAAAATATAACGCAAAACTCTGATAGTCGAAGACAACTTTAACAACCGATGAGGACTTCAATTCTGAGAGTGACGTAATTCTCTTGGCAAGAGTTGAGACCATAATTTCCTGATCGAACAATAAAGGCTCGATGGCTTCGTCAATCATTCGTGCCGGAATAAATGGTTCGTCGCCTTGAATATTAACGATTATCTCAGCGGATGGAATTTTTTTCGCGACAAATGCAATTCGATCCGAGCCGGTCGCAATTTCTTTCGGAGTGATCATAACTTCAGCGCCAAACGATTTGGCAGCCCCTACAACCCGTTCGTCATCTGCGGCAATAATTATTTTGTGCAGTAAATTTGATTTTGAAGCCGACTCAAACGTGTGCTGAATCATCGGTTTATCGCCAATCATAGCAAGCGGTTTCCCATATAATCTTGATGACGCGAAACGCGCCGGGATAATACCAACAATCATTTTATCCAATTACCTTTGGCACTTTGAAAAATTCTTCATCTTTATCGGGAGCGTTTTTCAATGCGTCTTCTCTTTTGGTTGAAGGTTTCAATTCATCTTCACGAAAAACATTTTTTACTTCAACCGGATGAGAAAGAGGCTCAAAGTTTGAAGTATCAAGTTCATTCAACTTATCCATGTGATGAAGAATCTGGTTCATATCTTTTGTTAAATTTTCAATTTCATTTTCGTTAAATTCAAGACGAGCCAGTTCAGCTATTTTTTCAACTTCTTGCTTAGTAACTGCCATCGGTTAATCCTTTTTATTTGCAATAATAATTTGTCTTACTTGCTCCATCAAATCTTTTTCACTCTGCCTTCCATTCATATTTTCCGTAATAATTGGCTTATCATAATGGACATGAATTGTTCCCGGATTAATGCGAAGCTTTCCTTTCGGCATAATTGCCGCGGTTCCGCTTATTGAAACGGGAATGATTGGATAGCCAACGCGTGCGGCTAAATAAAAAGCCCCCCGCTTAAACGGCATTACTTCACCGCTTTTGCTTCGTGTTCCTTCAGCGAAGACTAATACCGAGATACCTTCATTTATAATTGTTTGTTTCGCGCGATCCAAACTTTCCATTGCCCTGTCGGCTTTTTGTCTATCAATAACAATGTAGGGACCTAATTGCAGCGCCCAACCGAAGATGGGAATTTTTGCCAGCTCTTTTTTGAAAATCATTACGGCATGATCCGGAAAAGAAGCCTGTAAAGCTAAGATATCAAACATGCTGGAATGATTGGAGACATAAACATATGGATTTGATCTGTCAAAATTTTCCAACCCGCTTGTCGTGAGTTTTATTCCGGCTAAGAAGAGTCCACCGTTCGACAAAAGTCTTGATACCCAAAAATACGATTTATGAGACCTGTCAACTATTGCGCTAATAAGCGCTAAAGTTGAACAGAAAATGAGATGTAATACTACAAAAAATAATTTTAGATAAGTGATCATGGGTTCTCGATATTGTTTTTTACAAATGAAAGAATTGCATTTTTTCTTTTGTTAATTGACGGGTGGCTATAAAAAAACCATTCAACAAAAGGGTGGGGTTCTTTATCACCAAGATTCTGTTCGGTTAATTTATCAAGTGTCCGCAAAAATGCTTCGTGTTTCCCGGTGGATTCAATTGCAAAGGCATCAGCTTGATATTCAAATTTTCTGGAAACAATATTTGAAAACGGCTGAATCAACAATGAAACAAGCATCCCCCAGAGAGCCAATACCGGCAAAGCAGATATCTGGGTAAGTTTTTCAACATGAAAATATGAAAGTGAAAGTGAATAAAGTTTTGCGATTAAAAACAAAGTAAAAAAACTAAAAAATGTTCCGAGCAAAATATTTTTTATTATGTGCTTCTTTTTGTAATGCCCGAATTCGTGCGCAAGGACGGTCTCAACTTCATCAAGAGAATAATTTTCAAGCAGCGTGTCCCCAAGTAAAACGCGTTTGGATTTTCCTATCCCGGTAAATGCAGCGTTCGCCTTTTTCGTTGTTTTGCTCATGTTGAAGGTAAAAACATTTTCAACTTTAATATGAGCAATTTCCGCAAGACGAACAATTCGATTTTTTAATTCTTCATTTTCAAGCGGAACGATTTTATAAAAGAGCGGTAGAATAAACACCGGAACGATCCGGGCTAACACAACGGAAACAAGAAAAAGAAAAACTGCAAACGGAAG
>MNVA01000142.1 GCA_001871325.1 Ignavibacteria bacterium CG1_02_37_35
CGCAAAATAAATTGGAATTTAAATTCAGTTTAAATGGATTGGATAACGAGCGTGGTTTTGCGCAAAATCATCAACTTACACTCAAACCGGTGAAGGGAAGAATGATCTCGCCAATTATTGTCTTTGGTGTAGCCGATACTTTAGCCGTTAATGAACAAACCGAATATCTAAATGACGATGTTGAATTGACCCTACGCGTTGATATGCGGCAGGTGCTCAAAGAGTTCAAAGAGAAAAACTATTTTGAATTGTTCAACAGTGAAAAATTTTTAGCGAAAGATTTTGCCGGAGTTTTCGTTGCCGGAAACATCTCTCCTCTTTCGTGGGATTTTCAAACGCTCGGTACAAAAAAGCAGTTTCAATTAAAAGATGAAAACAACGACGGCATCTACGAAATAAAACTTCTCATTAAAAAAGATATTTCTGCTTCAGATGAAGATAAACTATCAACTCAATGGAAATTGACAAAAGATATTTCATCGTATCCTCAATTACAATCATCTTCAGTTTTGCTTGATGCGCTTTACAACCAAGCGATCGAAGAAATGCTTTTAGACATCCGCGAAGACGGCGCTTTTATGGCTGGCGAAAAATGGCCAGGAGTATGGACGCGCGATATTAGTTATTCAATTCATCTTGCCTTTGCGATCATCAATCCCGATGCCGCTAAAACGAGTTTGTTGGCAAAAATTAAGAACGGAAAAATTATTCAAGATACCGGAACCGGCGGCGCTTGGCCTGTTTCTTCCGATAGAATGACGTGGGCGTTGGCTGCATGGGAAATTTATAAAGTTACCGGCGATAAAGATTGGCTGCGAAAAAGTTTTTCAATCATTAAAAATTCCGCGCTTGCAGATTTGGAAACCGTACGAGATAAACAAACCGGATTGTTCAACGGCGAATCTTCTTTCCTGGATTGGCGCGAACAAACCTATCCGCTTTGGATGGATCCGAATGATATTTATAAGTCAAAAAATCTTGGAACGAATGCGGTACATTTTCAAACCTATAATATTTTAGCGGCAATGGTTTCTGAATTAGATGAGGATGTTTCTGGATTAGATGAATACGTTTCTGAATTAGATGAGGATGATTCCGAACTGGATGAGGACGCTTTCAAACTGGAAGAGGACGCTTCCAGATTCATTTCTGCGGCTGAAGGAATTCAAGAGGGGATGAATAAACTGATGTGGATACCGGAGAAAAAATATTTTGGACAATATTTATACGGAAGGAATTATCAATCGCTTTCGCCCAAGTCTGAAGCGCTCGGTGAAGCGTTGAGCGTGCTGTTTGAAATTCCGGATTCGAAACGGCAAAAAGAAATTGTTGCAAATACTCCCGTTACAAAATTTGGAATTCCGTGCGTTTATCCTCAAACGCCAAACATCCCACCGTACCACAACGATGCGGTTTGGGCTTTTGTTCAAGCCTATTGGACGATGGCGTCGGCAAAAGTTAAAAATGAAAAATCTGTCGAACACGGTCTTGCTTCCATTTACCGTGCTGCGGCGTTATTCCTTTCGAACAAAGAAAATTTTGTCGCAACATCGGGCGATTATGTGGGTACGCAAATTAATTCCAACCGGCAGTTGTGGAGCGTTGCCGGAAATTTAGCGATGACGTACAGAGTATTTTTCGGGATGCAATTTGAGCCGGATAAACTTATTTTCACTCCCTTCATTCCAAAAAACTTTTCAGGTGTAAGGGCTCTTTCCAACTTCAAATACAGAAATTCAGTTTTAACTATTTCCGTTAAAGGCTTTGGCGATGGGATTAAAACATTTAAACTCGATGGAAAAGTTTTGAAAGATAATTTTATTCAAACTTCACTTGAAGGGAAACATACAATTGAAATTGTAATGAGTGGGAAAACTGCGAAGTCAAAATTCAATCTCGTTAAGAATGAGTACGCGCCGGAAACTCCAAAAATAAAATTAACCAATGGGCAATTGAGTTGGGAGAGAATTCCCGGAGCAGTTCAATACATTGTTTACAAAAACGGAGAAAAATTCGCTTCGACTAAAAAGAATATTTTTACTTGCTCACAAAAATATTCCCTTGAAGCATATCAAGTTAAAACGATTGATAAAAATAGTGTTGCATCTTTTTTAAGTGAACCGGTTACTGTGAGACGCGAAGAAAAAATTATTGAAATGGAAGATTACGTTTCAACTTACGAGAATAAATATCCAAATTACTCCGGCAAAGGTTATGCAAAAATTGAAAAGCATCACAGCGATATAACTTTCCCTTTTACAACTGAAAAAGAAGGTCTTTATACCATTGATTACCGCTACGCAAACGGGAATGGACCAATCAATACAGATAACAAATGCGCAATCCGTTCATTAATGGTTGATACCCAATTTGCAGGCGCCATCGTGATGCCCCAGTTCGGTGAGAACAGTTGGAATGTTTTTAACTTTAGCAATTCTGTCCAGGTTTATCTTACAAAGGGCGAACACACCTTTACCCTGACATTTAGAAATTCAGATGATAATATGAATGGAGAAATAAACGGAGCGTTGCTTGATTATGCGAGAATTCGATTGTTAAAATAACTCATTTCGATTAAAATCATCCGGGTGTAATTTGCAGTTGGAAGTTTTCTAAATAATCTTTCTTGCTCAGCGGGTTTCATTGTTTCTATCAACCATGTAAACAAAGGAAAGAGCAACCGTCCATTCCGATTTTTGCGGAACATTAATCACATTGAGAATGAAACTCTCTTGAATAGTTATGCCGGCTTGGAATGAAAAAAATGAATTTTGTTGATCAACAAAGTTGCGGGTGACCATATTGAATTCCGGGTTCGTCTCTTCATTATAAAAGACGCCGATTACAGGTTTAGAAAGAATAGAAAATCTTGCTTCATCAAATACTTTAAATAACTCTATCGCTCTAAATCCAACATGATTTAATTTACCGGGACCCATTTGAATAGCCTGGTCAAGGTACACATAAAACAAAGTTATATCAGCGTTCCGGTAATCATCGGTTATACTCATCAGTTGTCCTTGCCGCAGCTCACTGTTTTCTCTTAACGCCGTACTGCTAATGAACATGCCTTGACTCATGCCAACTGCCGCGGGATGCACAAAAAGATTTTTTTGTCCCCAGAAAAGTCCGCCAAGTTGAAAATCATAACTCTCTTTATGTTTCCAAATAAAAATCGAACTTGGTAATCCATCCGGGCGGAACGGAGCCCATCTGCCGATTGCAAGCGTCCGGACATTCTCTTTTTGCTGTGTGCTTTTAATATATCCTCCCAAAACAAATAGGTTAAAAGGACCTTCAACAATTCCCGCAAAACCGTAACGGGTATTCATCTGGTTATCAATTTTCCCTTTCCCAACTAATCCAATAAGCGAAAACGAACTCACCACAACTTTACCAACAAAATAATTTGAATTAAGAATGGTGCTGCGATACGGGGAACGGCTGCCGAAAGTATACCCATCGAAATATTCCGAACCAAAACGAAACCAAAGATTTGATTGCGGTCGAAAAGTAATTCGCGAATAAAAAGCTTTGCCCGGTAACGAGGTATCTTTCATTACGTCGTAAGTGCCGCCAATATCAAGTTGAAGGTGATCATCATCATTGATAGGAAAAAGAACTGCGCCGCCTGTAATTTCTTTTACACGCATTTCATTTCTGTTGTTCAGATTATTATTTGCTATCTTAAAGAAAAGAGTTTTGTTCCGCTGATCTTTCTTATAAAAATTGAATGACGAAATATTCTGCCCGTCCTCTTTTAGATTAGATAATTGAAATTCCCAGAGTGCCGGCATTGGCGGACCAAAAACAGAATGACGAGAATCTTCATTCCCGTTTTGCCGAGTGTGTTCGGTTTGAGCAGAGCAAGTTGTGATGATAGAAAAGCACAAAAACGATAACAAACAACAGCTTGGTTTCATAAACTGAAAACGTCCTTTCGAATTTCCCGATTTTTTGATTTGATTAATTATTTCTTTACCCCAAGATGTAACGACGAAATATCCATCATGTAAGGACTCAGTTTTCTGTCTCCATTTTTAGCGTCCCGGTTTGAGTCGAATGATAACAAATTTCCATCGGGAGAAATAACCGGGAATCCATCAAAAGCATCGTTGTAAGTTAGACGAGTTTGTTCACCTGTTTTTAAACTCATCAAAAAAATTTCATAATTATGCTGGGGAAGAACTTTTACGAAGACAAAATGATCTCTATCCGGTGCCGGGTGCGGAGCCCAGTTTGTACCGCTGTCGTTTGTAATTCGTTTTCTATTCGAACCGTCAGCGTTCATGGTAAAAATACTCATCGGCATTCCGCGCTGCGCCTCATCTTTTATATCCCATGCACGGCAAATAATTGTTTCACTATCAATAAAAAATGAACCGCCTTCCTGCCATTCAGGGGTAAAAGTGATTTGTTGCTGCTCGCTTCCATCGGGTTTCATTTTCCATAAATCTAATTTGCCATCTATTTGACGGCTGAATAAAATCCACTTTCCGTCGGGAGAAACGGAAACTTCTGCGTCATAAACTTTATTGTCGGTTAACCTTTTCACGTTGCTGCCGTCGAGGTCGCATGCATAGAGTTCAGCCCCTTGCGGATAATTTTTCGGATCGGAATAATTTCCTTTCGGCATTTCGAGATTGTCTTTTGTTGAAGTATAAAGAAGATGTTTTCCATCCGGGAAATAAAATGAACAAGCGTCTTCACCTTTATCGTTAATACGCAAAATGTTGGTTCCATCAATATTAAAAGTGTAAACTTGATGAACGGGATCGTCTTTCATTTTAGCATTGCCTATCATACTCTTCCCGTCAGGAGAAAAATAAAATTCTGCTCCTTCGTGAATGTTGGGGATTGACCAAACTTTCAATTCTTTTTGTTCTTGTATTTGTCCGTAATTCTGCGTTGCCGAAAAACAAAAAAGAATGCTTATCGTAAAGAAAAGTCTCGTTATAGATAGAGCTTTAGTAGTTAGAAAAAAGATTTTCATTATAAATTCCTCAATAGATTTTTAATGTTGTTTATTTTTTTATTTCGCCATTAATTCAAGTTTTGCGTTGATCTCTTTCCCATCGCGTAAAAAGAGAACATCAACAATATTACCCGGCTGAAAACTTTTTAACGCGTCCGAATATTCGCGCAAGTTGGTAACTTTGAATTGCCCTAATTTTACTATTATGTCACCTTTCTGTAATCCTGCTTTAGCTGCGGGAGAATCAGGAGAGAGATCAGCTATTTTTACACCTTCACCTGAAAAAGTAAAATCGGGCACGCTTCCTGTAGAAACTCTTCTTTCACCTGCAGGAGCCGCTTGCAGTTTTTTAACTTCGCTTACTGCCTGCCCCTGGAACGAGAGAGGTTCTTTCCTGTCTGCAAGATATAGTAGAGCTTCTTGTGCAATCGCTGCAACTTTAATTAATCCGGCTCCGTCAATTTTATCAGGTGTGTCTGATGGTTTATGATAGTCAGCATTTGCGCCTGAGAAGAATTGAACGCCGGGAACGCCGACTTCCAGAAAACTTCTTTGATCGCTTGCGTCAAGTTCTTGAGTTACCATTTCAGTTTCAACACCGGTAACGTAACTTGCGCCCATGAAGATGAACCGCCATTCACGAGCCGTTGCAGCGCCGAGCACTAATAATTTTCCATTGCCCAATCTTCCAACCGTATCAAAGTTCAGCACACCGATAACTTTTTTTGCAGGAAAACGTTTCATGTTCCGCACATAATATTTTGATCCGCGCAGCCCGCTTTCTTCCGAAGCGAAGGCAACAAAGATTACCGACCTCTGCGGCTTTAAATTTTTTCCAAGCAATTCTGCAAGTTCGAGCATAACGGAAACACCGCTCGCATTATCATCGGCGCCGGGATGAATCTTCCCTTCGTTCCCTTTGTTTGCGCCGGGCCAGCCTAATCCGAGATGATCGTAATGTGCACAGATAACAACCGATTCATCTTTCAGATCAGGATTTGTTCCTGGAATTATTCCGATAATATTTTTAACTGAAGCTTTCTTCCCATTTGCGTCAACAACTTCCTCCCAGGATTGAAAATACGTTCCGTCATCTGCACCGGGCAGTAGTCCGGCACTTTTGAATTTTTCTACAATGAAATCAATCGCACTGTTCATCCCGGTTGAGCCGGGAGCTCTACCGGCTAATTCATCGCCTGCCAGATATTGAACTGTCTTTAACATTCTTTCGGATGAAAAAACCGGAGTCAACATCGCCAGCGCTTTCCGTCTTGGTAATTCAGGAAGAACATCACTACTGCTTTTTTCTCCGTGGGTTATAACTTTTGCAGTTAAAGGAGAATTAACAGAACTCCATTCACCTTTTCCAATATTAGCCGGCTCATCTCCTTCAAAAACAAGGTAGCTGTATTTGCCGTAGTGAGGCAATTTTCTGGCAAGTCCGGGAACTGCTTCTTTGTTTTCAGTTGAAAGATAAACAAGAACATTATCGGGATTATTCGGGTGACGAACCGAAACAATAAAACTATTATTAGCGACAGGGAAAGAAGTTTTGCCCAGAGTAACCGCGTCATTTTTTATTTCGCTGTTATAATCTTTCAAACTATTTTTAATTACCCCGGTGAATTTATTGTCTGCACCGAAAATCCAAATATTTTTGTTAACAGGAAGTTTGTCGTATTTGCTATCAAGCGAAACTTCGATCTTTTTAGTTTTATCCTCCGACCAGATTTTTGCTAAAGCCCGGTAAGATTCAAGTTTTTCTTTTGCAGCTCTTAAGGGAAGAAGGATCAGCAAATCTTCCGCTCCGAAAATTTTTGAAAGCGACGGAGGGATTTCGTTATAGTTAAGTTTTCTAAATAAATTGAACTGCGGATCAACCTGTACCAAACGGGGATTTTCTTTAAAGGTGAATGCACAATTCTGTTCTTTGCCTGTCATTGCTACTTTTTCAACCACCACATTTTTAGCAAAAGAAATAGCAACGGGAACATCAAGAGCAAAGGCATCTTCTTTTTGCAGCTGCTTCAGTGTGAATTGAAGAAGATATTCATTCTTCTTCTTGACACATTTCACGTTTGAAACGCTTAATTCCGGCGCCCCTTTTTTATCAACCCATTCACTAAAAAAAGATTTCAAATCTTTGCCGGAAACACTTTCGAACGAAGCGCGAATATCATCGAAAGAAGCGGCATTAAATTTATTATCCCGATAGAATTTCTGAAATCCTTTAACAAACAATTCATCGCCGACCGACTCACGAAGCATATTCCAGAACATTGAGCTTTTGCCGTAACCAACCGCTTCCGATGAAGGATTGGTTCTTGAAATAAATTTATTGAGAGGAAAATCGTTCGACGGATTTACATAGTCTGTATATTTTTGCAATGTGGTCCTGCGGTATTCATCCGCCTGTCCCCGTTGTTCTGCGATGAGATGATCCGCCATATACGCTGTTAAACCTTCACACCAATTTCCTTTTTTAAAATCAATATAAACGCTGTTGCCCCAATAATTATGAAGAAGTTCGTGGGGATATGATGAATGAAGTATGAAAGGGAATCTTATTATTTGTTCACCGAGAAGTGTGAACGACGGCATTCCGTATCCCGTTTCCCAAAAATTTTCAACCAAAGCAAATTTTGTAAAAGGATAAGTTCCGATAAGTTTGCGGTACATCTCCAAATACTGCGCGGTAGTTTCTAAATATTTGTTCGCAAGTGTTTCATCCGGTGTGCGGAGAAAAGCCATAACATCAACCGCTCCGGCTGATTTTGAATATTCATTAAACTTTGCAGCGATCAAATAAATTTCTTCCATCGGATCTGGAGAATTCCAGGTGCTTGTCTGTTCGTTGTTCTTTAATTCGTTAAACGTTCTTTTCCCTTGACTTACAACACTCCAACCTTTCGGCATTGTTGTCGTTAATTCAAAGCTGATCCAATTTTCATTAAACCAGGGGACCCAATAGGTAGAGCCTCCGAGGTAAGCTCCCTTTTCATCAATGATGCCGGGTGTTTGACTGAATCCTCTTGCATATTCTTCACCAATTTGTTTGATTGGATAGTTTATCATTCCGCTGAATTTCAACGTAAATGTTACATCACCTTTTGATTCGGTGACAAAATTAATCGAGTATTTATTCTGTTTAAATTCTGATGAGAGGTCAAGGTCCTCACGATCCATTCCTAAATCTTCAACTTTTACACCGCTTTCTTCCAATTTAATTGTAACACCGGGAGTTAAAGAAGAGACCGTCAAGTCGCTGTTAAGAATGAACGTCATATTAGGTTTCACTTGATCTGCGGGAATGGTGATTTGATCAACGGCATCTACAAAATGCTTTACCGGATCAACATTTACCGATAATTTATGATGTACCGTTGAACCGGCAAACGATGCGGTGCATACCGAAATCGTGACGAACAAAAAAAGAATTCTTTTAAACATTATTTTCTCCAATTAAAATTCATTACAGCTTTATACTTTTTTCTTAATCCATAACCTGGCAGAGCCAGAACTAAATAATTTGTAATCATCGAATGACTGAATGGTTGCATGACTGAATGAAATACATTCATCCATTCACTTTCATTCATCCAGGCGCTTAACTATTTTCTACTTAGCAAATATTCTTCTCATTTTGCGCAGAATATTTTAGCCAACTATGTATATCCGGCGATCCTTTATCTTACGATCAAGGTCATCGAATTTTTAATGATCATATACTTTTTTGCCGCCGCTTTAACATCTTCAAGTTTAACTTTTTTGAGAGCATCGAGAAAATTTTTATCATAATTATAATCATTAAAAAGATATGCCGAACTTCCGAGATAGAACGCCTGGTTAATGCTCGAAAGTCTTCTGAACATCATTCTGCCCAGATACATATTAATTGATTTCTCAACAATATTTTGAGTGAGCGTATCAGCCGCTTTTTTTCCAAAGAACCCGGGATATTGAGGCACGAGTTTGTCAACATTCTGCGGACGCGTTCCCTGGTTGATATAGAAAAGAGCTCTGTTTTTTACTACTTCAATCCCCGCGCTCATGTGATAAGCCATACCCTGTTTCTCGCGGATATCAAAAACGATATTGTCTGACAGAATTAGTGAGAGCGCTTGAACAGCGGGTGCATCTTTCGGATCAATTTCACTTTCGAAGCCATAAAAAAGATAAGAACGTTCTCCACCACCGGGTTTATCAATCGTTTCCGGCTTTGTTCTCGTTTGTAATATTGTTGTAACTGCCGCGGGTTCATCTTTAATTGCCGTAAAATTCATCGAACTGAAAAGAGTATTTATCGTGTCGGGGCTGCCTGGAGAAACAACCGAAATAATCATATTTGACGGCTGAAAATATTCTTTCGTAAAAGCTAAAAGATTTTCAAACGTTAGCGCCGGTTGATCTTGAGTAAACTTATTTGGCTCATACACCATTTTCTTGTACTCTGCATCAAAAACTTTTTTCGGTTTATCCCCTCCCATCATCATCATATGCGTGTTCTTGAATTTCTCAACTGATTTATTAAACTCTTCTTCAGTAGGCGTAAAATCTTTAAGCGCATTATTCATATAATTTATAGCGCCCGAAAGATCGTCGGCGAGTCCTTCAACCCTGATATAACCAAAATCAGGATGCAGATAAATATCGTCCATAGGGATCATCGGGTTATCGTTTACGGTAAACGTAAATCCAAATTGACTACTAAGTTTTTTATTATCCGGCGATTTTAAACGCTGATCCAAACAATCGTGAAGAATTTTTGCTGCATCTTTTCCGTACTTTGATTCATACACCGCTTTATGTTTTACTAAATAATGAATTGCAAGGAGATTGCTCACTTCATTTTGCACAACGATTAGATTTTTTCCGGCTGTTTCGTCTTTAAACTGTTTTACATTATTTACAACCCCGGTATTTTCGTTCTCTTTCTTGGTTGAAGGAGTTTGAACAATAATTAATGGCAGCGACGTAATCTTCAACGATTCCAACTCTTTGGACGCCGGATAATATACATTTCCGCTGAAAGAAGCGAGCACAGTTTCAATCCCATCAAGCACTATTGCGCTTGAGTTATAGATTCCAAACATGTGAGGTTTCTCGATATTTCTTACGAACTCCGTGCGTGCTTTGGTCGCTTCGTATTGCACGGTTTCAGTAGAAATTGCGAAACTCAAGCCCGCTAATTTTGCAGAGAGAGATTTAGCAACTGCGTTCAAATCAATATCTTCCTCGAGTAGTATCGTTGCTTCAAGATAGTTTTTGAGAGGAGATAGCCTTGTACTAAGATTTACCGATTTTATCTTCTTCCCGAATTCCGTTTTCATCGCTGACTGAATTTCGTCTTTGCTTTTATTGAGTACTATTCCCATCAAATCAAAATATTCCTTTGAACCTACTTGCGGAATTCGATAAAACAACTGTATAAATTTTTCTTCGCCGTCATAGAAACGGTAATAAATTTGATCGGTTTCATTAGCGGATACTTTAGGAACTTGAAACCCGGTTGCCAATTGCGGATTCAGATCGTAATTAACCTGCCCGGGATTTGCTTTACCATAAATACCTTTGATCATTGCAAGCATCGGTTTGGTTTGAAAATTTCCGATAACACTCAAGATCATGTTATTGGAGACGTAATAATTTTTATAAAATGCATGAACATCATCGCGCTTCATAGATTGAATAGTGGAATAGGTTCCGAGCGTCGGAAGTGAAAGGGCATGCCCGCTGTAAAGAATCGAAAGAGTATTCCGTTCTGATTGCTCACCGGGATTAACAAGACTTTTAGAAATTTCTTCGAGCACAATACCTTTTTCTTTTTCGAACTTTTCATTAGGCAGTGTTGAATGGAAGAGCATATCAGCCTGAATTTCCATTCCTTTTTTAATATTATCTGACGGGGTTACCATCATAAAATTTGTGTAGAATTCCGTTGTACTCGCGTTATTGTAGCCTCCGATCATATCTACATCGTCGTACAATTGTTTTTGCTCCCTGGTCGTAGTTCCGTTGAACAGAAGGTGTTCCAGCATATGGCTCATTCCGCTTGTTGAAAATGATTCGTACGCCGAACCGACTTTGATAATCAAGTTTGCGCCAACCATCGGCAGCGCCGGATTTTCAATTAACAGCACCTGCATCCCGTTATCGAGCAGGTAAATTGAAACTCCTTTCGGAAGAGTCATTGTTCCCTGTTCTTCAGCCAGAACTTTTTCCTGTGCGGGAAGATCATGAACGAGTAAAGCAACAAATATTAACGTAATAATAGAGAGTCGTGTAAAATTTATTCTTTTCATTTTGAAATACTCCAAAGTTTTAATAATTAATAGTTCCCCAAAGAAAAATATTTTCAAAGAGTTTCTCTGTGCCCTTCGTGTCTCTGTTGTGAAAAACCTCTACCCTACCCCGGATAAACCCCGCAATAAGCGGGATAAACCGGGAATCAAAAAAATAAATGCCAAATAATTTGGGCTGAATGTTTGAATAATTGCATGGTTGAATGAAAAACATTCATCCATTCATCTTCATTCAGTCATTCTATTGCTTTATTTGTCTCATTACTATTCTGCCAAATATTGCACTTTAATGTTACGGCACTAAGACACTTAGTTACACTAAGAAATTAAAATCCCAATTCAATTGAAATACGGGAAACTTTTCCCAAATCCTTGTAATCAACTAAAGCGTAATCAACACCAATCCCTTGCCCGCCCAAATTTAATTTTACGCCTGCTCCAAAAGTCCAGTTTTCAACATCGTAGTTAAATTTATAACCAACTCGCGCGAAAACGGTTTCATCCCATGAATATTCACTGCCGAAATTCACGCGCTCAACATTGTCGTTCGGATGATTTCCGTCGAGTGCAACTGTCCATCGATGTTCGCCGGTGCTGAAGATTGGATCGCTGCCGCCGAATAAATCCATTGATAGCCCAACACGAAAATTAAGCGGTAATGAATATGGTTCGGTTTTTAATCTTGCATCGGGATTATATTCACCGGAAATGTTTTTGTTGATATCTGCAAGCTGAATTAAATCCCTGCCTTCAAGCTGCATGTTGCCGCCAAAATTTGAAACGCACATGGCGATGACGAGATTATGATACCCGGTTTTTAAGTAGGTGCCGATATCTAAAGCAAACGTATTCGCACTTTCGTTGAACAAATCTTCCTGAATATATTTTGCCGTTACACCCACAGAAAACATATCGGTAAGTTTTCTTGCGTATGAAAGTCCGATAGCAACATTGTTCACGCTGTAATAAACTCCGGCGCCGTCAGGTTTTTCAACGGTCGTAACTTCCTGCTCGTTTGTAGATAACGATTGCACACTTATCCCCAAGCCGTCACTTTCGCTTAAAGGAATAACCATTCCGGCGTAGTTGTGAAAAATCTCCGCGAACCATTGCGTATGGCTTGCGCCGACACTGATTTTATCAATGTTCGTAATGCCGGCGGGGTTCCAGTACAACGTATTTACATCGTTGGCAACTGCAACAAATGTTTCGCCCATGCTCATAGGTCTGGCTCCGGCGCTAATTTTAAGGAATTGCGCTGCCGCCGTTCCGACTTTTGAAAATCCCCCGCAATAACTGCTTATCGGAAGAGAAATGATCATTAATACTATTGCTAATCTTTTCATTACTTTTTCTCCAAAGGCTTGGGATTTATTATTTAATAACCAAGAATTTGCCAACCTTTTTCTGTCCGTCCGGCATTGAGACAACATACACATATAACCCGTACGCTATAAATTGATCGTTGTATGACCGCATATCCCAATATTCATAGCCTAAATTATTGCTATGATCTATATCGGCAACGTGGTCGCCTGCCATAGTAAAGATTGAAATTTTACATTGATTTGGTAAATGATTGAACATCAACTTTTTACCGAATTGTTCGGTCTCCCACACATTCGAAATAATGTAAGGATCGGGAACAACCCGGATCTTCTTCAGATCAACTTCATTCGTATTAGAATAAACACTTTTTTTCGTAGAAAATTCGTACGAAATTTCTTTTCTAAACGGTTTGTATGTAATGATGCTAAACTCATCACCTTGTGAGGGTGCAATTGCTTTTTTATGAACCGAATCGCCGTTGGCGTTTATGTAATTATCAGGAAAATTATTTGTGTTCAAGTACAGACCTTCATAGGTAGTGTCATGCGTTACCGGGTCAATTATCAGCTTTTCAAAAACAAGTACATCAGTATATTTTTCATAAAATCCCGAGCTTCCTGCGGTAAATCCTTTCCCGCCAGGAGCAAGATCCCAGCCCAAAGGACTGTAATAATTTTGTCTAAAATCTTCCGGCGCTTGTATCGCAAATTCAAACAGCCACGTATTATCACTTATATCAACCGGATTAGCCGGATCATTTATGATCTCAACTTTAAGGGGAATATGCTGTTTTGTACTTTGATTAGCATTGGTGAAGAAATCATACCACTGAGCTTCAAGTCCGCCGTTCAACGTTGTATCAACAGTAATTTTTATATCATCTACCGTATAAACTGTTTCAGGGATAATATCAAGGCGTCCCGCATATTTTGCTACCGGTCCGGTTCTCCAATCGAAGGTACAAGTATCTCCGTTTACTTTTGTCCATCCAATTTTTGCAATGCCCGAAGGACTATTTTGTACCGTTAATCTAAAACCGTCAACAATCGGCAAGTTGTCGCCGGTTTCATCGGAAAAAAGATGATGATCGAGCAGCAAAGTTTTTTCACCCGTTGTTGGAGAAACACGATACAGATTAAATCCGAGAACATAATTGGTTTTGTCGCCAACAACTTGTTTAGCGGAATCCACAAACGTAATGAGATAGTTGTTGTCGGTTATTGCAACAGAATTCACAATATCAACTTTAACAAGTCCTTGAGAAATTCCTCCAAGAGCAGGAATAGCTCCTTCGGTACCCGAAACGGGTGAATAATCCGGCGCTCTATAATTTTGAGCATCAACTCCCGGAATAGCGGAAACCGTGTTCTGCTGCAATAATGAGTGCCCAAGCGAAGATTGATATGACTGCTCCAAAGCGCCAGCCTGCTGATTACCCTGATCATACGCTGTTACGCAATACCAATACTCAATACCGTTAATAAGATTTTCATCAACAAAGCTGTGTTTAATACCAACATCATCGCCAAGCGATTGATTATAAGCGGGATCAGAACCTTTAATTCCATCAATCAAATCGAAAATTTTTATAGGCTTATACCCGATTACATTTCCGTAATTGTCGGTGATCGGCGGTCCCCAGGTTTTACCAAGGTTATCACTTCTATAAATTTTATATCCTTCAAAATCACTGATTCCGGTAATCACATCTTTCGCATTTTCCGAATCGGATTCCCACGAGATTTTTACTTTTTTATCTCCCGGCTGAGCAACAACTTTCGGCATA
>MNVA01000096.1 GCA_001871325.1 Ignavibacteria bacterium CG1_02_37_35
ATTGCATTCACTTCGAAATTCATTATTTCTTGTTCATTATTCGTTATTCAATTATCGTTAACATGTTAGCGCTAACAAGAATCTAAGAGCCTAAAACCCTAAACCAGTTCAGACAAATTTCTTTTTTGTCTCAACTACTTTATAAGCTTCAATAATATCACCAACTTTTAAATCGTTATAATTTGCAAGACTGATACCACATTCAAAACCGGCATCAACATCGCGGACATCGTCCTTAAATCTTTTCAGCGTTAAAATATCGCCTTCAAAAATAACGATTCCGTCTCTCACCAATCTGACTTTATTATTCCGCTGGATTTTTCCTTCTTGTACACGGCAACCGGCAACGGTGCCGATTTTTGAAATTTTGAATACTTCGCGAATCTCAACAGTAGCTGTAACCTCCTCAGAAATAACAGGGGCAAGTAATCCTTCAAGCGCTAATTTAACTTCGTTGATTGCATCATAAATAATGCTGTATAAACGAATATCAACTTTTTGATTTTCCGCCAATTTTCTTGCGTTTAAGTTCGGACGAACGTGAAAGCCTATAATGATGGCGTTTGATGCGGCTGCAAGAAGCACGTCGCCTTCAGAAATTGCTCCAACTCCGCGGTGAATAACTTTTACAAGCACTTCTTCCCGAGAAAGTTTCATTAACGAATCAGCCAAAGCTTCTACCGAACCATCAACATCACCCTTCACAATCATAGGAAGTTCTTTTACACCGCCAATACTTATTTGACGCGAAATTTCATCCAGCGTTACATGATGAACTTGCTTCTGATCCTGTTCACGTTTTAACTGCTGGCGTTTGATTGAAATTTCTCTTGCCGCGCGTTCGCTTTCAACCGCGATAAAAAGATCACCGGCTTGAGGCGCCCCCTCCATACCAATAACAAGAACCGGCGTTGAAGGAGTGGCTTCTTGAACCTTTCTATTTCTTTCATCGAACATCGCTCTTACGCGCCCATGATGAATGCCGGCAACAAATGGATCGCCGATCTTTAGCGTTCCTTTTTGAACTAAGACGGTTGCCGTTATACCGCGTCCTTTATCAAGTTCCGACTCAATAATTACTCCGCGGGCAGCGCGATTCGGATTAGCTTTAAGATCAAGCATTTCTGATTCGAGGAGAATTTTTTCAAGCAGAACATCAACATTTTTCCCTGTTTTAGCCGAGAGTTCAACACATTGATATTTTCCTCCCCAATCTTCAACTAAAATTTTTCTATCGGATAATTGTTGTTTAATTCTTTCAGGGTTAGCGCCCGGTTTATCTATCTTGTTGATGGCAACAATCATTGAAACATTAGCTGCTTGAGCGTGGTTAATTGCTTCGATAGTTTGCGGCATTACGGCATCATCCGCAGCAACAACAAGCACAACAATATCCGTAATTTGAGCGCCTCGCGCACGCATCGCTGTAAACGCTTCATGCCCGGGAGTATCTAAAAATGAAATTGTTTTCCCGGAACCGACATCAACTTTATATGCGCCGATATGCTGGGTGATTCCACCGGCTTCACCTGCTACTACATTTGCCCTTCGAATATAATCTAGCAATGATGTTTTCCCGTGATCAACGTGTCCCATTATTGTTACAACCGGAGAACGAAAAAGTAAAGTTTCTGCCGCGTCAGGAGTATCTTCTAAAATTTCGGAAGTAAATTCTTTTGCAATTTCTACCTCAAAACCGAACTCATCAGCAACGAGCGTAATATTATCAATTTCTAAACGTTGATTTATGGAGACCATTAGCCCGAGAGAAATACATTTTGAAATAACATCGCCAACCGGGACACCCATTAAATTGGCAAGTTCACTAACTGCAATAAATTCAGTTACTTTTATTTTGTTTTTATCGAGAGCAATGGATTCTTGTTTCTGAATTTCTAATTCTTCCCGTTCTCTTTTCTTTTTCTTTCTGCTCAAAGCCCTGCCCGAAGCGCCGGCATCATCCATACTGAGTAAAGTTTTACGGATAGTATCTTTTACTTCCTTATCATCAATCTCAAATTTCTTAACTTTTTTAACTTTTTTAGCTGCAATATTTTCTTCTGGGGCAGCTTCACCCTTCTTTTTAGGTTTCGGTTTCTTTTTCTTCTTCTTAATGGTAGTTTGTGCAGTTTCTGTTTTCTTAACAACTTCTTGCCCGGAAATTATTTCTTTCCCCGTTCTCAAGTCCATTTTGCCAAGAACGGTTAAACCTTTGCGTTTAGTTGGTTCTTCAACCGCAACTTCCGGTTCTTCTGCGGTTTGTGGCGCCGCTACCGGAGTGGTTTCAACTTTGTCAACTTGTTTTACCTTAACAGATTTCGCCTGGGGAACGGTACTTTCAACTATCTTTTCTTGTGATTTCGATTTTGCTGCAGGCTCAACTTCAATAGGTTTTTCTTCAACAACAGGTTTCAATTCTTTTACCGGTTCCGCTTTGGGAACCTCTTCGAAATGTTGGGGAAGCGGTTCTTCATCAATCTTTACCTCTTTTTCTTTATGAGCTTTATCGCTCATTTTTTTAGAAAATTCGGCAAGTTTTTTTTGATGTTTTTCTACTTTTTCTAAATCTTTTTTAAAATGATTTTGAATATCTGCCATCATTTCATCAGAAACGAGCGTCATGTGCGTCTTTACCGTGTATCCTTTTTTCTTTAAGAATTCAACGATAGAATCTGCAGCCAGGTTGTATTCCGCGGCTAACTTATAGATCCGGATTTTTTTACTTTTTTCTTCTTCCATGGAACGAATAACCTGTCTTTAACTACTCTTCTTCAAATTGTGATTTAATGATCTCGATAATCTCTTTTGCTTTTTCTTCGCTGATTTCAGGAATTTCTTTTAGTTTCTCTTCTCCGGCTTGAAGCACTTCAACAGCGGTGTCGAAGCGATTGTTAATCAATATCTGGTAAACTTCCTCGGTAAGTTCTTCACGAAGATCAATTAATTCTATATCATCTTCATATTCTTCAAGCGGTTTTTCTTCGCGGATAAGGTCAATCTGATAGCCGGTTAATTTCATAGCAAGGCGGATATTCACTCCGTTTCTTCCTACGATCAATGAGGCTTGATCGCTATCGGCATGAACCGTTACTTTTTTCTCTTGCTGATTAATTTCAATCTGTTTCAGTTTTCCGGGAGCCAATGCGCGTGTAATCTGCGTTTCAGGATCTTCTGAATAATTAATGACATCAATATTTTCGTTGTGTAATTCTCTTACAATTGCATGAATACGCACGCCTTTCATTCCAACGCAAGCGCCGACGGCATCAATCCTTCTGTCTGAAGATTCAACAAATACTTTTGCTCTTTCTCCTGGTTCGCGTGCAATTCCTTTAATATCAATAATGCCGTCATAAATTTCAGGAATTTCAATTTCAAATAATCTGCGGAGGAACAAGTTGTCTGCCCGAGAAATTATTATTTGAGGACCGCTGGTGGTTTTTTTAACTTCTTTAACAATAGCGCGAACGGTTTCTCCTTTGCGATAGCGTTCAAACGGAATTTGTTCGCTTCGAGGCATGAGCAGTTCGTTTTTATTATGATTAACCAAAATATCGGTTTTTCTAAGTTGATAGATATCCCCGATAACGATCTCTCCGAGAAGTTCTTTGTACTCATTATAAATGATATCTTTTTCTAATTCGCGAATGCGCTGATTGAGACTTTGTTTAGCAAAATTTATTAATCTTCTTCCGAAAGATTCAAGTTTAAGCCGCTCAACATAATCTTCGCCAATTTCTAATTCTTCCACATTACCGCGTTGATTTACTTCCTCCAAACTAATTTGATGGGTCGGGTCTTCAACAGCCTCAACAACCTCGCGGATCAAATAAATTTCGATATCGCCTCTATCCATATTGGTAACAATATCAAAATTAACTTCTTCGCCATATTTTTTCTTGACCAAAAGTCCGAATATTTCAGAAATAATCCCGACAAGGATATCTTTATCAATTCCTTTTTCTCTTACCATTTGGGCGAACGATTCAACTATCACTGCATTCATATTACGCTATCTCCGTCATGAAAAACTAATAATTACTTTTGCTTTTTTAATTTTGTTAAAGGGAACAACAACTTCCTTTTGATGAATAAGAAAAATCAAATTTTCCCCTTCAACAGCAAGGAGTTTGCCGACTACTTTTTTGTTTGTTCCAGATTCCTCTGCCAGTTGAAGATCAAAATTCCGGTTGATGTGTTTAGTAAACTGCTTAAGAAAAACGAGCGGTTTATCTACACCGGGGGAAGATACTTCAAGCCGGTAAGCCGATTCGATGAGGTTTTCAGCTTCAATGAGCTCGTTTATTTCTCTGCTAACCTTAGCGCAGTCTTCTACCGAAACACCTTTTTCTCCATCAACATACACCTCAATTACCGTAGAATTGTGAAATCCGCGGAAAATAAAATCAATCAACAACAAACCATTTTGGTCTATTATTGCTTTGGTTATGTTTACTATTTTTTTTTCTACTAACTGCATACAAACAAAAATCGCCCTATACGGGCGAAAAATTACTTGCCAAAGTTACCATTTATTTTAAGAATTAGCAAGAAATTAATATCTTTTGCTTTTACTTCCGCAAGAATGCCAATACTAATGTTTCGACTTCACGATTAAGAAAAGGTCAGGGTTAACCCTCTTTTAGTTCACTAATTTTTATGATCAGTTGAACTCGATTTTTTACATTGTACTTTTTGAAAAGATCAGATATTAGTCTCTCCACATATTTGAGGGAGATATTTAAGTCCAAAGCGATTTCTTTATTTAAAGCCCCGTTTTTTAACTTTTCAAGTATCTTGCAGGATAATTCAACACACCGGGATTCATCTTCTCTTAGTAATGAAGTAACATAATCCCTTGTTTGATGTTGTTTAAATCCGGCAACTTCATCAAGTTTTTCTAGAAAATCCTCCGGTTTTTCTTTTGATTTAAACAAATAGGCGTCAACAAAAGGATTTATCGCTTCAAGCAGATATTTTTCTTCCTGGCTGGTGAGAACGATTATTTTCACAGTTGAATCGGTTCTGCGGATTTCTTTAATAGCTTCTCCACCAGTTAAAATCGGCATTTTCAGATCACAGATAATAATATCAGGGGAAAAGTGTTTCCACAGTTTTAACAATTCAAGCCCGTTAGCCGCTTCGCCAACAACTTGATATGCTTCAGTCCGTTCTCTCTCAATATCTTGTTTAAGATAAAAACGGTGAAGTTGTTCATCTTCAGCTATGAGAATTTTTTTCTTCATTTTCCAGTTCTCGCTGTAAGAGCAAAGTATTTAATTGATTCTTTAGATCATGTATTTCATCGCGCCGTTTGCGGTCCCGGATGATGAAATAAAAAAGAAGAAATATCAGCACCAAAATAATAAGTATAGTAAGTGCGATAAAGCTTAAATTTGAGACAATATTTTCCTGTATCTGTAATAGCACAACATTGATCCTGTAAACATTAAATTTAAACTAACTCCGGCAAAAGTAACGATATAAAATGGCAGAAGCACTTGAAAAAAATTATAAAACAAGTACATTAATGAAGTTAAGCTGGTATAGATAAATATACCCGCAACAACATAGAACCGTTCATCTTTATAAAACGGGATAAAATTTCTAGTAGTTATTTCTATAAGTATCCGCGCCGAAAACAAAAAGAAAAAAAGGTTTTGCAGACTCATCGCCATAGTCGCATAATGAGAAAAATCGGTTAAGAAAAAATAATCTGCAAAAATGTATGCCCCAATTGTAATCCCTCCCGCTATCCAGTACTTCCGATACCTGTTTTCCCATTGGAGCAATATCAAGAAGAAAAGAATAAATTCGACAGGGAGAAAGAGGTGTGCAAGCCATACATTTCTAATCTTATAAATGTAAGTCGCAACCGATATTGCTTCCGAGAGAAAAGAAAGAACGATATAGAGAACAAAAAGTTTTTTTTCTTTTTCTATCTCAATTTTATTAAAAAGAAACAAGAAAAGCGAGAGAAAAAGCAAGATTTGCGAAATTGGACTTAGAAACTTCATTTTATATTGGTTTAATCACAATAGGGAGGACATGGCGTTCCTAATTCTAAAATAAATTCTCCGTTCTTTAAATCAAGGACTTCATCGCGTAACTCAATTTCCGTAATCTCACTATTCCCTAATTTTAACAATTCTTCTACTTTTAGTATCTGAAAAACCCGCATGATGAACTCCGGAAATAACGTTCCTCCAACCGGCTGTAGAACATTTCGCCCTTTTCCTGCAATAAATAGCGTCGCATTTTCAACACCAAACATAATTACTGAGTCTGTTTTTGAACAAAGGGTGAGCAGTTCCTTTGAATTGACCGGAAACGAAGTTTTTACTTCTCCAAAAAGATGTACTACATCTGAAAGGGAAAATATTTTCCCATACTCATTTGTATTTTGTTCCATTTTAAATTCTAAATTAGTGTGAGTGAAAAATAGTAAAGAATTTGGTTAAAAAAGAAATTTGTAGGGTAAACCCTACAAATTATTAGGGTTTACCCTACTGTTTTTTCCGGTTGAAATAGCTTTTATTTGGGAGAACAAAAAATGTTCACTTGCTAAAGTGGGCGTGGGAGAAAAAAATATGCAAGTATTCTTTAGGGACAATAGGTAAACCGGTTTAATTTAATCCTAAATTACGCCGGTTTTTTTTATTATGAACAAAGAGCTTATTGAGACAAGATTGTATATTAACGGCAAAAATTCTTTAGCACAAAATAAACTTTAAAGGAGAAGCTAAACCAATAGTTTCTACATTTTTCCCGGGACGATACTTGGGAAAAAGGCTAAAGGAAAAAACGAATAATGAATCTCGAACAAGCAATTTCGAATGATGAAGTTGTAAGACAATCTGCATTCACTTCGAAATTCATTATCCCTTGTTCATTATTTGATATTTAATTATCGTTAACATGTTAGCAATAGTGATTCTCTAAATGCCTAAAAAGTTTTGAACGGTATCTTGCAATCTCAATTTTGGGGTTTTCAAATGCGAAAAATAGTGGTGCTTACTTTTAGTTGTAATTTAACCGCTGACTTTAGAGCAAATTCGAGTCTCCGGAGAGTTATTCTCTGTTGTTTTAATTTATTTGTTTGATGATCTAAGAATTTTTGTTCAGCATACTACACTTCTGTTTTTGCAGAAACATATCCGAACTGAGTGGCGAAAATATTTGCAAAAAAAAACGGGAGAAGGGATGAATGAAAATGAATGGTTGAATGTTTTCCATTCAGCCATTCAATCGTTGCCCATGATTTGAAGCTGTTTGGTTCTGGTTTACCGGGTTAAAAATTAGAAATGCAATTAAATAATCCTATACTGGATAGCTTTTTTAACCGCTGTCATTTTATTGTGTACTTGAAGTTTCCGGTAAATGTTTTCGATATGTTTTCTTACGGTGAAGGGAGAAACAAAAAGAAAGGTCGAGACTTTCATCCCGACCTTCTCAACATCTTCTTATCTCAGCAGAATCATTTTCTTGGTTTGCATAAAACTATTTGTCTTCAAGGTGTAGAAATAAATTCCGCTTGAAAGATGAGACGCATCAAAATTAACCGAATGCATTCCGGCTTGTACTTCTTCGTTCACAAGGGCTGCAACTTCTTTACCGAGCACATTGTGTACTTTTAATGTTACGAAACTGCTTGCTGCCAACTGCCAGCTAATTGTTGTGCTTGGATTAAATGGATTTGGATAATTTTGACTTAAATGATATGAATTCGGAATACTTTTTTCAGATGTTAATGATGTTGTTGTTAATGGAAGTCTGTAAACAGATGATGTTATAGTACCACTTACAGTTCTCCAGTATGCCGCAAAATAATATGAACTATTAACTGCCAGCGCATAAGGAGAAAGAATTTTGTTGCCTAAACCAATTGTCTCAGTAGTTAATTCACTCCAGCTTGTTCCATTGTTATTGGAAGAATAATATCTTGTATCACTTGTTAAAAAACCCGAGAAGGATGAAATTAATTGTGTACCGTTTGTCGCAATACTTATCGGCTTATAAAATGAACCAGGCAAAAAATTATTTTCCCACTCGTTTGTAGACAGATTATATTTGTAAATTCCTGCAAAAAGAGTAAAACCCCATATATCATTATTTATTTTATAAATCCAATCTATACTGCTTGTGCTGTTTTTAAGTGTCCAATTAAGCCCGGCATCAGTTGATAGAATAGCTCCAACGCCTTCCAAAAATGCAAGGTATGTATTGCCTGAAGCAGCAAAACTTAATATTCCAGATGTGCCAGTATAATTAATAACAGTTTCAACCCAGGTACTGCCACCATCTGTTGATTTGTATATTGACCTTTTGTTTGATATTGCAAAAAGATTATTTCCATCTGCAGCCAAACTTAATATTGCTCCGTTATTAGGTCCACGGTCAATTATTGATTTTACAGACCATGTAACTCCATCATCTGTTGAAGCGTAAATAAAATAGTCATTAGGCCCTCCCAGGGAATCTGTTACAGCAAAAACAATGTTACCAAAACTTAGCATATGGTAAATATTCACATCGATATCATTACGAAAAGAGGATGAGATATCTGTCCAGCTTGTTCCGTTGTCACTGGTTCTTAGAATTTGCTCACCGTAATTACCAGATAGAAATAATACATTTTTATGTGAATATAATGCGTTATAATTAGGCCAGGTACTATTTGTATATATTTTTTCCCATTGAGCAGTAAGTTTTGCTACCGAGGCAATCATCACAAAAAACAATATCAAAGCTACACTCTTCATTTTGTCTCCTTATTTGAATACGATCATTCAATTTGGTTGAATGAAATGTTTATTATTAGTAGTTTAAATAACCAGGCTAGCGATGCCTTATGTACATATCAGACATACCTACATTAAAACAATAATTTTATTTTCGAAATAAATTTAGAGGAAAAGGTAGAAAGTATAAATAAGGCAAATGCCGTATTTTGTAACAGGGAGGAGAGTAATGAGAAAAGCTCTTAAATTATTTTATGCTGAATAGCTTTCTTTACAGCCGTCATCTTGTTGTGTACTTGAAGTTTCCGGTAAATGTTTTCGATATGTTTTCTTACGGTGAAGGGAGAAACAAATAGCGCTTCGGAAATTTCAAGATAGTCTAACCCCAGGCTGAGTTTGTTTAGAACTTCTATTTCTCTTTTCGTTAACGCGTAATCTTCTTCATTTTCTGAAGGAACTAATTTAGTAGGATTTCTTAACAGCGCTAAAGATTTCGCTGCAATAGCAGGAGACATCGGAGCGCCGCCTTTCATAATTTCTTTAATGCTTTCGCAAATCTTATCCGGCGTTTCATCCTTTAACAAATAGCCCATCGCACCGGCTTGGATGGATTGAAAGATTTTATCTTCATCGTCAAAAACCGTTAACATAATTATTTTTATCTGCGGGAAAAGTTGCGAGATTTGGTGTGTCGCTTCTATGCCGTCCATTACCGGCATTTCAATATCCATCAAAATAGTATCAACAGAGGGATCCGTATTCAATTTCTTCAAAAGATCTGAGCCGTTCACCGCGCGGTACTTAAATTCGATATCATGCGGGAACAAATTCAACTTTTCACGTATTGAGCCGGCTAATAAGTTATTATCTTCTGCGGTTGCTACTTTTATTTTCATGGTCAAAATTATCTGATATCACAGTAGTAAAAAATAAGGCAGATGACTTATTTTATCGTCATCAAACAGATTATTGTTGTACCGCCACCATCACTTTCAATCTCAAATTTGCCGCCGGCTTCTTTACAACGCGACTCCATGTTTTTAAGCCCGTTTCCAGGTTCTGCATTTTGTAAATCGAAACCCTTTCCATCGTCTTTAATTTGCATTTGAAATCCCGCTTCTTTTTCTTGAAAAGTTACAGATATGTTTTCAGCTTGAGCATATTTAATGCTGTTTTGGACGGCTTCCTGAACGATCCGGTATAAATTCAAAAGTTGTGCAGAGGTAAGACTGACCGATCTTGAAACATCGCTTGTAACTTGCAAGTTCAGATTATCAATTTGATTATTGAGCCGGTGCTTCAAGTCGCTAAGTTTTAAGAGTAATTGCTGTAACGAGGAATCCTCCTCTTTCATAGCCCAAATAGTGTTCCGCAATTCATTAAGCGTCTCCCTGCTGAATGAACATAAACCGGTTAATTTTTCAAGCACTTTATCTTCTTTTGCTCCATACGTAACATTATCAAGCGAACTGATAATAAAAGTTAAGTGAGAACCAATGTTATCATGAAGTTCGCGGGCAATTCTTAGTTTTTCTTCGGAGGCTTTTTTCTCCAACTCAGATCTATTCAACTGATTTTTCAGTTCAAGTTCTCTTTTTATTCTTTCCCTTTTCTGCTTTTGATAAAGATAATTTCCAAAAGTGATGAACATGAGCGTTACTACAAATCCGAGTAAAATTAATAACTGGTTCGATTTCTTTTGCAATTCCAAATTGCTGTTTGAAATCTGGTGATCTTTCTTTTCAGTATCAAAGCGAATTTCAAGTTCAGCTATCTTTGCGTTTGTTTCAAAATTCAGCACAGAATCTTTTAGCGCGGAAAGTTTACGCTGATTAAGAAATGCGTTCCGGAAATCTTTTTTTAATTCATACCCGGCGGCTAATTGCTCTAAACAATACCTGAGCAGATAATTTTGTTCCCCGGCACCGGGGGAATTTATTGCGCGGGAATATTTAGCAATTGCAGAGTCAATGTTTCCTTGTTGAAAATAAGTGTCTCCCCAACGGACTAAATTGTCCACCCTGCCATAGTCTGTTTTCTCTTTCTGTCTATATTCATCTGATTGCCGGAGAAGGTTGAAGGCTTCGTTGAAATTTCCCCTCATCGCTTCTAGTCCGGATAGATCATTTAACGTGTACGGAATTCCTTCAAAGTCACCAACTTCTTTTTTCAACTTTAGCGCTTTCCGGTAATAAAAGGCAGTGCTGTCTAAATTGTTGTTCAATTCATGCAGTACCCCGAAATTATTGTACATCGAGGAAAGTTCAAATTTGTAATTATGTTTTTCGGCAATGCTAATCCCCATCCCCATATATTCCATAGCTTTTTTAAGATTTCTCCGTTTGATCTGGTAGCCAAATTCTCCGTAAGCTAACGCTAATTCTTTATCTAACTTTAACTCTTCAAATAAGTTGATCGCTTTTAAAAATATCTCCGTACTTTCTTCATACTTCCCGTTAAGATAAGTTACAACTCCAAGGTTAAACAGAGATGCGGCTTCTCCGTATTTGTAATTTATGGATCGGGCATCTTCTACATTTTTTTCAAAAATCTTAATTGATTCCTGAATGTTGGAAATAATATCACTTCGCGGTTGTTTATTGATCGCATCTATTTGGGCTTTGTCACTATTCCCGGAAACCTGAAAATGCGCTAAAAAAAATAAGATCACTAGTAACGACTTCAAATTATTCCTGTTCCTGGCTTAAATTCTTTAGATTTTGAGAGAAACTCTCTACTTTTGTTCTATAAAATAATTATACTTTTGTTTTCACCAAACAAATTACTTGGAATTTCTGAATTAGTCCATTTGAGATTTACCGTAAGTGAAGTGGACAAATTTGCATTCCGGTTGCAAGTTTGTCCGGTTTTCTTTATAATTTCAAATAAAAAAGTCTTTTTTACCAGCTGTAAAATATTTAATACCAAATGGAAGAATTAAATTTTAAACCGTATAAATCAAAAGAAAAATTTCGATCCAACTATAAACTTCATGATTTAGCCGAAGCCGTCGGAAAAAACTTGCTCGTGCAATGGGGGATTGATTTTAAGCCTTTCGGAGAAGATAACCGTTTTACCCGTGTGTGGGAAAAGGGAACGGATAAACCGGATGTTATCATTTCTTATCAGGGTAAAGAGGCTTTTCTCGATTGGAAAGGGAAGCATTCCGAAAAATGGCTGATGAATAAACGTGCGGCGGTTTCCTATCAGAATTGGGCGAAGAAATTTTCAATTCCCATTTTTATTTGCTATGTAATTTTTAATAACGAAAAAGAAATGCAGGAAGTCCGGTTTGTTAATTTAGCATTCCATAAATATAAAGACAGTAAAGAAAAAGCCTGGGACAAAAACGAAGTGGTCGCTCTTGTTGAAGAACCGCCGCTGTTTACGAAAGCTACTCTGTTGAAATACTGGAAGTAAAAAGAAAAATCCTCAAAGACAATT
>MNVA01000050.1 GCA_001871325.1 Ignavibacteria bacterium CG1_02_37_35
TTTCTCGCTCCGGCTTAAAGCAAAAACTGAAGGTCCCGAACCGGAAATACTGCATCCGAGCGCATTATTTTTAAGTGCTGTTTCTTTTAAAAGAAAATAATTTGGGATTAATGAACTCCGGATTGGTTCAATAATGTAATCTTCAATCGAACGTTTTATCAAATCATAATCCGGTTTCATTAATCCCGCGACCAATGCAGCGGCGTTTCCCCATTGTTTAACGGCATCGGAAAGCTTTATTTGCGAGCGTAAAATTCTTCTGGCAAACTCCGTTTTAATTTCAATGTGAGGATGAATAATTGTACAATAGAGATCATCCGGAACCGGAATAGAAATAACATCCGGCGGATTGCAGCCTCTTACTAAAGTAAACCCGCCGAACAAACAAGGGGCGACATTATCGGCATGAGCAATATTTCCGCTGGCAATTTTTTCTCCTTCCAACGCAAACAGCAACAAACCATTTTTTGAAAAAGGTTTTTTCAGCAAAGCATTTAAAGCAAAAACGCTGGCAACAGCGCTTGCGGCGCTTGAACCGAGTCCGCTGCCCAACGGCATTTTTTTATGAAGTTCAATCTCAACACCAAACTTCGGTTCGAGCGTATTCATCATAGCTCGAAGTGATACTGAGGCGGTATTTTTTCCCACATCTTTGGGCAGATGATGTTCATCGCCGGTAATTTTTAAAATGTGAATTCCCGGTTTGTCAACAATGCGCATTACCAATTCATCGCCCGGTTGATGCAGCGCAAAACCGAAAATATCAAAACCGGCTCCGACGTTAGAAACAGAAGCGGGGGAGAAGACTTTTACTTTTTTTGCTTTAAATAAATTTCTCATTATGAAAGCAAACCTTTTACTTTCATCAATTCAGCGCAGAGAATTGCGCCGCCGGCGGCTCCGCGAACAGTGTTGTGTGAAAGAACAGAAAATTTATAATCGAATAAATTACAATCGCGTAATCTCCCGATTGCCGTTGCCATTCCTTTATCAATATTTCTGTGGAGGCGCGGCTGCGGATAATTGTCTTCAAAAAAATAATGGATTGGCTGATGCGGCGCTAACGGTAATTCATATTGCTGTGGTTCACCTTTAAAATTTTTCCAAATAGAAAGAATATCTTCCTTTGAAGGTTTGTTTTTTAATTTAACTTGAACTGATTCGAGATGTCCGTCAACAACGGCGACACGGTTACACGAAGCGCTGATTTTAAACTTACTCAATTCAATTTCTTTCCCGGTAAATTTTCCGAGAATTTTTAATGGTTCGGTTTCCATTTTATTTTCTTCTCCGCCGATAAACGGAATTACGTTATCAATAATATCCAAACTTGAAACGCCCGGATACCCTGCGCCGGATAAAGCCTGCATCGTTACTACGTTTACCTGTTCAATTCCAAAGGCGTCGTCAAGCGGTTTTAAGGCGATCAACATTCCGATGGTTGAGCAGTTAGGATTTGTTACGATTGAACCTTTGCCGAACTTCTGCACTTTTAATAATCCTAAGTGTTCCGGATTTACTTCGGGAATGAGTAAAGGAACATCTTTATCAAAGCGGTGATTTTTAGAATTTGAAATTACGTGATAGCCGCCTTTTGCAAAAGCTTCCTCAATATCTCCGGCGACACTTGCATCCAATCCTGAAAAAACAACAGCGCAATCCAAACCCGGTTCACAATTTTTAACAGTAAGATTAGCAATCGTATCAGGAATCGGCGCAGGCAAAAACCAGTTTACGGCATCTTTATATTTCTTCCCGGCAGAGCGATCCGAAGCGGCGACTTCTGTAATTTCAAAAAACGGGTGACCGTTTAAAAGCTGAATAAATTTTTGTCCGACGCTCCCGGTCGCGCCCAAGATCCCGACTTTTATTTTTTGTGTTGACATCATTTTCCTTTTCTGTTTTTCTTAACTCAAATAATTTGAAATTCTGAGAACATCAGCGAAGACACCGGCTGCGGTAACATCAGCTCCGGCTCCCGGTCCTTTTATTACAAGAGGACTATGCACATAGTTTAGCGTATGAACCGCAAGGATGTTATCGTTTCCGCTCATAAAAAAAAACGGATGAGTGCGGTCAATTGCCTGCAACGATACTTCTGCTTTTCCTTTTTCCAATTTAGCGATATAGCGTAAAACTTTTCCATCTTTTTCTTCTTTCAAACGAAGCTTTTCAAACGCACCATCATTTTCTTTAAGCACCCCAAAAAATTCTTTGACCGTTTTAACTTTTTGCGCTTTTGGAAAAATTAGATTTTCCACTTTGATGTCGGATAATTCCATTTGATATCCGCATTCACGTGCAAGGATTAATAATTTCCGCGCAACATCTTTTCCATTTAAATCTTCGCGCGGGTCAGGTTCGGTATATCCTTTTTCCCTTGCTTCAAGAACAACGCTGCTGAATTTTTTCCCGGCTTTAAAAGAATTAAAAATATAACTCAGCGTGCCGGAAAGAATTCCTTCAATTTTTGTCATTGAATCTCCGCTGGTTACTAAGTCTTTAATCGTTCCGATGATCGGTAAGCTTGCGCCGACGTTTGTTTCATAGAGGAACTTTACGTTATGCTTTGAAGCAGTCTCACGCAATTTTTTATAAAAGGTGAAAGATTTTGTGTTGGCTCTTTTGTTCGGAGTAACGACAGAAATATTTGAAGAGAGCACATCCAAATAATAGTTTACAACTTCTTCGCTAGCGGTACAATCAATAAAAATAGAATTCCGCAGGTTGAATTCTTTCAGCGTTGTAACGAATGTTTGCAGATTGGATATTTCATTCGATGAAGTTAATTCCTTTTCCCATTTGTCAAGGGATATACCTTCTTTTCTTAAAATCATTTTTTTTGTATTGACAATTCCGCAGACATGCACGGAAGTGGAAAATTCCTTTGCTAATTTTTGTTGATGATTTTTCAGTTGAGTTAAAAAAGTTTTTCCGATCAATCCGGGTCCGACCAGAAAGAGATGGAGCGATTTCGTCTTCGATAAAAAGAAAGCTTCGTGTAAGGCGTTAAGCGCTTTGGCTTCGTCTTTTTTAGAAATAACAACGGAGATATTTAACTCGGAAGAACCTTGTGCGATGGCGGCGATGTTAATTCCGTTTCTCCCGAGCGCCTGGAAAACGCGTCCCGCAATGCCGGGAGTTTTTTGCATATTCTCTCCGACGATTGCGATAATCGCAAAATCGTTTTCAACTTTTACTTCGCTTATTTTTTTTTCAATTAACTCTAATTTGAATTCAAACTCAATCGCTTCTTTCGCTTTCTTTTTATCACGCGGAGGAATTGCCAGACAGATGGAATGTTCGGATGAGGCTTGGGTAATAAGGATAACGTTAATTTGTTTTTTCGCCAATGCGCTGAAAATTCTTTCGGCAATACCGGCGACCCCTACCATACCGCTTCCTTCAACCAATACTAAAGAGATTGCATCAATTGAAGAAATTCCTTTTATCAGGAAATCATTTGCAATTTTTTTCTTGCTGATAAGCGTTCCTTCAGCAGAAGGATTAAAAGTATTTTTTATGCGGAGAGGAATTCCTTTTGCATGTGCCGGCTGCATTGTAGGTGGATAGATTACCTTTGCGCCGAAATGGGAAAGCTCCATCGCTTCATTAAAAGTTAAATGTTTTATGGGAAAGGCATTCTTAACTTTTTGAGGGTTTGCCGTAAGCACTCCGTCAACATCGGTCCATATTTCAATTTCTTTTGCGTTGAGAGCCGCGCCAATAATTGAAGCCGTAAAGTCAGAGCCGCCGCGTCCTAACGTAGTCGTTTCATTTTCTATTGTTGAGGCGATATACCCGGTAACGATCTGCAATTTTTTATTTGCAGCAAAATACTTCTGTATGTTTTTATTAGTAAGATCAAAAAGCACGCGGGCATTTCCGAATTGGGCATCCGTCTTAATAACCGAACGGGCATCTAAAAAATTATTTGCAATTTTTTTATCGTTAAGAATTTCGCTGATAGTATATGCTGAAAGCCGTTCTCCGAAACTTAAAATATAATCAAGAGTTTTTAACGACAATTCCTTTATTAAAAAAACTCCGTGGAGAATATCATCAAGCTCATTAAGTTGAAATTTTATGTTGGCAAGAGCGCTGCTTTGCTTGCTTACGGAAATTAATTCTTTTGCAATTGCGAGATGCCTGTTTTCCAATTCTTTTAAATTGTCTAAATAATTAGCATTCCCTTCTGCGGCAAGATGGCTGGCAGCAACAAGTTTATCGGTTACCGAATGATACGCAGAAAAGACGACCGCAAGTTCTTTATCCTTTTTAAGAGATGACTTAATGATCTCAATTACATTTTTTATCCGCTCAGCTGAAGCGATTGATGAACCCCCGAATTTTAATAGTTTCATTCTGTATCCAACTTTAGTTTTGCACAAAAAAAAACCGACTTCATTTTGGGAAGTCGGTTTTAAACATTTAAATAATCTTATACGCTTACCAACTTCCGGTCCCCGGAGGCATTGTGGTGCTTGTGCACATAAGGGTAATCGTATGGTTGTGTTTTATTTTCATAATTTAAGTAAGGCAAACCTAACACAAAAAATATTCTTTGTCAACAGACTGAAAAGAAAAAGTGAATATTATTCCTATCGAGTGTAATCTTATCGAAGAAAGTTTAGAAATGAGAGACAAAACTGTCGATCACTTGAAGTGTTGAATCTCAGCAGCGCTGAAGAAGCTTTTTGTTCGGAAAGGAGAGAGAGTTGAAATTTGAGAACGTGATTTATTTGTAATTAAAACCAAGTTCAATATATTAACAGTGTTAATTTAATAAAATTGGTTAAGAGGAAAAAGTTTTATGGGAAATAAGGAGATTCAAGAGCAGAGGATGAAAGGTTATTTCATTCAAGCCACAAAGGAAATATTAAAAGGAGAAGGTTTAAGGAACATCAGCGTGCGTAACATTGCTGAACGAGCAGGGTATTCATACGCAACGCTTTACAATTATTTTAAAGATGTGAGAGACCTAATCTTTGAATGTGTGGTTGATTTTCAGGAAGAATGTGAGACTTTTGTTCTTTCTGAATCGGCAAAAAATAAACCCGGTATAGAAAAAATTAGAGCAATCGCGAAAGCGTATGTTAAATATTTTATTCAGTATCCCGGTACGTTCGAGCTTTTCTTTCTTGAAAAAACGAATGATGTTGCGAATAAACAACCAACACTGAAATTAATTTCCAATTTTCTTGATCGATTGAGTAACAATGATTGGGAGTATTGCATCACTACAAAAGTGATGACTGCAGAGGCAGCCAAAGTAAAAAAGAATACTCTGCATTTTACATTAGTGGGAATGCTATTGCTCTATAGCAACAGAAGACAGCCGGAAACATATAAAGAATTTTCGGAGGAAGTAGGAAATCAGATAAACTCAATCTTGGCAATGAAATAAAGAAATGATCGACAAAAAAGAATTAAAAAAGCAATACAAACAATCGCTCCCGCGTATGGGAATTTACCGGATAAAAAATGTAGTGAACGGAAAAATATTTCTTGGAAGCAGCCTTAATCTGCACGGGAAATCAAATAGCTTTAAATTTCAGTTGAAAAGCGGATTGCACGTGAATAGCGAATTACAAAGGGACTTTAATCAATTCGGAGAAGAAAATTTTGTGTTCGAGATTGTTGACACCTTAGAACCCAAAGAAGATATATCCTACAACTATAGTGACGACCTCAAAGTATTTTTGGAGATGTGGATGGAGAATCTTCAACCGTACGGAGAACTCGGTTATAACAAAAGATAATAAAGCTTTAGACTGACTTTGTTTTCTACAAAATAATTAAGAGTTTGCCTTCACGATTATTAATTTATTTTGAGTAGAATAGAAAAAGCCGGTAAGGAGAATCAACTTTGAAATGTAAAACTTTGCTCTTTTTTATTTTTGTTCTTGTGTTTATAAACGATTTGCTTTCACAGTCCGTTGCGGAGAGATATAAAAATTTCGGACAAATCTTTCTTCCGCAATTTTCTTCAGCGCCTTTTCCTCATCCCAAAAGAATGGATGGGCATAATTATAAAAACCGGTTATTCTCTTTTCAAGAACACTATTCTGATAGCAGTGTCACGATTTTTGTTCCCAATGGTTTTAAGCCGGTAAACAGTACAAATATTGTTCTCTATTTCCACGGATGGAATAATAATATTGATAGTGCGTCTGCTCAGTTTAAACTAATTGAACAATTTTCAGAAAGTAATAAGAATGCTGTCTTTGTTTTCCCCGAAGGGCCAAAAAACTCTCCAGACTCTTACGGTGGAAGGTTAGAAGAAACAGATGGACTAAAGAATTTGATTGCCGATGTGCTAAAGTTTTTAACGGAAAAAAGTATAGTAAACTCCGGGAAGATCGGCAACATTATTTTAGCCGGACATAGCGGCGCCTACCGTGTAATTGCTTTTTGCTTAATGCAAGGCGGGGTAACTGAAAATATTTCTGATGTTATCTTATTTGACGCGCTCTATGGACAAACGGAAAAGTATGAAAACTGGATAGAAAACTTTACCGGCAGGTTCATAAATATTTATACTGATTCCGGAGGTACGAAGAGCGAAACTGAACAGATGATGAATAATTTCGATTCCTTGGGTGTTTCCTATGCTCATAAGGAGGAGAGTGAATTAAGTGCTAGTGATCTCTTAAATAACCGGCTGATATTTATTCACACCGATTTAAACCATACTGCTGTGATTGCCACGAGAAAACAATTTCTAATCTATTTAAAGACTAGCGCGCTTCCTCTTATAAAAAATTGATTTACTTGGATGAATTTATCAACATTTCTGAAAATTTTAGAGATGTCGAAATCAAAAGTGCTGGAGAAGACAGCTTTGGACGGTTTTTTAATCCATCCAATGAGTAAGGGGCAAAGTGAAAATTTTTCAATGCTAACCTTTGATTGGCACGAAATATTATTTTCATTTTTTAAGTTTACAATCTTGACTTCATCATTGAAAGAACTTATATTAACAAGTGAATGTTTACAAAGAACAAGTTCTTTTGAAAAATAATTCTCCAGATATCATTCTTGGTTAATTTTATTCAAATGGGACTTGCTAACAAATGCGAACAGACACATTAATTATTATTTAATTTCTTAAGGAGATCATTATGAAAAATTTCTTGGTACTTTCTTTATTTCTTTTCTCTGTTTCAGTGTTCGGGCAGGCAACCATTGATTTTGAAACAGTTGGGCAAGATTATACATGGACCATTTTTTCGAACTCAACTTCCGGGCCAGAGGCTCTTTCAGTTGTTGATAATCCAAATGCGACAGGGATTAATACTTCTGCTAAATGTTTGAAGTATGTAGTTAATCCTGCTGGCGATCCTTGGTCAGGTTTTTATGGTCAAGGTCATGGTTCATTTACTCTTGATGCTAATAACAGTATGATCACCATGATGGTTTATAAGGATGTAATTTCTCCTGTCAACCTAAAATTAGAACCACCAGCCGTCGATCACAAAGTTCCAAATACTTTGATTAATCAATGGGAGAAACTTACCTTTGATTACTCTTCTGCTATCGGAACAACAGTAGCCACTATAACTTTAATTCCTGATTTTCCCGATCCAAGAACAGGAGGAAGTGTTAATTATATGGATAATATTGAATTTATTCATACTCCGGTTCCTGTCGAATTGGCATCTTTTACAGCTGTCGCTGTAAAAAATGGCGTTAAGTTAGAATGGACAACCGCTACCGAAACAAACAACAAAGGTTTCGAAATTCAAAGAAGTTTGGATAGCAAAGTTTATTCTACCATCGGTTTTGTTAATGGTAAAGGTTCAACCACTGCAAGGCAGCAATATAATTATGTAGATGCTCAAACAACCTCCGGAAAATATTTCTATCGTTTACGACAGGTTGATTTTGACGGAACTTCCAAATATTCACAGGTTATTGCAGCCGGCGAAATGGCTCCTACTGCCTTTGAACTTTCACAGAATTTCCCAAATCCATTCAATCCGGTAACAAGCATTAAATATGCTATTGCTAACGCTCAACAAGTTACTTTAAAAGTATTTAACATACTCGGTACAGAAGTAGCTGTTTTGGTTAATGAGAAAAAAGAAGCTGGTACGTATAACGTTAACTTCTCTTCTGTCAACTTAGCAAGTGGAACGTATATTTATCGTTTACAAGCTGGTGCATTTGTACAAACAAAGAAGATGGTTATCTTAAAATAAAATTAACCTCACCCTTAATCCCTCTCCTTATGAAGGAGAGGGAAAGGGGATTGGATACAATTAAATTATTCTTTATTAATGTTGTCTAATTTCATTGCATGAGATTGTTTCGATAAAGATGTAGGAAATCGAGAGGGAAAAGTGAACAGTTCTTTCTTATTGATCATTCCTTAGCTTTTCTAGTTCATCCCATCTTTCGTAGAGGATTTTAACAGCTTGCTTTGCATCGTCAAGTTGAAGCGTTAATTCATTTGTTCGTGCGGCATAGTTCTCGTAGAAATCACTCGAGGAAAATATTGTTTCGATGCGTTCAATTTCTTTTTCTCCGGTTATTATTCTCTCTTCTATCGTCTCGAGTTCTTTAGTTTCTTTCCACGAAAGTTTTTTTACTTTTGGTTTTGCTTTTTTCTCTTCAGTTTTTTCTTTCGACTGCATCGGAACTTCCATCGCTTTTCTCACTTTTCTTTTTTGCAGATAATAATCATAATTGCCCTCGCTGAAGTGGACATTTCCTCCTTCTTCAAATGCAAGGATACCGTTGCAGACTCGGTTAAGAAAATATCTATCGTGACTCACAATGATAACACATCCTGCAAATGAAATGAGAGCTTCCTCTAGGATGCGCAGAGTCGGCAAGTCGAGATCGTTTGTTGGTTCATCGAGCATAAGAAAATTGCCCCCGTTCTTAATGATCTTAGCGAGTGTAAGTCTACTTCTTTCACCGCCGGAGAGTCTGCCGACCTTTGTATTAATTCTGTCATCGGTAAAGAGGAATCTTTTTAAGTAAGTCCATACACCCATTTGGTATTTGCCGAACTTTATCGTTTCGCTCCCTTCGCCAATAGATTCAACTACGGTTTCCTCATCGTTTAATAAAAGCCTCGCCTGATCAATGTAATTAAAATCGGTTTTTTCTCCGATTTCTAATTTGCCTTTAGTGGGAAGAAGTTCTCCCAAAATTATTTTTAGAAGAGTGGTTTTACCCGCGCCGTTCTTTCCGATCACGCCCAACCTTCTGCCTGAGGCAAAGTCTAAATTTAGTCCTTCAAATAGTAAGTTATCTCCGAGTTTTATTCCAACATCTTTAAGTTCAAGAACCTTCTTCCCTAATTTTTCAGCAAGCGGGATTATCATTTCAATATCTAATTCAACTTCAGTGTTTTGGTGAGACGCAACTTCATAATAATTATCCAGCCTGCTTTTCGCTTTTGTCCGTCTTGCTTTGGGTCCACGCATGACCCATTCAAGTTCTCGCCGCAGAAAATTTTGCCGCTTACCTTCTTCGACTTCTTTGACTGCCTGACGCTCGGCTTTGTTGATAAGGTAATCGGTGTAATTCCCTTGATGCGAAAAGAAAGTTCCGGCAGTGAGTTCAACAATCCTGTTGGCAATTCGATCAAGGAAGTAGCGGTCGTGAGTAACAAAGATGCAGGTCCCTTTGTAGGCAGCTAAAAAATTCTCAATCCATTCTATCGAGTCGGTGTCGAGATGGTTGGTTGGTTCATCAAGGATGAGCAGATCGGGCTGAGAAATTAACGTACGGCTCAATGCAACACGACGTTTTTCTCCGCCGGATAATGATACAATTTCTCTTTCAGCCGCGGGGGCATTGAGTGATTTTATCAGCAGATCAATTTTACGTTCAAGATCCCAGCCTTCGAGCCGAAGAATCTGAGCTTCCAGGATATGTCGCTTAGCTGAATCATGTGAAAGCCCTTCGTACTCTTTGAGTAAGCATACTATTTTGTTCGCTCCATCTAAAATATTTTCATGAACATTTTTAGCTTCGTCAAGAGTAAATTCCTGTGAGAGCATCCCAATAACAAGATTTTTTTTCTTCGCAACATTACCTGAATCGGGATTTAAACTTCCTGAGATCACTTTTAAGAATGTTGATTTCCCCGCACCATTCCTTCCCACCAAACCAATACGGTCTCCTTCGTGAATACTGAGAGAGGCGTTATCGAGAATTACTTGTTCTCCAAATCGGACGCTTAGTTCCATCGCCGTTAGGATAACGGGGTTGACATTGTTTTTCATGAATTTTTTTTTTGTTAATTGAGATGCAAGTATAACGAAATCGCTTATTCTAAGAAAATTATTAACGTATGAATCTGTAAATAATCATTTGTCATTGGTTTGTATTATTCTGGGATATGGGAAAGCAAGTTTATTTTCTCACGAAAGAAGTAAGTGGATCATTGATAGTACTTATTTAATTTAAAAGTGTAATATATTTGTAGTTACTAATTTTTTATCTTTAACAAAAAAAGGAAGCCATGAAAAAGATATTTTTAATCGTTTTCGCACTTTTATTTTCATTCTCCACAAGTTTTGCCGGTGGCGGAAATAAATATGGCAAAGAGCTAAGCCTAAAAGAAAAAACAAAAATCTCAGCTATTCTCGAAAATCCAAAAGAATTTGTCGGAAAAAAAGTTCATGTCGAAGGAAATGTTGTCGCAGTATGCGAAAAAAGAGGGTGCTGGATTGAGTTGGCAAGTGATAAACCATTTCAAAAAATTAAAGTAAAAGTAAAAGACGGCGAAATTGTTTTCCCATTAGAAGAAAAAGGGAAATCTGCCGTTGTTGAAGGTCAGGTTTATGAAATAAAAATGACCAAAGAACAGGCGCTTGCCTCAGCAGAAAATGAAGCGAAAGAGCACGGGAAGAAATTTGATCCGGCTTCAGTAACCGGTCCGGTTACTATTTATCAGATCAAGGGACTCGGCGCGGTAATTAAGTAATTTTTATCTAGAATTTTCAATAAAGGTTGTCAGAATAAAATAGATGTTATTCACAATTCTGTCTTCTAATTTCTCTCCTCAGAATAACATTTTTTGGCAACCTTTTTTTATTTCGAAGAGGTTTTAATGTTCAAGTGGCGAAAGTGGGTTAGAATTCTTCATAGAGATATTGGGTACATAGCAGCCGGGCTCACCGTAATCTATGCCATATCCGGTGTTGCAGTGAATCATACTAATGATTGGAATCCAAATTACTCGATAGAAAAAACGACGATGAAAATCGCCCCAATTCCCGATAGTTTACTCACATCTCAAACGCTCATTACTGATATTCTAGCGAAGGTTGGAGAAGAGGGGAAATTAAAAAGTTTTTTCTTACCCGACTCAAATCATATTAATATTTTTGTTGATGGTAATACCATAACCGTAAATCTTAAAAAAGGGGAAATCTTGCAAGAAAAAATTACAAGTCGTGCCGTAATCAGGGAAACCAATTTTCTTCATTTAAATTCACCAAGAAAAATTTGGACGTTTGTAGCAGACCTTTTTGCAATTGCGCTCGCATTTCTTGCCATCTCCGGTTTATTTATGATTAAAGGCAAAAACGGAATAAAAGGGAGAGGGGCATGGTTAACAGCTCTGGGGATTCTCATTCCGGTTCTCTTCCTCATAATTTATTATTACAAACTGCTTTAGGTTACGCATACTTAGCTTTACAAATTATTTACCGGATTTGAGTATATTTGTGCCGTAAAAATAAGTTTTTTTTGCGTTCAATTACACTAACCGGAAAAATTCTCAGATCAAGTTGGAGTTAAACACATTTCCGTTGGAGAATGTGCTTCCCTAATTTGCATTTCTAGAGGGGCTCTTCAGGTCTTAAAGAACAAACAAAATAAAACCGCAGAAAACGGAAAATCCCGTTTCGTTTAAATCTTCATATAAATTAATAATGGAATAAATGTTCGATGATAAGTACAAGCAATCTTTCTTTAAGTTTTGGTAAAAGGATATTATTTGAAGATGTAAACCTGAAATTTACACCGGGTAACTGTTACGGAATAATTGGTGCAAACGGATCCGGGAAGTCAACTTTTATAAAAATTCTTTCGGGAGAAATAGAACAAAGTTCCGGCGATGTGATTATTACTCCGGGGAATAGACTTTCAACTTTAAACCAAAATCAATTTGAGTTTGACGAATACCCTGCACTTAAAGCAGTTATGGTTGGGCACAAAAGGCTCTTTTCTATAATGCAAGAAAGAGATACATTGTATGCAAAAAATGAATTTAGTGATGAAGATGGAATGAAAATCGCTGAACTTGAAGGAGAGTTTGCAGAGTTATCGGGTTGGGAAGCTGAATCCGAAGCTGCTGAACTCTTAAGTGGATTAGGAGTTGCCAACGAACTTCATACAAAATTGATGAAAGATTTATCAGGTAATGAAAAAGTAAAGGTTCTTCTAGCACAAGCATTATTCGGTAATCCCGATATCTTGTTACTCGATGAACCGACAAACCATCTTGATATTATTTCGATCGGATGGTTAGAAGAATTCCTTGAAAATTTTAAAAACATAGTAATTGTTATTTCTCACGACAGACATTTTCTTAATCAAATTTGCACACATATTGCCGATATAGATTTCGGGAAGATACAGATGTATACCGGCAATTATGACTTTTGGCTGGAAAGTAGTCAATTAGCGGCAAAGCAGGCAAAAGATGCTAATAAAAAAATTGAAGCGAAAATGGTTGAATTACAAGAGTTCATCTCCCGCTTCAGCGCGAATGCTTCAAAATCAAAGCAAGCAACTTCGAGGAAAAAACAACTCGAAAACCTGACGCTTGAAGATATCAAACCTTCGTCCAGAAAAATGCCTTACATTGCTTTTAAGCCAGAACGTGAAGTTGGAAATAACGTACTCGAAATTATTGAGCTTACAAAAAATTCCGATCAAGGGACTTTGTTAAGTGAACTGACTTTTAAGGTTGAAAAAGGGGATAAAATTGCTTTTGTCGGTCCAAACGATTTAGTGAAGACTACATTGTTCAATATTCTCAATGAAAAAGACCAACAGAGTACCGGAAGTTTTGAGTGGGGTCCAACTGTTCGAATTGCTTACTTTCCACGAGATAATGCAGAATTTTTTAATGTGGATTTAAACCTTATTGAATGGCTGCGTCAATATTCGAAAGAAAAGGATGAAACTTACATCCGGGGATTTCTTGGAAGAATGTTGTTCAGCGGCGAAGAGTCGTTAAAAAAAGCTAAAGTTCTTTCCGGAGGAGAACGCGTTCGCTGTCTGCTGGCAAAGATGATGCTTTCAGGGGCAAATTTTCTGGTTTTTGATGAACCCACAAACCATCTCGATTTGGAAGCGATATCTGCTTTGAATAATGGTTTAATAGATTTTAAAGGAACAGTACTCTTCAGTTCGCACGATCACCAGTTTATTCATACGGTCGCAAACAGAATAATTGAAATTATTCCTTCCGGCGTCATTGATAAGCGTATGACTTTTGATGAATATTTGAACGATGAAGGAATAACGAAAATCCATTATGATATTTATCAGGCGGCAGCAATTAATCTCTAATCTGAAAATCTTAATTTTAATCCTACTAGCCGGATTCAAATTCATTAGGAATGAATGATTGTTTGTTTGAGGAACATACATGGTAAGAAGACGCACTGGGAAAGTTGTATTTCCTTTCCATAGATTCGATTCCTTCTGGACGTGAAACCCAAAAGTTAACGCGATTCAAGACATCCTCATAAAAAAAAAGATAAAACATTAATTAATACTAATTCAAGCCGTTCATCTATTCAATCATTTTTTTATTATACTAATATGTTTGTTTTTTTCTGTTAAATATTTTTACAAATTTTTTATAAACGAAGAAAAAATTATGATCATCAAAATATTATCCGGTACGATCTTTATGGTGTCAATCTGCGTGTTTGCACAAGAAGAAAAAATTCTAAAAGAACCGGTGACGGTTCCATGCGTCAATCTTCAAAAATATATTGGAGTCTGGTATGAGATAGCAAAATACCTAATCGCTTCCAGAAGCAATGCGTGAAAAACACAACTGCCGTTTATAAATTGGATAGCAAAGGCACAATCACGGTTATTAACACTTGCTCCGATGAAGATGGTAACAAAGACCAAGCCGAGGGAATAGCCCGTATTGTGGATAAAACTTCAAATGCAAAATTAGAAGTTAGTTTCGTGAGTATATTCGGAATAAATCTCTTCTGGGGTGATTATTGGATAATTGGCTTGGATAAAAATTATAATTTTGCAGTAATAGGAACTCCAAATCGCAAATACGGCTGGATTATGAACAGGCAGCCGCAAATGTCGAAAGAAGAATTAGAAAAAGCTTTTTCAATTCTGCGAAACCAGGGCTATAATCCAGATCATTTTGTAATGACCACCCAGGTGTTTAAGTAGTCGACAATTTTAGAAGTGTTATTGCAGCTTTAAAGCAAATTCATAAACTAGTTCCGCATGGGTGTCAACATTAACATCGCGAATAATTTTGGCAATATTTCCATTTTTGTCAATGATAAAAGTTACTCTGCTATCAAATCCGAGTGAGTTTAAAACGCCGTAGGATTTCGAAACCTCCTTAGTTTGATCTGAAAGAAGAGGGAAGTTCAGGTTATACGATTCAATAAAATCTTTAATCTTTTCTTTTGAATCAACGCTAATTCCCAAAATCGCTATTCCACTTATTTTAAATTTCGAAATATTATCTCTGATTCCACATGCCTGTTTAGTGCATCCGGGGGTTGCCGCTTTTGGGTAGAAATAGAGAACGACCGGTGATTTGTCCCGATACGAGGTAAGAGAGAAAAAGGTTCCGTAAGCATCAGATAAATTAAAGTTTGGAGCCGACATTCCTTCATTCAAATTCTCTACCGATCCACCGCATGACGCCAACAGCAACGAAGAAACGATCGAGAGTATTTTTAACCTTTTCATATAATCCTTTTTGAATTAAAACGAATAAATTCACTTATTCGTTCCAAAATTAATTTTGACTCTTTACCTTATTTCAGAATAGCCACAATCTCTTCTTGCTTTACTCCGCTTGTTTGTTCAACTTTTCCATCAGGATGAATAAAAACATCAATCTCGCTTCTAATTCCAAAATCACCTGTAAGGTAAATTCCAGGTTCAATAGAAAATGAAGTCGAGGGAAGCAACCTGCGTTCGTCTTTGGTTTCATAATTGTCCATATGAGGACCACTACCATGTAAAGTTGTGGTTATTGAATGTCCGGTTCTGTGAATGAAAAATTTCCCATAACCGGCATCTTCTATCACTTTACGGGAAGCATCATCAACTTCAAACCCATAAACAGGCTGATTAACATTGAATCTTTTAACTACAAAGTCGAACGCTGCGTCGCGGGCATTTTTCACGATTTCCCAGATGGTAATGTACCTTTCCGGCACCTCTTTTCCCACAAAACCTACCCAAGTGATATCCGACCACACCGAGGAATCGTTCTTTCTTTTTGCCCAAAGATCAATAAGAACGAAATCATTCTCTTTAATCTCTTTGAATGTGGTTTCATCGGGAGCATAATGTGGGTTTGCGCTATTTTCATTTACCCCCACAATTGGTGGAAAATCTGTTACTAACTTGTTCTTTCGGAATTCTTCCACTATGAATTGTTGTACCGAATATTCGTTTAAAGTGTCCCTAGCTAACACACTAATTTTAATAAAGTTAAAGGCATCTTTCGCAATTTTCACCAAGGCCTTTGCCACTGGCACATTTTCCGCGTATTGCTCGGGTGACCATAATGCTGTGAATTGTGTTATTAAGTCCGCTGAGCTAACAACCTGTACTCCAAATGTTTTTATTAGTTCTAAAGTACCAGCATCAACTTTGGATAGATATGGAATCGCATTTAGTGGAGAATACTCCATAGCGATTGTCTTGCTCCCTGCAAGCGCTTTGCTAAGCTGCTCCCTTAAAGAGTTGTGGCTTGAATAAGATAGTTTTTCTCCAGGCAGATGAGCTAAATTATGTTCTTCGATAGCATTTACAATTTTACTGGGATTTCCGGTCTGTGGTATGAAATAAAAAAACCTTCTGGTGAGATGAGATTCTTTTTTTATTCCAAGAATTTCTAGAGCAAGATCATTAGAATTGCGGAAATCAAATAATAGCCAACCGTCAATTTTTCTATTTTTTAATATGTGCTGAATTTTAGTGATATTAAGTTCCATAAGAAACTTCCTCTATTATTTGGGAAATTGTTTATTTTTGTACAGTAATATTCAAAAACAATATAGAAAAACAAAAACAAAATTTGGACGATAGATTTATAGTTGAGTTATGATACTTGAAACTTTAGATATAAAACAAAACGACATCTTTATTTATTCTGAAAATAAATTCGATTTGGAGAAGAATTTTCGATTGATTAATAAAGATGATCTGGTAAAAAAAGTAGTGCCGATCCATTTTAATGAAGTTTGCAAATATATCAATTCGGCTGATCCAAAATCAGTTATCGTCTACCGGCTGTTAACGAATCTACCGTCATTTAAAACAGACGTTATTAAATATGGAATGATGATAACTATCAATAATGAATCGGAAGTTATCCATTTTGATCCGGTCTTTGCCGTCAAAGAATTGGAAGAGTATGTTAAAAGCAACGATATTGTGAATGTCCGGTTTAGGATTCAACAAATCGGGTTGTTGTCTCAAATAAGTAATTTCGGCAAACCAAACTATACTGAAGTATATGCTTTTGATCTGGAAGTTATAGAAGCAAAATGGCAAAACGATAGAGTCTTTGCAGAACTGATTTTTGCATTCGACGAGATTGATTTTGATTTAACTCAGGGACAAAACGATGTCCGTAAAATAAGGGTTGAGCCGGTCAGAACAACAAACCGGTTCAAAAAAATTACCGTTGAAGATGTTAAAAATGATTTGATTGAGGAAGACGTAAACTTTGATGCAGACAAGATGAGGAAGTTGACTTATTTGCCAATGCCCGGGGCGAATAAGGTTTCTCATCCTCAAAAGGCAATGGCTAAGGACTTTAATAAAAATAGCGAGATTGAGTATGGCAAAAAAGGAGTTGCTGCTCAATCGAACGGAGAAGGGAAAAAGACTTTTGCTTCATTTTTGAAAAATGTTAAATCTGATATACCCAAACAGGGCACCTCAGTAGAAAACATAAAAAACAGAGGGAATGTAATTGATCTCTTTAAATCGTCTCAACATGTCCATCAATATGTTGTTGCGCGTGAGCAAAAGCATATCGTTCTAAAACTAAAAAACGAATAAACCGGGAAAAATTTTCTGCATAACTTTTTTTCTGCACTTGCTTCTTTGGAAGAAATCAGACAAATCATCTCATGAATGTTTTTTTTTATTCTAATAGAATCTTCAATTTCGATTGAGGAAGAAGCATTGAAGACGCAAATAATTCTTTTTCTCTAAGAGTCTTCGGAAAGCAGCCCCAAGTTACCGGCAGATATGGGTATAATTAAATAGATTGATCGGGCATTCTTCACTGTGAATGTGGTGTTAATAAATCGGCACATCTCTTCTTCGAGGTAGGCAGCAGAGAGATAGTTCTTGGAACACCTTCGCTTGCATCAGATTTGATGATTTGAATCTTAAATCCAATCAGTTTGTAAAATCATAATGTCGTATCCGAAATAATTTCATCAAAGAGTTGGGCGATAGATGAAAATTGGTTCTGCGAAATTCGTTCGCTAATATTCTCGCTGAAGTTCACACTCTTTTGCAATGCATAAAATTCTAAAACACCATCAGAAATAGCTTTTGGAGATTCAGGCTCAACTATAATCCCGGTTTTTTTATCATCAATAAATTCAGCCAAACCTCCAACGTTTGTAGCCAAAACCGGTTTGTGAAAAGCGTAAGCAACATTAAGAATGGCGCTTTGAGTAGCGCTACGGTAGGGAAGAATAACTAGATCTGAAGCTGAATAATATTTAGCGACATCTTCATTTGCAACAAATTTATTTTCCATTTTAACATAGCTCGATAAGCGCAACCCTCGGACAATATTTTCATAGATAGAAAATTTCTCGTACGATTCACCGACAACGAGTAGTTTTATATTTGGAATTTTTCTTACCAATTCCGGCATAGCCTGCAAAAGAATATCAAGCCCTTTGTAATGGCGAATGTACCCGAAGAACAGCAGCACAAAATCTTCAGCAGAAAAAGAAAACTCTTTTTTAGAGGAACTACTTCCCGTTGTAGAGAGATCATAGCAGTCAAAAATCGGCAGTTCAGAACGATAGACTTTTCTTTTTCCGGAAATGGTTCTTAAATCTTTTTCAACTATTTCAGAAAGTGCAAGAAATGAGGAGGCTTTGGATAATCCGAATTTAGACAACAGCCGATCAATTAAATGACCTTCATGTGAAAGAAAATTCTCCGTAATAAAAAGGATATTCTTGTGAAATTTTTTGCCTAATAAAAAAGATATTGAAAAATGGCAGAAAGAAAAAAACGGATGCCACCAATCAAATACAACTAGATCAGGTCCAATTTCTTTGATCCTTCCGGCTGTTTTAAACCATGAAATAGGGGAAATTGAATTTACGATTCTTTCACTTTTGCCCGGTTTGAGCGTTACGCTGCTTTTATCATATTGGGTCGTTCCGGGGAATAACAAAGACGGGTAAAGAAGCGTATAATTTAGAATAGTTACATCGAAGTGATTGGATAATTTATCGTAAAGATGTCCGATGAAAATAGAGGGACCACCCCGATAAGGATAAGCAGGCCCTATGAAAACGATCTTCTTCTTTTTTATCATTTTAAGTTTTGAATTTCTTACTTCAAATTAAAGAATTATTCGAGGCGTGATTACCGAATAATTCTTCCCTTGATTAGTTGTTATGTACAGAATAAAAAGTCATCTCTGATCTCCTTCAATTTTTAAAATCAGCGACTGAATATTAGCATCATTTGGCTTAAGTTTTTGAGCTTTTTTTAAATTTCGTAGCGCTAATCCTTTATTCCCTTCAAGGCTAAACGCTTCGCCCAGTGCGGCAAAACCATCTGAAAAAGTGCTGTCGGTTTCCGTTACTTTTGTGAAAAAAAGTATCGCCTCTTTAATTCTGTGAGCCACGAGCAAATCAGATCCAAAATCTTTAATCTCACTGTTCAACAAGTTAAAATTACTATCTTTTTTAGTCTCGATACTCCTCCAAAATGATATCGCCGAATCAATTGAAACGGCTGTTGTAATTTTGGTTAGTGTATCGCTCAACGAATATTTTGGAAATGCAACATTTTCACCGGTATAAAGAGCAGCAATTTCCCCGGCAACATTAAGAAGATTTCTATCTCTGCAATTAATAAAATGTACTGAAGCTAAATTGAGATCCGGATAGCAAATAAAGTGCGAAACGAATCCGGTTCCACCGCCGCCATGCCCGTAAAACTTTCTTCCATATTTATCAACTCCAAAATCCAATCCCAACCCATATTGAATTTTTTTCCCACTGGCTAATACTGTTTCGGTGAGCATGATATCCAGTGTTTCTTTTTTTATCAATTTATGTTGCATAAGCCCGTTACTAAATTTCAGTAAATCTTCTACAGTTGAGAGAATTCCCCCGCCCGGTAATTTAATTGACAAGTCCGCTAACGGCGCATTCTCAAAAGCTCTGAAAGAGTTTTTTTCATATCCACTCGTGCGATTAGGTATAATTCTGTTGTGGTAGTCAAGTTTGGTCGAATTCATGCCCACAACATTAAAAATGTTTTTTTGAAGATATTCTTCAAAAGATGAATTTGAAACTTGCTCGACTATTCCTGCTAAAAGATCATATGCTAAAGTGGAATACAAATATTTAGTTCCCGGTTGATGTTTAAGGGAGTCCTTTGCGACATACAGTACTGCCTCTCGAACTGATCCGAAATTAAGTTTGCTATTAAACTCTTCCTCATTGTTATAGGAACGTATTCCTGAAGTATGGTTTAAGAGTTGCCGAACGGTGAACACCCATTTTTTTTTAGGAATAAAGGGAAGGTAATATCTAGCATTACTATCAAGATTTATTTTCCCTTGTTCAACGAGCTGCATCACGGCAACGGCAGTAATTGATTTTGAGATGGATGCAATGCGGTTCAATGAATTTTTTGTTACCGGGACATTATTTTCTAAATCAGCGGTTCCCGTATAATTCGTCCAAATGATTTTATTGTTTTCCATTAAGCCTGCCGAAAGGGAAGGGAGCGAATTCTTCTTAACGTATTCCTTGCAATAACGATCCAGTTTATTTAGAGAATTCTGTGAAAAAGTAACGATTGAAAAGAGAAGGGATAATATGATTGTTTTTTTCATGGTAAATTATTTTTCGGAGATAAAGGAAAGCCTGTTTAACTTATTGTAGGTGAACAGGCTTAATGAAATTTAGGGTCTTTTTTCTAAAATATTGTCAATAATATTGTAGGTCTTAGCTTCTTCGGCGGATAGAAAATAGTCTCTGTCACAATCTTTTGTGATTTGTTCGATTGATTTACCTGTGTGAGCAGCTAAAATATTGTATAACGATTCGCGAGTTTTAATCATTTCTTTTGCGTGAATTTCGATATCGGTAGTCTGACCCTGTAAACCGCCAACCCATGGTTGATGTATCAATATTCTTGAATTAGGAAGGGAAGTCCTTTTTCCCGCTTGACCACCGGCTAATAATATAGCCCCCATACTTGCCGCCATGCCAACGCAAATTGTAGAAACTTCCGGTTTAATATATTTCATTGTATCGTAAATTGCTAAACCGGCAGATACGCTCCCACCAGGTGAATTAATATAAAGAAAAATATCTTTTTGAGAATCCTCAGCCTCAAGAAAAATCAATTGGGCTATTGTTAAACTTGCAACATGATCGTCTATTGCGGTTCCAAGGAAAATAATTCTCTCGCGTAAAAGTCGGGAATAGATATCCATTCCGCGTTCACCGCGCCCGGTTTGTTCTATAACGTAAGGAACTAATTGATTATATATTTCAATGTTTTTCTGCATGGACTTCTTCCTTCTGCGAAAAGACTTCGGGGTCAATTCGTTTTATTGTATTTGATTTTTTTAGAAAAGAATAGAACTCGTTCATTAAAAGCCTGTTTTTCATTTCATCGGATTGGTAGTGTTTAAGAAGTATATCAGCCGAAACCCCCATTTTTTCTGCGTTTTCTTCGGACAGTTCCTTCAAGCGTTCATCCGACAAAAGAATGTTTTCTTTTTCAATTATTTTATCTTTTAGCAGAATCCATTTTACCGAATTCTCAGCTTTCAACGCCAATTTTTCTCGAATTACTTCCGGGTTAACCTTCTTCTTTTTCTTTTTATAATTATCAATTTCATCTTTAACCAGATGATCTAAATAATTTTTGATGAAAACCTTAGGAGGAGAAAAGCTGTTGTTTTTAAGAACCGCCTGTTCAAGTTTTAATTCCGCCATGTCGTTGGTACTCGATTCATAATAGGAAAGGAGATCTTTTTGGATGTTCTCACGCAGCTCTGCTTCGGTTGTAATTTTATCGTGTGTAACTTTTTTTAAGAATTCTTCGTTCAATTCCGGGTAAACAATTTTCTGAATATTTTTAATGACTACCGAGTAGAAAATCTTTTTGTGCTCATGGGGAACATCGTCATGATGTTCGTGGGCTTCATCAAAGGAGAAAGAGAAGGTATCGCCAATATGTTTGTTTAATGCGTTATCGAAAATCTCTTTATTTATATTCTTATTTGTTAGATTAATTTTATAATCGGATTCCATCTTGATCCCTGTTGAAACGCCATTTTCATCAGCGGTAAAAATATCGGCGGTGAGAAGATATTTTGCATCTTCAACAGTTTCAGCATCTTCATAGGTTGCATTAGCTTCTAATAACCTGGTTACTTCACTTTCAATTTCTGCATCGGTTACTTTATAATCCGGGACTTCAATCTCTAACCCTGAGTAACCTTGTGGTTCAATTTTAGGGAAAATTTCATAACTAACTTTGAAAGTAAGTTTTTCATTCGGCTTAAAATCAATATCCGTTAATGCCGGTTCATTGATCGGTTTTAAGTTTTGTTCTTTTTCAATCTGCCAGAACAACTTGTTTGCAACTTTTTCAGCGGCGGTATATTCCAGAGAATCACCATATATTCTTTTGATAACTGCCGGGGGAACCTTTCCCTTTCTAAAACCATCAATTTGAATTGATTTCATCTGTTTTTGAACGTTCTCATCCAATAAACTTTTAATGTCGTCATACGCCGCAATAACTTCCAGCTCATTTACAGATTCACTTATGACATTTATTTTCGTTTCCAAACTCACCTCAAATTAAATAAAAATTGTGCGAAAGGGGGGACTCGAACCCCCACATCTTTCGATACTAGATCCTAAGTCTAGCGCGGCTGCCAATTACGCCACTTTCGCAGAAAACCTGTGATAATTCTTTTAATTGCTAAAACAAATATAAACCGGAACAAAAACTTTAGCAAATATCTTGCCAAGGCATTATCTTTTAAACGCTGATTATCGCAATTAATTAATAAAACTCTGAATAAATTTTTATTACATTTGTAATGTATTTTCTCATTAACATCATTTTAGATATTACATGGTTGTAAACTATATTTTTGCTTCGCATCTCGGGAAAAGAAGAGCGGTTAACGAAGATTCCGTTGATGTTTTTAACCTTGAAGAAGGTCTGCTTTCTGTTGTCTGCGATGGTTTAGGTGGAAATCGTGCCGGCGATGTTGCCTCAAAAACCGCTGTTCAGAGAATTCACAAATATTTCCTTGAAAATCCCCAATTGGATCACTTGACTAAAATGAAAAATGCCCTTACAGATGCTAATACAACTCTTTTACAGATGGGGAGTGACTCAGGGCAATACAAAGGGATGGCAACTACTGCTGTTGTAGTTTTTATAGCCGGAAATACGGTTTACTGGGGTCATATTGGTGATTCCCGCATTTATCTTTTAAAAGATGGAAAATTAAAGCAAGTAACTAAAGACCATTCACTCGTTCAAAAAATGGTTGATAACGGGCTTATTACCTCAAGACAAGCTGAAAAACACCCGCATAGGAACATTATTGTAAAAGCATTGGGTGAGGAAAAAGATTGTCAACCGGATTGTGATTACTTTTATCTTCAAGATGATCAACAATTTAAACTCCTCCTCTGCACTGATGGTCTTTGCGGAGTATTGAGTTTTAATGAAATAGTTAAGATTTTATCGAACGGAGAAAATCTTGAAGAAATATCTGAAAAATTTTTCCATGATGTGGAAGAATCCGGTTCTCCCGATAATTTTTCTTATATAATAATTAAAAACAATTAAAAAGTTGAAGTCAAAATGATTGGATCATTAATAGAAAATTATAAAGTGGTTTCCGTTCTCGGTGAAGGGGGAATGGGAATTGTTTATAAAGCATTCGACATTAAATTAGAACGCTTTGTTGCTCTAAAAGTTTTGAACCAAACCGGTTCTCTGAACTCAAATTTTGTTGAACGATTTAAACGCGAAGCTAAAAATCAAGCTAAACTTAATCATCCTAATATTGTTTCGGTGTATGGTTTTACCGAACAAAACGGGATTCTCGGCATCGTGATGGAGTATGTTGAAGGTGAAACACTTGAAAAGCTCATCACAAGAAAAAAGCAGCTGGATACAAGAGAAGCTTTGCAGATATTACAACAGATGCTGGATGGGGTTGGGCATGCTCACAGCAAAAACTTTATCCATAGAGATATTAAACCCTCAAATATCATTATCAATAAAGAAGGGGTTGTAAAAATAATGGACTTTGGCATCTCCAAAGCCCTCTTCGATAAAGGAATTACAAAAACCGGAACAAAAATTGGAACTCTCCTTTATATGAGTCCGGAGCAGATCCGCGCGGAAGACCCGACAAAACAAAGTGATATTTACTCAATCGGGATAACGTTGTACGAGATGCTTTCAGGTAAAACTCCTTTCGATAAAGGAACTGAATATGAAATAATGGAAGCTCACCTGAAGAAAACTCCTCCCCGTGTTTCCATCAGTTCAAGTAATATACCCCCCGAACTTGATAGAATTGTTTCGAAAGCATTAGATAAAACTATTTATAAGCGATATAAAAACTGCGAAGATTTTTTGGAGGAGACTAACCAAATTTTGCAGAAATTAGAAAGATCGAGTGTCGAAAAAACCGAAAAAGTTAAAACGAAACAAAAACCGGCCGATCAAAACCGTGATAATAAATTTAGAATGTTAAAAACTACGCTTTTCGCTCTTCCTCTTTTGGCGGTCATAATCTTTCTTGCATATTTTATTTTTGATGCTATTGTTGCTTATTGGCCCGGGGTAACTTCCAGGCAAATCCAATCAAATGATACTACTGCAATTTATAACACCCGTGCGTTGGTAACGACGACGGTTGATTGGCTGAAGGCGAGCTCCGGTACAAAAAATAATCTTAACGGAATTTCGTTTCCTTCCGACGAACTTGGTTTTGCATGTGGCGAACAGGGAACAATTTTAAAATCAACCAATTATGGCGCTGATTGGATTGAGCTTCTTCCAAAAGTTGATTCTTTAATTACCTTTACCGATATAAAATTTCTTTCTTCAAATTTAGGATTAGTTGTAAGTGACGATGGCAGAATTCTTAGAACCGAAGACGGTGGAAATACATGGCAAATAATTCTTTCTTTAAAAGGAGAAAATTTTTTCCGGATATATGAAAACAAGGGAACAAGTTTCATTTGCGGTGCAAAGGGAACAATCTTAAAATCAAATAACGGCGGATACACATTCCGCCGGGTTAATTCCAATACGGCTAACCTTCTTTTTACTATTTTCTTCATTGACCAATCAACAGGTTTTGCGGTCGGTTGGAACGGCACATTCTTGAAGACTACCGATCAGGGGGAAAATTGGGTGAATCAAAATAAATTTACTGATACGTATTTACGGGACATCTTCTTCGTAGATAAATCAAACGGTATTGTAATCGCCGGCGGCGGTGATGTTTTCAAAACTTCCGATGGCGGAGTAGCATGGGAAAAAGTTTCTTCCACGTTAGCCTCCGGGTTGCTCTCAATTGCTTTTACCGGCAAAACGAACGGTTTTATCTCATGCAATAAAGGAGAAATTTTAGTTACCCGGGATGGCGGAGTCAATTGGGCAGTATCTTCTTCAGGTGGATTCACAGCCCTCAATCGCTTAAGCATTACTCCCTCTAATAAAATATTTGCAGCCGGTGTTTACGGTTCAATATTTTCAAGTAAATAAAAGGATATTTTGTGGATAAATTTATCATTCACGGTGGAATTGAGCTTAAAGGAACCGTTAAGATCAGCGGCGCAAAAAATGCGACGTTAGCCTTAATGCCGGCTGCTTTGCTTGCTTCTGGTGAATCCGTTTTACATAACACTCCTCAACTGAATGACGTTTACACCATGAGCAAATTGCTAAAACAACTTGGCGCTGAAATTCAATTTGAAGATCAAGTATTGAAAATAAATTCCGCCACGGTGAATAATCAAACTGCCCCCTACGAACATGTTAAAAAAATGCGCGCCTCTGTTTATGTACTTGGACCGCTCCTCACCCGTTATGGATATGCAAAAGTTTCTCTTCCGGGCGGCTGCGCATGGGGTCCGCGTCCGATCAATCTTCACCTCGAAGGCTTAAAAAAACTCGGCGCCGAAGTTGAATTGGATGGAGGTTACATCATTGTTAAAGCAAACCGGTTGCATGGGGCAAAAATAAATTTTGATAAATCCTCTGTCGGCGCTACGGGCAATATTTTAATGGCATCGGTTTTAGCGAAAGGGACAACTATCATTAATAACGCCGCCATGGAGCCGGAAATAACTAATCTGGTAAACTTTCTTTTAAAAATGGGCGCAAATATTTCAGGTATCAATACTTCGATTTTAGAAATTGAAGGCGTTGAAGAGCTTCATCCAGCCGAGATTGAAACTATCCCCGATAGAATTGAAGCAGGAACTTTATTGATCGCTGCAGCAATTACAAAAGGGAATATTCTTATCCATGGCGGAATTGATGCCCACTTATATGCGGTGCTTTCCAAATTGGAAGATTCGGGAATGAACGTTGAAGTTCTTGGAAATGATATTCGCATTGATGCACGAAATATTTGCCCTAAAAGCATTGATATCTCCACCGGGATTTTTCCCGGATTTCCGACCGACATGCAAGCGCAATGGTTAGCGTTGATGAGTATTGCCGACAGTGTTTCCTCCGTTACCGATACAATTTATACTGATAGATTTAGTCACGTTCCTGAATTAGTGAGACTTGGGGCAGATATTTCAGTTCAGGATAACAGCGCAATAATAAAAGGAGTGAATAAACTTCAAGGGGCTAAAGTGATGTCAACCGATTTGCGTGCGAGCGCGTCTTTAGTTCTTGCTGGACTTGCAGCCGAAGGAGTCACCGAGGTTTTGCGAGTTTATCATTTAGACCGCGGCTATCAACGCCTTGAAGAAAAACTTCGTTTACTCGGCGCAGACATTGAACGCGTTGCCGGACAAGAATTCTAGATTATCGTGGCAGCAATATTTAAAAAGAATCTCTTTCTTCAAATTCTTCTCTTTCTTCATGTCGTAAATAATATTTTACTTCTTACGCTTCCGCTTACCAAGTATTTTAGTTTTGAATTTGCTACGCTGAACGGTTTCTTCCTTCTCATTTATGTCGGATTATTTACTCTCCACGAGGATAAATTCAAGTCCTCAGCAATTGCGGTAAAGGTATTCAATTTCCAACTTTTAATTTTCTCGGCAATATTTTTAATCATCCCGGTATTTCTTGCATTTCTCTTTCACTCTTTTAGAAATGATTGTTCCTTCCTTGATGGATTTAAATTTTATGCTGTGCTGACTCTTCCTGCTGTTGTTATTGGCTATGCGCTAGGTATGCTTTCCGGTTATATCAATAAAAAATATGCATATCTAATTTTTATTCTTCTGCTTCTAGCTCTTGCTCTCATTCCTCTATTTGAAATATTTTTTCGTCCGCAAATATATTTTTATAACCCATTAGTTCCGTTCTTTCCTGGTACGATGTACGATGAAGATCTTGATATCACGTTAACCCTGGTTGTGTACAGATTTTTTAATCTACTCTTTTTTTGTGGAATAATATTTTTGATCCGGAAATGGGAATTGAAAACATTCAAACTTCCTAAATGGATGTTATTCAGTTTCATCATTCTTCTTCCGACAGGATTTATTTACGTCTCTCCGCAATTAGGGTTTAGTTCAACCGAAACTTCTCTGCATAAAATTCTTCAAAAGAAAATTATTACAGATCATTTCATCATTTATCTTCCTCAGCAGGTAACAAAGGATGATGAAAAATATATTCTCCGTCTTCACGAATATTGTTTTGAGAGACAGACAAATTTCTTTGAAGTAAAACCGAATTATAAAATCACATCCTTTGTATTTAGTAACAGTGATGAAAAAAGAAAATATTTTGGCGCCGGTAATGCAGATGTTGCGAAGCCCTGGTTGAATCAAATCTATTTATCGTTAGATTCATACGAGCAGACGGTAAATCATGAGTTAGCCCACATTTTTGCCGGAATGTGGAGTAATAACTTTTTAAAGATTGATGCAAACTACAATCCTGCAACCATTGAAGGGATCGCTTCTGCAGCGGATCCTTTTTATGATGATTTGGATATTCATTATCCGGCATTTCTCGCCTCTAAAAATAATTTGCGGGTGAGCATTCAAAAGTTGTTCGAAGGATTTTCTTTCTTCACGAATGTTTCTTCTCTGTCTTACATCTATTCTGGTTCATTCTGCAAGTTTCTTATAGATGAATATGGCATTCAGAACTTTAAAGAATTCTATCATTCCGGTGATTTCGAAAAAAGTTATCGTAAATCGTTAGCGAGCGCTGTTTTAGACTATCAAAAATTTATTGATAAGAAAGGTTATGCCAACAATTTGCACACAGCAAATTATTATTTTGGAAGGCTACCGCTCGTGCAGAAAGTTTGTCCACGCTACCTTGCCAATAAAACGAATGTGATTTACAAACTACTTACCGAAAAAGATTTTACTGCAGCTAAGGAAGAAATTCTTTCAATTAAAGATTTCAATAAAAACTATTCTTTGTTAAGTGGATTGATCTTTTGTACCGAAGAAGAGAATCCCTACAAAGCAGAAACTTTAATTGAAAAGAATTTGTTGAACTATAAAAACTCCCCTTATTGGTATCTGCTTCAGTTAAAATTGGCTGATGAAAAAATTGTGAATGAAAAATTTGATGAAGCAAAAGTTATTCTGGATAGTTTGTCTGATTGGGCGCCGACGGGTGGATTGGAATCCCGCATCAACCTCCGAAAAATATTTTTGAGGAATAAGAAAGACGCAAAATTGTTCCTCAGCGCCAAAGAGATTGACCGGTTCACTTTCTTAAAAGATGCATTCGAACAGAATCCTTCGCCGGTATTGTTGCTTCCACTCATTCAGCTTGTTGATAAGGAGAAAGTTAGTTATACTTCTTTTAGAAATATGATTACGAATAACCAAATTCAGGCTTCCCCGATTGATTGGTTTCCTATACTGCAACTGATTAGGTTTGCCATAAAGAATTCAGATTTTACATCTGCAGAAAAGTTCATAAAAATATTGGAGGACATAATTCCAGATTATGCTTCCGAAAGTTTGCAGAATGAAAAAGATAAACTTGCATGGTTTATCAAACATGAAGAGAAAAAATAAATTTATATGATAAATATTACTAAAATAGAAAAGACCTATCCGTTCCTAAAAACTATTGCAAATGCTGCTGAACAACTGCAAACAGAAATTTATATTGTCGGCGGATTCGTGCGCGATCTTCTCCTCGAACGTGAAAAAAAAGAAATTGATTTCCTTGTAATTGGTGATGGAATTTCTTTTGCTGAAAAACTTTCTGAAAAAATTGGTGGAGAAAAGATTTCAGTTTTTAGAAATTTTGGTACTGCACATTTCAGATATAATTATTTTGATTTAGAGTTTGTCGGAGCCAGAAAGGAATCCTACGATAAATCCTCGCGCAAGCCGGTAGTAACCAACGGAACCTTCAAAGATGATATTTCACGCCGTGATTTCACAATTAACACTTTGGCGCTCTCACTCAACAAAAAAAATTACGGTGAACTGATAGATACGTTCGGCGGGCTCGCCGATCTGGAACAAAAACTTTTACGGACGCCGCTTCATCCCGAAGAAACATTTAATGATGATCCGCTCCGTATTATGCGGGCTTTTCGTTTTGCCGCACAGCTTAATTTCAACGTATCTGATGAAATTAAATCCGCCGCAAGAGCAATGGCTGAACGGCTGAAAATTGTTTCGCAGGAAAGAATAACTGATGAGTTCCTTAAAATTCTTGCTTCTCCAAAACCTTCCATCGGATTAAAACTGCTTCAAGAAACCGAAGTGATGAAAGTTATTTTTCCTGAGTTTGCAAATCTTCAGGGAGTTGATCAACGGCAGGATTTCCACCATAAAGATGTTTTTTTTCATACTTGCAAAGTCGTTGATAACATTTCACCCAATACTGACAATGTCTGGCTGAGGTTTGCGGCTTTGGTTCACGACATTGCTAAACCGCAGACAAAACGTTTCGTTGAAAATGTTGGTTGGACTTTCCACGGACATGAAGACCTTGGCGCAAGAATTATGAAAGGCATTTTTACGCGTCTCAAACTTCCGTTTCATCAGTTGGAATATATACGTAAACTTGTACGGCTTCATCTTCGTCCAATTGCATTGGCAAAAGAAGAAGTAACCGATTCCGCCGTTCGCCGTTTTATTGTTGAAGCGGGTGAAGATTTGCACGACCTCATTACGTTATGCCGCGCCGATATTACAAGCAAAAACATGGAGAAAGTGAGTGAGTATCTTGCCAATTACGATCGGGTGATGAACCGTGTTTTGGAAGTTGAAGAAAAAGATAAATTGCGTGCCTTCCAATCTCCGGTGCGTGGTGAAGAAATTATGCAACTCTGCAATTTGAAGCCCTCGAAGAAAGTTGGGGAGATTAAAACCGCAATTGAAAATGCGATCCTTGACGGTATAATTCCCAACACGTATGAAGACGCGTTGAGTTATTTGTACAAGATAAAAGACAAATAATTTAGAAACACAATCATAGAATTCACTTTTGAAATGCAACTACTCAAGATTACTAAAAAATAATGGACAAGCTCAGAGCATTATTAGACAAATTAGTTGATGATTTTATCCGCAAACGCGGGCACCTCTATTATTTAAAGGGTGCTGTAACGCTTTTAAGTTACTCAAACCATAAAGTTATCGCTTCTGTAATGGGTACGATGCTATACAATGTTGAGATTGATTTTGATGATAAAAAATCTCCCATACTTTTATGGTGTTCTTGCCCTTATAACAAAACAGCCACTTGCAAACATATTGTAGCAACGCTATACAAATTGAATGGATTAAATTATTTTCAACTACCTGACGCTAATTTTTCTGATGACGGTGACGGAGAAGAAGATTACTTTCGCACAGATTTAACAGACTTCATTCCCGGGCGAAACAACCATTACTACGACCCAAAAGTTTTCCCGCAGATTAAAGGAAACGAGGGAGAATATCTTTCACCTCCTACTAGAGAACTGTGGCTTGAAGAACTTAAAAAGAAAAAAGAAGAGATAAAATTTAACCAGTTTAAAAATCAATTATCGGATTTAATTATTCCCGATGTGGTGAAAACAATTTCCGCCAAATACAAAATTGCGTATGCGCTTGAGCCCAAAAAATACCGGACTATTTTTCATGTCGTCCGTCAAAGGTTAAAAAAGGATGGGAGCGTTTCGGCATCGGAAATTATTTATGGTTCTAAATCGAATACTTTCCCTGAGATGCCTTTCCAGGAAAGATTAATAATTGATCATCTTTCAAAACATTACAGTGAATACTCTATAGATATTCTTTCAAATGAGTACGGAAGCGTATCGAAAGAGCATTTACATGAATCTCTTCTAATTTCGGAAATTCTATTATTTTACTCTGAGAGAGAACTTTATTTATCAACAGGCTATCGTAAAATTGGTAAAAGAATTTATGTTCAAAAAGAATTTGGCTCCGCTGAACTTTTAGTTGAAGAGATCGGGGAGAATCTTTCACTAAAACTCCAATTTTATTTTAGAGGAGAAAAAATAAAAACCGAAACGGAAATTATTCCGATTTTAGATAACCCTCTTTGGGTTTTAGTTGATGATAACATCTTTAGAATTTCAAACTTAACCTACGCACAACTGCATCAGTTTTCAGACAACGCAAACGGTGTTTTAATTCCGAAAGATTATCTGTTGTATTTCGAAGAAAACCTGTTACCGCAATTAGCAAAGAACCTTCCGATAGACTCTTCCAAATATGAAAAAATGGAAATTATTGCTGCACCACAGAAGAGAATCTATCTGGAGGAAACAGAATTAAGTTTGAAAATTATTTTAAGATTTGGTTATGACGCTCGCGAGGTTAGTTATAATGAAGATGAACTCATCTCCTCATTTCTGCAAGAGAAAACCATTGTTCGTATTGTGCGCGATAAAACTTATGAAGAGCAAGCATGCATGGAGTTGAAATCCTTTTATGTTAAGGGGCTCGAAAAAGGGGTCTATACTCCACGGAATAATCCCGTTGATTTTCTTTTCGGAGCGCTTCCCAGGCTTAAAGAAATGGGATTTGAAATTTACGGTGAAACCAACCTAAATAAATTTAAGGTGAATATTTCCAAGCCGACTTTTTCCTTCTCTGTTTCTTCGGGCATTGATTGGTTTGATGTTGCCACTAATGTTAGCTTTAACGGCGCTCCCGTTGCATTTAATGTTTTAGTTGATGCCATCAAACATAAAAAAGAATATGTTCAGTTGGCAGACGGATCAATAGGACTTTTACCGGAGCAGTGGATAAATAAATTCAAGAGAGCATTTTCTTTTGGCGAAGCCGGTAAAGATGAAATGCGTTTTTCCAGGTCGCAGGTAAATGCGCTTGATATGCTGCTCAAAGAAGCAGATGAGACCAAAACCGATGAGGAATTTAGAGAGCATTTAGAAAAACTTAACTCGTTTGAAAAGATTAAAAAACAAGTAGTTTCTTCCTCTTTCAAAAAAGTTTTACGTCCGTATCAAAAAGCAGGGTACGATTGGTTTTACTTCCTAAAAGAATTTCATTTTGGCGGTATCCTTGCGGATGACATGGGGCTGGGAAAAACGATTCAAGTTTTGGCGTTTCTTTTAAATGAAAAAAAGAAGAGGAAGAAATTGCCTGATTTGGTTGTGGCGCCAACCTCTGTAGTTTTTAATTGGCTGGTCGAAGCGGAAAAATTTTCTCCCGAATTAAAAATCTTAAATCATACGGGGAGCAGTCGAATTAAAGAGGGCCCTCTTCACTTTGATGAGTATGATATTATTCTCACAAGTTATTCAATTCTTCTGCGGGACAAAAGTCTTTTTACAGTTAGAGATTTCAATTATATAATTTTGGATGAATCACAAAAAATAAAAAATCCAACTACAAAAACCGCCAAACTTGTCCGTGAATTGAAAGCAGAACAACGGCTTTGCTTAACGGGAACTCCGGTAGAAAACAATTTGGATGAATTATGGTCGCAAATTTCTTTTCTTAATCCCGGTATGCTTGGTCCATTAAAAAAATTCCAGGAAGCGTTTTCTAAACCGATACAAAGAGGAAATGATGAGGCGGCGGCTGAATCATTAAGGAAAACAATCTACCCTTTTATCTTAAGAAGAACTAAGGATGTAGTTGCAAAAGAACTTCCGCCTAAAACAGAAATAATTCATTTCTGCCAGATGGAGCAGCAGCAGGAAAAGATCTATAATATTTGGCGCGATGCCGTGCGAGATGAAATTATCAAAGAAATTGAAACAAAAGGGATTAAAAGATCAGGCTTTAAAGTGCTTGAAGGTTTACTCCGGTTGAGACAAATATGTAATCATCCTTTACTTGTTAAGGGAACTTATAGAAGCAGTTCCGGGAAATTTGAAGAATTTAAAGATCAGCTTGGAAAAGTGTTAGAAGAAAATCATAAAGTGTTGGTTTTCTCCCAATTTGTCAAAATGCTCGATTTGATAAAGTTGCATCTTGACAAAGAACATATAGCTTATGAATATTTAACCGGGAGTACACAAGACAGGGAAAGCTGCGTAAAAAACTTTCAAGAGAATGAAAAAATCAAAGTATTTTTAATAAGTATTAAAGCCGGCGGATTTGGTTTGAATTTGACTGCCGCTGATTATGTCTTTCATTACGACCCATGGTGGAACCCTGCTGTTGAAGCTCAGGCTACCGACAGAACGCATCGCATCGGGCAAAATAAAAAGATCTTCGTTTACAAGTTCATCACAAAAAACAGCGTTGAAGAAAAAATACTTTTGCTGCAAGACAAAAAGAAGAAGCTTGTCGAAAATATTATTACCAGCGAAAGCGGTATTCTTAAAAACTTAACTAAGGATGATATAAATATTTTATTTAGTTGAGTCAAAACAATAACTCCAGCTTTCTGCGGTATTGTAGCTTTGCCGATATTAAATGCAAAAAGATGAAGAAGGTGTTGGAAGCCTTTGAAAAAGTCGGTGAAATTGAAAATGCTATCCTTGACGGCATAATTGCCAATACACAAGCAGATGCGCTTAGTTATATGTTTAAAATAAAAGACAAATACTTGTGAATGAAATTTGCCTACTGTTTTTAGCGATGCAAAATCACGTTTGTTATAACAAAAATAGTCTGTTTTCTTTGTGAACTTTGTAGTAAAACTATTAACCACAAGGTGCACAAAGTTTTTCGCAAAGATCACTAACTATTAACAAAAGGAAAAATTAGACCTCTTTTAGTTTAATTTTTCTCACTAATGATTTTGTGTATCATCGTAAAGTTCCGTTTACTTGATACGATAAACATTGACTCCTTTTGGGTTTGCATCTTTTATGTATAAGTTTTTCACTCCATTTGTTTCAAATTCAGTTGAATATTTGTCTTCTATGGGGTCTTGTTTGTTGAAGAACTCTTCGATATCCATTTCCGCTACCCTTTTTGATCCAAATTGGTTCATCAAATCCCGGTTTACCAATTTATTTATTAATTCATCCCAGAACATATCATTATTGTAATCATCAATATATTCCATCATAGGACTCGTCTCATCAAATTCGTTTGTTGGAAAATATGCTTGCATGTCTGCATCATGTTCTATTAAAACTTCACATCCCATTTCTTTAGCGAAGGAATAAATCTTTTGCACCAGCCTTTCATAAGGTTTCTTCTCTTGGGGGATTTTTAAGGTTTGCGTGTCCATAACCCATAAAGCAATCTCCAATAGATCAAGAAGAGCTACATATTCTTTTTTGGTAAAGTTAATTTTCATTTTCTTCCTCTTTTTTTTATTTGTACCAATGAAATTAAAAATGTTTTTGGAGGTTACCAACGTAGAGATAAAAAATATTTTGGTTCCCGGGCGTTTCCCATTGCAAACTTTACTGTATTGAAATTGATATTTTTATAGAAGCATACTACATTTGATAATTGGGTGTGAATTAACAAAACAGAGCAGCAAATTTTGTTATGAGCGGGTAAAGAGATTCGAAATAACTCGATGGAATTTGTGAAATGACTTTACCGGCTCTGCATACATCAAGATACACTTCTTTGATACAAGATTGATCCCAAGTCCTTTTGCTTCCTCAATACTCTCAGGTGACTCACATCCTTGTTGCAGCCAGACATTTCTAATTCCTGCTGAAGCAATTTCACGTAATATTGGAATAATTTTGCCGCCCGAAACAGAGACAAATACTCCATCTATTTTTTCATTAATTGAAGGGAAATTTGGGTAACATCGAATCCCGTCAATCTCTTTTTCAGTTGGATGAATTGGATAAAGAGAATAACCCCGCGCAGTTAATTCCTTGTATGCATAATTCCCAAATTTATTTTTCTTGTGAGACAAGCCTATCAATGCTATCTTTTTATGCTTGATAAAATCTTGGATTGCCTGTTTCATAAAAACTCCAAAAAATTGTTGTTTCAAAATAAAAAAAGCTGCCCAAAATGCGACAGCTTTTTGAAGAACAATAAACCAAGAATTATTTAAGAAGGAGCATCTTCTTACTAATTGATTGTCCATTTACACTAACATTGTAGATGTAATTTCCTGAACTTAAATCACTTGCATTTAAGGAAACAGTATAACTACCTGCTTCTTGAAATCCATTAACAACTTCTTTAACTTTTTGACCAAGTGTATTAAAGATAATTAAAGTAACTACCCCTGGTTGAGGTAAGCTGTAGCTTATTGATGTTGATGGGTTGAAAGGATTCGGGAAATTTTGTGCCATTGCAAATGTTGTTGGCAAAGTTGATGCAGATACATTCACGATGTTCGAATAAGCGAACGTTCCATCAAAATCAATTTGTTTTAATCGATACGAATAATTTTCTTTTACGTTTTTATCTGTAAAAGAATAAGACGAAAGTTCAGAAGTTGTTCCGTTTCCTTTAACAAAACCGATTTTGACAAATTCACCGGAAGCTGATTTTCTTTCAATATTAAAACCGTTATTGTTCTTTTCTGTTGCTGTCTGCCAAACTAATTCAACATCTCCGTTAACAGAATTTGCTGAGAAGGTTGCCATTTCTACGGGAAGAGCACCGGGATTCAAATCGGTCCAGGCATCCGCGCTCGAAGCACCGTAACCAACTCTAAGCGCATCAAAAGCTCCAACAGGATTCCCTAAACCTCTATTGTGCCAAACAAAGTTACCAACATCAGCAAGTGCGCCGTATCCGTCAAAATCAGTGTCGGTTCCTGCAACTACCGCGGTGCATTCGGCAGTTGAGGTTAATGGTTCCGTAGCGCCTTGAGGATTAACCCAAAGATACGCCTCATCATCATATTTTTCAGGAGCAACGGTTCCGGTTGCATTGAAAGTATAACGAACAACAATCACGTAAGTCTTATTAAATTCTAAAACGGTAGTTCCATAAACAGCGGTATTAGTAGTTTTGGACAAGCCCATACTATAACCCGCGCCATTTGCAGTTGTAAACAACTTTGCGCCATAACTCGTGCTGGCACCTGAAACGCCTAACGACATAAAATAATTTTTCGTGGAAACATTGTCTGCAGCACTTGAAACATTCAACAAGAAAGAATAATAAAAAGTAGTATTGACTAAACTAGTTACAGGTGTAGCGAATGTTTTGTAAACTCGGCTTGAAGTCCCGGTTGGTGTTCCCATAACAACATATTCTGCACCACCGCTGCTGTAACCTTCATAAGTCAGAGGAGTAGTATTATCAATTGTAACATCCGGGCCAGAGCCTCCTTTAATCCAATTTGATTGACCGGCGAGATTTGTCGCGACTGTAAGACCTGTGAAATCATCAGAAAATGTTTGACCAAAATTACTAGCGCTCGCTAATAATAAAAACAAAATAGATAAAAAGTAATTTTTCATCATGATATTCCTTTTTTTTTGTTATGAATAATGACCTTGTTGACAAACATAAAAAAAAATATATCTAAAACAAACTTTAAAAAAAATCGGGTGACTTTTTAAAAGTGATTTTATACTGTTTTTTTATAATTCCAAATAGCTAATCCATTAAACACAAACGCAAAAGCAGTTATAATGAGAAAGTGATAACGCAGATCCCAAAAGCTGCTTCCCTTCAAGACAAGCATTCGCATGGCTTCTATTAAATAACGGACGGGATTAACATAGGTTAAGTACTGCGCCCAGTCAGGCATGTTTTCGATTGGAGAAAATAGACCACCGAGCAAAATAAAAATCAGCATAAAAAAATAAGCAATAAACATTGCCTGCTGTTGTGTCTCGGCATAGATTGAGGTGAGCAGTCCAAAACCGAGCAGCGCAATTAAATAAATGCCGGCAAAAAGATATCCAACCCAAAAACTTCCGACCGGGTAAAGTCCATACATGATAAAACTGATGACAAACCCGATAGACAGTACCATCAACCCAAGAAACCAAAAGGGGATGAGCTTGCTTAAAATAAATTGATATTTTTTTATTGGTGATACATTCAGCTGTTCAATGGTGCCGATTTCTTTTTCCTTGACAATATTTAACGAAGACATGAGAAAGCCAACCAAAGTAACAAGTAACGCCAAAACCCCCGGAACGATAAATTTTTTATAATTCATTTGGGGGTTAAACCAGTTTGAGCTGGTAATTTCAATTGTTGGAATTGCACTCAAGCGCGGCATGGAAATCCATTCGGCGCGGATGTTATTGCTATAATCTCTTATAATTGAATTGGCGTACGCTACGGCAAGTCCTGCGGTTTGTCCGCTTATGGCATTCGCGGCAAAGAAAATCATGGATTCGTTTTGTCTTATCAATTCGCGCTCAAATCCAGCCGGTATTTCAACAATCAAATCCGTTTTATCTTTTTCGACTTGATCCAACGCTTGATCATACGATTTGGAATAGTCATTCAATTGAAAATATCCCGAAGCGGTAAATTCATTTATTAACTTTCTGGAATACTCCGAATGATCATGATCCACAACGCTGAAGGTAATATTTTTAACTTCATAAGTTGCAGCATTGGGCAGAAGAATAAGCTGTATTACCGGTAGCGCGAAGATCATTCTTAAGATGAGCTTGTTCCGGAAGATTTGTAAAAATTCTTTTCTGAGTAAAAATAGGAGTGTTCTCATTACAACCTGATCTTAAATCGTTTGATACTGATCATTAAAAAGAAAACTGTCATTGCAAGAAGAATGAGCAGTTCTTTCCAGATTTGTTCCATGCCGATTCCTTTTATCATCACTCCTTTTACAATAATGATATACCATTTTGCCGGAACAAAATTTGAAAGAACTTGCAAAATGAACGGCATGTTTGCTATTGGGAAAGCATAACCGCTCAACATTACTACGGGCAGCATTAACCCTAATAAAGAAATCAACATTGCCGCTTGCTGTGTATCACTAATTGTTGAAATCAGTATCCCAAAAGAAAGTGCGCAAAAAATATAGAGAACCGTAGAAACAATAAGCAGCAGCAGACTCCCTTGAATTGGAAGCCCAAGCACAAACACGCTTAAGATTAAAATTGTAGCCACATTTACAAGCGAGATAATAAAGTAAGGGATAACTTTACTGATAATTACCAGCCACGGTTTCATTGGCGAAACAAGAAGTATTTCCATGGTTCCTAATTCTTTTTCCTTAACGATCGAAATCGAAGTCATCATTGCAGAGATGAGGAGCAAAATCATTCCCATTACACCGGGCACTGAGGTGTAGGCGCCTTTTAACTGCGGATTATAAAGCATCCGCGTTTCTGTGGTGATAGTGTAGGGAAGTTTATTTTGTTGATTGAGTCCGGCTTGGTAGTCCATTATAATTGCGCTTGCGTAATTAATTAATGTGGCAGCCTGATTCGGATCAGTTGCATCTGCTATAATTTGCACTTGCGCTTTGTTCGCGTGCATGAGTTCGTTTTGAAAATTTTGTTGGAACACTATTGCAGCTTTTATTTTTCCTGTTTTAAATGCTTTTTCTACCTGTTCATTCTTTATCAGAGTTCTGTCAATATCAAAGTATTTACTATTTTCTATTTTATGAATGATTAGCCGGGTGGTTTCATCTTTTGCATTATCAAGAATTGCAATGTTTGCCATGCGCACTTCGGGAGTAATTGCAAATCCAAAGATTAACAATTGAACGATCGGCAATCCAAGTAAAACTAAAAGTGATCTCTTATCCCGAAGGATGTGATGAAATTCTTTAGTTAAAAATGTTAAGAGCTGTTTCATAACACTAACTTTTTGTGCTGCTTCAGATGTACGTGAGTTTGAAAATTATTCACCACGTTTCGCTCCGCGAGCAAGTGTTAGAAATACTTCATCCATTGAATTAGCGTTGTATTGTTTCTTCAAATTATTAGGAGAATCAAGTGCAGTGATTACGCCATCAACCATAATTGAAACACGGTTGCAGTATTCGGCTTCATCCATATAATGGGTAGTAGCGAAAACCGTTATTCCGTTATGCGCGGCTTCGTAAATCATATCCCAGAACTGCCGCCGTGTGATAGGGTCAACGCCGCCTGTTGGTTCATCGAGAAAAACAATTTTGGGATCATGCAGAATCGCAATGCTGAATGCCAGTTTTTGTTTCCATCCAAGCGGAAGGGAAGCGACAAGTTTATCTGCTTTATTTTGTAGATTTAATTTATTGATTAACTCGTTACTCTTTTTTTGAATTTGTTTATTGCTTAATCCGTAAATACCGCCGAAGAGTTGAATGTTTTCCCGTATTGTTAAATCTTCATATAAAGAAAATTTTTGACTCATGTATCCGATGCTTTTTTTTATCTGCTCGGTTTCTTTGTAAATATCGAACCCGGCAATTTCGGCAGATCCGGAACTTGGTTTTGAGATGCCGATTAACATTTTCATTGCGGTTGTTTTGCCGGCTCCATTTGCACCAAGAAATCCAAATATTTCTCCTTTAAAAACCTCAAAAGTTATTTCATTAACTGCAATGAAGTCGCCAAATTTCTTCGTGAGCTTATTGGTCTTAATTACAATTTCACTGCTCATTGAATTATTTCTTTTGGGGAAGGGCTTTTCATTAGCTGCATAAAACAATCCTCAATTTCCGGTTCAATTTTGGTGATGGTTGTGTTCAAGTGGTTTGTAGATTTTAAATATTCTTCTAACTCTGTAATAGAAAGAGGGTCTTCCGTTAACGTAAGATGATGGTTTTGTCCAAATGCAAAACAGCTTGCCGTTTGTTGAAATGTGCGTAGATCAATCAACAATTGAAACATATTTTCCGAATGAACCGCATAAAGATTTTTTCCGAATTTGTTAACAATGTTGGGCGGAGTATCTATCTGTAAAATTTTTCCGTTTTGCATAAGCGCAATTCTATCGCACAGTTTTGCTTCATCCATGTAGGGCGTTGAAACGAGAATGGTTATTCCCTGAGCTTTAAGACGTTTTAGCATATCCCAAAATTCTTTTCGTGAAACAGGATCAACTCCGGTTGTAGGTTCATCTAAAAAAAGTATTTTCGGTTTATGAATAAGTGCGCAGCTTAACGCGAGTTTTTGTTTCATGCCGCCGCTCAGTTTTCCTGCGCGGCGTGTTTTGAACGGTTCGAGTTGTCGGTAAATATCGGCAACCAAATCATAATTTTCTTGGATAGTTGTGTTGAAGATGGTTGCAAAAAAATTAAGATTTTCTTCTACGGTTAAATCCTGGTAAAGAGAAAATCTCCCCGGCATATAACCGACAATATCCCTAATCTTTTTGTAATGAGTTACAACATCATATCCCAAAACTTTTGCATCTCCTTTATCGGCAAGCAGCAGAGTTGTGAGAATGCGGAAGATAGATGTTTTTCCGGCGCCATCCGGACCAATCAATCCAAACAGTTCTCCTTCTTCAACGGAAAAAGAAACGTTATCAACTGCCGTAACTATTGATTTTTCCGCAGCGTATGTTTTAACAATATTTTCCAGTTCAACTGATTTCATATCATCACTTAAAATCGGACTTCGCCGTACATACCAATTTTAAGATAGCCGTCATTATTTACCCTGACCTTTATTGCGTAAACAAGATTTGCGCGCTCATCTTTAGACTGAATTGTTTTTGGGGTGAATTCCGCTTTTGAAGAGACCCAATAAATTTCTCCGTTCATTTCTTTTTGTTCTTCGTTTCCTTTATCAACGAAAACTTTCACTTTTTGACCGAGTTTAATTCCGCCAAGCTGGTCGCCATTGATGTAAGCACGTAAAGTCATGGTTGAGAGATCGGCGATTTTGTATAGAGCTTTAGCGTTAGTTGTAATTTCGTTTTGTTTGGCGTAACGGGTGAGCACTGTTCCATCAACGGGATTTTTTATTTTGCTTTTATTTATTTGATCTTCAATTTGTTCTATCTGCGCCAGGAGGGGATAAGTCTCATTCTGCAATCCTTGTTTTGTTATTGAAAGATTTGACTTAGTCGCTTGATACTGCCTGTCAAGTAATTCGAGTTGAGCATCTATATCATCAAGTATTTTTGTAGCGGCAGCATTTGAGTTTATAAGATTTTCAATTCTCCGCTTCTCGGTTGATGCAGTTTTTATTTGCTCTTCGATTATTGCAAGCTGGGCGGCAATATCAGGTTGTTTGCTTAAGACTGCTTTAATAGTTGCTTCGAGTTGTTTTTTTTTTAAGTACAGTTGAAGTGTATCCACAACGCCAACCAGCTGATTTTGTTTCAGCTGCATTCCTTCTTCTACATTCAGCATAACAAGCTTTCCCATTGCTTCGGAAGAAACAATTATTTCTTCAGATTCAAACGTTCCGCTTGCGTCGAATTTACCGTTACCGTTGCCGCATCCGAAAAAGATTATTAATAGTAAAGGGAATATAGCCAATCTTATTTGTCGTGTTTGTTTCATTTTATTTCTACTTTTGATTAAATAATTTTGAGAATAAAACTTTCCCTTTTTCTGTTAGCACGCCGCCAAGAATTATTTTAAACGTTATTTGCGCTGCCGTAACGATTGAGAAATTGTTATTTATGATGAACTCCGGATTAACCGTTGATCTGACCGCATTAACAAAAACATTCATTACGATCGGAGTGGGGAAGTCGAGAAATAAGCCTTCACGTTTCCCTTGCTCGTAAACCTTGGTTATGTTTCCGTACATCATTTCA
>MNVA01000229.1 GCA_001871325.1 Ignavibacteria bacterium CG1_02_37_35
GCATTAACAATAGCGATCGGGCGAAGCGATTCTGCTAAAAGAATTACTCCCGCAACTGAAAATCCCATTGAAATTTCGTACGAGATCATTTGTGCCGAAGAACGAATACCGCCGAGTAAAGAATATTTGCTTCCGGAAGACCAACCGGAAAAAGTTATCGCGTAAACTCCAACAGAAGTTAGGGCTAAAACATAAAGTATCCCGATGTTTACATCGGCAACCACGAATGGAATAACTTTTCCGAAAATCGTGAATGATGGACCGATCGGTAACACGGCAAACGTACTGAAGGCAACAAACAAAGCTATCATCGGGGCAAGCGTATGCATAGATTTATTTGCGGCGGTTGGTACAATATCTTCTTTTAAAAGAAGTTTTAAAACATCTGCGAACGGTTGGAAAATTCCGGCTGGACCAACACGGTTCGGACCAATTCTGTTCTGCGCCCAGGCGGCAATTTTTCTTTCAAAATAAACTAAGTACGAAACGGTCAACAACATTAAAGTTGCAATCACCGCAATTTTAATCAGCGTAATAATAATCAGTTCTAAAATTCCCATAAAAAAGTCTTCCTTTAAATTGTCACTTTTTTCTTAACGGTTTCTGTTTTTAACTGAGCTCCGTTTTCACCGATAACATCATAATCCAAACCGGTGAACAAAGGATTTATATGAGCGATCTCATTAAAGATTTCTTCAGCCATCGTGAACTTATATTTTGTTCCGAAGGCATTTGCTAAACCTGAGATAATTTTCCATGTCGGGCGGGCGTCATTCTTTTTAGCTTTTCCCCAACTGTCAAAGTCGGTTCCAAATTTATCCCAGCGGCTCTGCGACATACCATCGAGGCTACGCTCCATTTCCATTGTAGTAACAGCAGGACGAATGCGCTGAATCCTTCCTTGAAAATTTATCCACGTGCCGTTTTTTTCGGTATATGTTGAAGCCGGAAAAACCACATTCGCAAAAGGAGTCGCCGCATCAAAATTGGTTGAGAGCGTCACAAGAAAATCTAATTTTGATAATGTCTGTCCAAAAGCTGTATCCAAACTAAGCAGATCATCTTCAACTAAAAGAAGCGCTTTAATTTTTCCCGATTCAATATGTGAAATTATTTCATCGAAATTTAATCCGCCATTACCCGGTTTAACGCCCATCAATTCAGCGCCTTTAGTGTTTGTAGATTTATCTTCTTGGATTAAAATTGTGTCGCCGCTTCCGGGAATTACTTTCCGAATGAAGTCAAAGTTTTTTACATTTAAAGTTGAGCGGACAAATTTTGAAACAAGGTAAGCATCTTCAACGGTTAACGATGCTGAAACTAATACAGCAATCTCATCCTTCGTAAAACTTTTAAGTTCCGACAAAGTATTTGCATAGGCTTCATCCCAGCCTCCTTTAATCAGCTCCCCTTCCTTTCTGATATGCGGACCGTTCACCCTGTTATCTGCATGAACATGTTTGAACGTATTTAGTCGTCCGTTATCGCACATCCAAAAACTGTTCACATCATTATTAAAGCGGGGAGTTAAACGAAGGATCTCGTTGTTGCGCGTCCATAGATCAATATTGCAGCCGCGAGCGCAGCCGGAACAAATTGATTTTGTGGGAGCCATTTCCCACACACGGGATTTGAAGCGAAAATCTCTACTGGTTAAAGCGCCAACCGGACAAATATCAACAACATTCATCGAGTAAGGATTTTCTAATTTCTTTCCGGGAAACGTTGTTATGGTTACACGGTCGCCCCGTTTGATGAAGGTTAATTCTTTTTTGCCTGCGATCTCGTCGCAGAAACGAATGCAGCGTGAACACGAAATACAACGATCGCCGTCGAACATTACATTCGGTCCAAGCTCAACGCGCTTTTCTTTGTGATTTTTTTCTTCGATAAATCTACTTTCGCCAACGCTGTGTTGATAAGCGTAATCTTGAAGTTTGCACTCGCCGGCTTCATCGCATATAGGGCAGTCAAGCGGATGATTGATCAACAGAAATTCCATCACAGCATTCCGTGCGGCAACAGCTTTTTCGGATTGTGTGCGAACGACCATTCCATCGGAGGCAAGCGTTGAACAAGCAATCACCAACTTTGGCATTTTTTCAATTTCAACTAAACACATTCGGCAATTCCCGGAAACCGAAAGAGACGGATGCCAGCAAAAGTGAGGAATATCTATCCCGCTTTCCCGCGCAGTTTGAATGACGGTTTGACCCGCATTAAATTCAATTTCTTTTCCGTCAATAATAATATGAGGCATAAGGCAATCCTTTTTTCCTTTTTTAAGCGGCTGCTTTCTGAATTTTTTTCCTGGAACGAATTTCGATTTTCGAGTAATCTTCTTCGTTCAACATTTTTTTTGCTAAGTGATGAATTTCTTCCGGTGTAACTTTTTCTACTTCGCTAATAATTTCTTCCACCGGAATAATTCTGTTAAAATATAAAAGTGAATTTGCAATCCGGATCATTCTGTTCGTCGTATTTTCTAAACTGAGCAGCATACTCCCTTTAAGATATTCTTTTACACGTTTCAATTCTTTTTCAGAGACTTTTGTTGTCTGAAGCCGCTTGAATTCCTTCGATAAAATTGATAACACTTTTTCCGACTGCTTCTCTCCTGTTGAAAAATAGACACCGAACGAAGAAACATCAAGATACGAATTGATAAAAGTATTTATTTGATACGTGATTCCTAATTTTTCCCGTATCGCCTGGAATAAGCGTGAACTACTTCCTTCTCCTAGAATATTTGTCAACACGTTGAGGGGGATGCGTTCTTTTTCTTTATATCCGTAAGTCTTCCTTCCCAGGATGATATGCACCTGCTGGAAATCTTTTTCAAGCCTACTGTGTTTTACAACATTTTCAACGGAAGCATTTCTTTTATTCTCCGCCGCCAGATATTTTTTCGGTAAATACTTTCCGGCAAGCTGAACAACTTCGGAATGATTAATCGCGCCCGAACAAACTATCGCTAATGAATTAAAATATTTTTGCTTATAATAATTTCTTATCGAATTAGTATTAAATGAAAGAATATTTTTCTCGCTGCCAATAATGGGAAGCCTGAGTCCATTCTTTTCAAAAAGATGTTTTTCGAATTCATCAAAGACAAGCTCCTCGGGATTATCGTTAATGTCTCTTAGCTCATCTAAAATAACACCGGCTTCTTTAATCACATGCTCCTGTTTGAACATCGGGTTTTGCACCATATCCGAAAGCACATCGAAGGTTTTTTCGAAATGCTGCGCTAATCCTCTTCCATAAAAACATGTATGCTCTTTGGAAGTGAAGGCATTTAAGTACCCGCCGCAAGATTCAATTTCTTCAGAAATTTTCTTAGAACTTCTTTTCCTCGTTCCCTTAAATACCATGTGTTCAATAAAATGTGCAATTCCATTGTTCTCCGGACTTTCGTCTCGCGACCCAATATTGAACCAAAAGCCTAAGGAGAATGATTTTATGTATGGAATAAATTCCGAAACTATTGTAATACCATTTTCTAACCGCGAAACTTTAATATTTTTCAAAAATTTTATACCGAAGATTGATTTTTAGCTTTGTAAATATATTGAAATGCATTTAGCCAAACAAGGAAGGAGCGTCGGGAAGTAGTTTTTCCTGACGAAATTTCAAACGAAAGATATTAGAGTAACTTTGGATTATCGCTATTATTTTAAGTATAAACGGGATGGTTGTTTGTCTGCATGAATGAATAGCGTTTGACTGAACTTACCCTTAATTATGTTTTTAGTAATCTCGATTTATTCATGCAATCATGCACCTCTCCATTTATTCAAGCAATACCTAAAAAATGCTAAAATAATTTTACTATTTTGACACTAAAGTTCGTGTAATATTTGGCAGAATATGAATGAGGCAAATAAAGCGAGAGAATTACTGAATGAAAATGAATGGATGAATGTTTTTCATTCAAACATTCATCCAAAATTACTTGGCATTGTTTAGTATGATTTCCGGTTTATCCGGGTAGGGTTAGTTTCTTTTTTCGCTTGGCGATTTAAGATAAATACTTAAAATATACGGCATATTCCTTTTGCCTTTCAGTCAAGAATTCATTTATTTTGCTCCCGTTACCATTACAATTATCTGTAATGAAACAAAAGAGGTAACATTTTTAATAACTATAAGGACAATGCAAATGAAAAAATCATTTTTATTCTTTGCAACTGCTTTTCTTGCAGTTTCACTTTTCTTCGCTGGATGTAAAAAAGAGGATAGCACTCCTACTACTCCACCTGATACCACTCCTACAAAAAAAACAGATCAACCGATACCGGAATTTGGCGGAGCAGTTGATGGAGTTGTCGCGGCAATTCAATTTTCGTATAATCTTCCCGGAGTTCCAGCTCCATACAATATAATCTCAATGGATATGGGCTTTGCTAATTTTGGAGATGGAACCGATGCCGGAACTGTAACTGTAAATGGAGAGGCTATCGCAAAGATCACCAGCGGAAGTACGATTTATTATAATTCTTTTGCTTCAACCGATCCATTAAATCCACCAACATCATTAGATTTGAATTGGAATGGATCAACACATGCATGGAGCGTTGCAGGCGCAGGAAGCACGCCGGCTTTTACAATTAACGTAACAAGTCCGTCTTCATTCACTATTTCAAATCCAACATCATCAACAGTTGCTTCAAAAACCAGTAACTTAACCGTTACCTGGTCAGGGGCTAACGCAAGTTCTGCTGATTCTGTAATGATCTTTTTGCTTCCCTTATCAGGTACCGGTACTACGTTTACCACTACCACGACTAATAGAACAGGAAGTTATACGATTCCCTCAAGCCAGCTCAGTGCAATTTCCGGCGATGCAATGTTGGAAATTGTGAAATACAGATATGCGACAACAACAGTAAGCAGCAAAACGTATGTTGGCGTTGCAGAAATTGTTAACACGGTAAGTTTTAAGATTCAATAGTTCGGTTAGGTAAAATAGAACAAGGGCGTTTGGTAGAAATATTGAGCGCCTTTTTTATTTGAGTTGATCTATCTCTCTTAATCACTTCTCCTTACGATGGCAGCTCGACACACCACTCTGTTAATTTACCTTGAGAAGCAGAAAATTTATACCACCGAAATCTGTGGTAGTTTCAAATATTTTGATTTATAAAAAAAATTCATTTACTTTGCAGGGGTTAATGATTTATTCAAGAAGTATAATAATCGTAGAACATTATCTCCATATAATGTAAGGTTTACGCAAATGGGAAAAACATTTCCGGTTTTTTTAATTGTTATTGTCGCTATAACGTTTTTGTTTGTTGGCTGTAAAAAAAACGAAAGTCCCACTTCACCCACAGACCCAACGGATAGAGTTCCAGATTCCGGTTATCCAACCCCGACATTTGGAGAATCTGTAGCCGGGATTTTAACAACAATTCAAGTGGCTTCTACTACCAATGCCTTTACATACGAAACACATCTGGATATTGGGTATGCTAATTTCGGAACCGGAACGGATGCCGGATCAGTTACTGTCAACGGAAAGACAATTAACAAAAAAACTGAAGGTTCTTTGGTGTATTATACTTCAATTGATCCTACAAATCCTTCTCCATCATTAGATTTATATTGGAATGGAACAACTCACGCATGGAATGTATCAGGCTCAGGAAATATACCTGCTTTTACCCTTAATGTTTCAAGTCCAACGGCATTCATTGTTAGAAATCCTGCGGCATTATCCCTGATCTCAAAAAACAGTGCCCTAAATGTCACTTGGTCAGGGGCAAGTTCAACTTCAACGGACTCTATGATGATCGTATTAATCCCAGTGACCGGAAGCGGTTCAACTTTTATGGCAACAACGAATAATAAAACTGGAAGCTCTACAATTCCCACAAACCAGTTGAATGAGTTTTCCGGTAGTGTACTGTTGGAAGTCGTTAAATATAGATATGAAATGAAAACAGAAGGTGGCAAATCATTTTTCGGAGTAGCCGAAATTGTTAATAAGGTGAATTTTTATATCCAATAATTCGGTTAGGTAAAAGAGAACAGAAGGCGTTTGGTAGAAATACCGGGTGCCTTTGTTATTTTTGGAAAAAATAGTCAATCAGGAGTTTAAAAATTTTTTATAAAACGCGCCAATATTATTATACGCCTTAGTCAAAATCTCTTCATTCGGAAGGAAGACAACTCTAAAGTGCTGGGTACCGGGAAGTTGTCCAAAGCCGCTACCGTGAACTACAACAACTCCTGTTTCTTTGAGTAATCCTTTTACAAAATCAATGTCGGGTTTATTAGTGTGCAATTTCGGGAAAGCATAAAAAGCTCCTTCCGGTTTTACACAAGAAATTCCGGGAATCGCATTCAGCATTTCAAAAGTTAAATCTCTCCGCTTCGTAAGTTTTGCCATTGCAATATCTAAGTGAGATTGATCTTGTTCCAGCGCAGCAACTAATCCATACTGTTCGGGATGATTAGCGGAAAGTCTTGCACGAAGAATTTTATTTATCGCTTCGATATACTCGCGTAAGTTTTCATCTTTCCCGCTGATAATTCCCCAGCCGATACGAAATCCGGGAACGAAATAATTTTTTGAAAGTCCCCCGAATGTTATGCATGAAACTTCTTTACTAAGAGAAGCAAGCGCAACATGTTTCTTTCCGTCGAACAAAAGTTTATCATAAATCTCATCAGCAAAAATTACGAGGTTGTGTTCCCGTGCGAGCTTTACAATTTCTTCCAATATTTCAGTTGAATATAACGAACCGGTAGGATTATTCGGATTGATCAGTACGATCGCTTTTGTTTTATCGTTAATTTTTTTCTTTATGTCTTCAATATCCGGCTGCCAATTATTCTCTTCGTCAAGATAATAAGGATTTTCATACGCCAGCAGTTTGCTTTGAATTGCCGTGTACAAAGGGTAACCGGGAGTGGGAGTTAAAACATTTTCACCTTCGTTTACCAACGCCGTTAAACAAATATCAATTGCTTCGCTTGCGCCGGTGGTAACAAAAATATCGAGAATATTTTCAATCCCTTTTCTGTTTCCTTCTTTACGAATTGCATTAACAGCTTCTTTAATTCCGGAGGAAGGAGAATACCCGTTTTTGTTTCTCAGCATCGCCTGGTAGGTTGCTTCAACAAGATGTTTCGGCGGTTCAAAATCAAAAAGATTCGGATCGCCGATATTTAAGTAGAGCATTTCCTTCCCGGTTTTTGCAACTTCATTTGCAAGAACAACAACGTCTCTTACTGCATAGGTTATATTTTCTGTTCGTTTAGCAGGGATTATTTTTGATGACATTTAAATACTTTCTTAGTTTATAATTTAATTATGCAGCAAAATTTAGAACTTCAACTTGAGAATTCTTTTTTATGCTTTGTTCAGCTTCTTGTAAAACTTTTGCTGAAATTTCTTCACTGAGATAACTCTCTCCGCAGTTTCCACAAATTTCTGCGGGAATATTTTTCACAACAATGATAACTTCAGCCCGTTGAAGTGACAGTGAGGTAAAACCGGTTTTTGTTTCTCCATTTTTGCAGATTACACACTTCATAATTCTCTCCTCGTTTTATAATCGTTCATCCAAATTTCCAAAGTAGGTTCGTAAAGTGTTACAAAAATACAAAATTTGTTTTCACTATCCACTGCAAGAACCGCATGAATAGGACGATTATCAATCATTTTGAATAAAAGGAAACTTGGAAATGGGTTATCTTCAGGATATTCTGCCACTATTTCACCTTCTCTTGCAACTGAAATTGCTTCTATTGCAGAGATTTTTCTTGCAAACATCTGTTTTAACGCGTGCGAACTGAATTTAAATTCTTTACAATTTGAATCCATTTATTTCGCATTTGATTTTAAAATACTAAACAACAACACACCCGTTGCCACCGAAACATTCAGCGATTGCACTTTTCCCTTCATCGGAATCTTTACAAGAAAGTCACACTGATCCGCTACGAGTTTCCGCATTCCTTTTTCTTCATTCCCTACTATCAACGCAGAAGGAAATGAATAATCAATCTCATCATAAAACTTTGCATTGGTTAATGTTGAGCCGATAATCCAAAATCCGTTCTCTTTCAATTCTTGAATTGCTTGCACAACGTTACCAACTAAACAAACTTTCAAATGATTAACCGCACCGGCAGAAGTTTTCATCACGGTTTCATTAATTGGTGCCGAGTTAAATTTCGTTAGAACGATACCGTCAACACCGGCACACTCCGCAGTACGTAAAATTGCGCCAAGATTGTGCGTGTCCTGAATTGAATCAATAATTAAAAGCAAGGGGAATTTATTTTTCGGGTTCGCTTTTGCCCGGTTAATTATATCTTTCAAACTGAAATAAGCAGCTTCACTTCCAAGAGCAACCACGCCTTGCGCATTCACATCTTTTACAAGCGATTGATATTTTTCTAATTTTATTTGTGTACATTTTATTTCCCGCTTTGTGCATGCAACGCGAATTGCATCAATGATTGGTCCCTGCTGTCCAAAGAGAATAAAAACGCTCTCAAGTTTTTCGCCTGCATTTATAGCATCAAATACGGGTTTACGCCCAACAATCAGTTTCATTTTTTTGTATGTTTTGAAGATGGCTGCTTTATGGGCGCCGAGACAAATTTAAATCTATCGGGAAATCTGTTAATGAAGAAAATTCCAACTATTCCGATGACAATTAGTATGAGTGAAATTAGCTGTGCTTCAGAGAGATCGAAAAGAAGGAGGGGATTAAGTCTAATGAACTCAACAAAAAATCTAGCAATACCCGAAAAGATAAGATACATCATAAAAAGAATACCCATGTGATAACCTTTTTTTCGAAGTCGCCAGAGAACAAAAAAAATCGCAACCCCGACTAAAAATTCATACAGCGGAGTAGGGTGTAAAAGTGTGTTATCGGGAACGATTCCGTTTGGGAAATTTTTTGCGATGTCACTCCCCTGAAACATGAGCGAAGGTTTTACAATTCCATTTTCGTAATTAAATCCCCACGGCAAAGATGTCGGTAAACCATAATCCCCGTCACCAGCTAAATGACAACCTATTCTGCCGATGCCATACGCCAAAGCAAGAGAGGGAGAAGCTGCATCAGCAATGTAAAGAAAAGGAATTTTTTTTCGTTTAAGAAAAACCATTATTGCTAAAATTGCAAGTATCAGTCCGCCGTAAAAAGTTAACCCGCCGGCAGAAAAAATCATTCCAAACGGATCGGCTAGGAAATCGTTCCAATTTTCAAACAAGTTAAAAACCTTACTCCCCGCTATTCCAAATATTATTGCCAGTAGTGTTATCTCCGACGCGATATTTGCCTCTAAACCTTTTCTTTCAACTTCTTTAGTTAGGATATAACTTGAAATGATAAAAGCCATCGCAAGCATAAAACCATAGCTATACACGGTTAGTGGTCCAAGCTTAAATAATTCTGGATACATATACTTCTTTTATTTAAATGAAAAAAACTCAGTCGGAACTTCAAAACGGACAAACATACGGTTGTTTTTTTTCTTGGGTAAACTGATCTCGATTAATTTAATTTCTTTTTTATAAATATTAAAATCAAACAATGCGCAATTAATACTTCCATCTTGTTTAATAATATTAATGTTAAATTTTCCAAAAAGATTTTCAAAAAGAAGTTCGGTGGAAGCCGGATTCGGTGAGACATAATAAGATTGGCGCGTGTTTAAGCCAAGAAGTCTAATATCAATTGAATTCTTTCCTTTTTGAACATCAACTGATATTTCGTAAGATAAGCTTGTAAAAAGTTTAACCGTAGCTAATGAAATTACGGAAAATTGTTTTTTTAATCTTTGGTCAAATTTAAAAAAGACGGTAACAATATATTCAACAGAAGCTTCCTTTTTTTGTGGAATGGTCTTCTTAACTGTTGTAGTCGTCTTTTTCCTTGGTTTTGAAATCTTTGGCATTTTTTCCTGATTTATCGGCAAGGGAACAAGTTTACGTAACGACATTTAAGATCCCACCGATAGTAAAATTTCTTTATCCGCATTTTCGAGTGGTAATACCTGCTGTACACTAGTTCCCATATTTTTTAATACGACCTTATTTTCTGCATATTCTTCGCCGCCAAATAACGCTACAAATTTGGCTCTTAATTTATTTGCTTCACGCATTTGCGCCTTAACACTACGTGATAGATAATCAATTTCAACTTTAAGATGATTTTTCCTAAGCGCCGTAGCAAAAAGGTAATACTCATTCAATAATTCTTTATTGAGAAGAACTACATAAAGATCAAGAGAAGAATTATCAGGTAATTTAGTTTTTTCATTTTGCAAAGCGAGTAAAATCCTTTCAATTCCTGCCGCAAAACCAACTCCGTAATTTGGAGTTCCTCCGAGCAATTCAATCAATCCATCGTACCTGCCGCCCCCACAAAGGGCGCTTTGGGAGCCCACTTTATCGCTTACAATTTCGAAAGTAGTTTTTGAATAATAGTCTAATCCCCGAACTAAACTTGAATCAAGAAGAAAAGGTATTTGTTCTGATCGCAATATATTTTGAACGACTTGAAATTCCTGTTTGCTTTCATCATCTAAATGATCAATGAGTTTCGGTGCATCTTTCATAATTTGAATATCGTTCTCAAATTTGCTGTCGAAAATTCTTAAAACATTTTTTTCGAATCTTTTTCTACTCTCTTCAGAAAGTTCATTCAAGTGAGATTCTAAATATTCTTTTAGAATTTCTAGGTAAACTTTTCTTGAGGAAGTAATTCCGAGAGAATTTATTTTTACGGTGATGTCTACCAATCCGAGTGATTTTAATATTGTATATGCAAGAATAATAATTTCAGCATCTAATAACGGGGACGAGCTGCCTAAAACTTCAGCGCCAAATTGATGGAACTGACGAAATCTTCCGGCTTGAGGTCTCTCTTGCCTGAACATTGCAGCGATATAAAATAATTTATTCAGAGAGCTTTGAGAGGATAGTGAGTGCTCTAAAAATGCACGAACCACCGATGCAGTCATTTCAGGACGAAGGGTTATACTCGTTTCACTTCTATCTTGGAACGTGTACATCTCTTTGCTGACAATATCTGTTTCTTCTCCGATGCTGCGCGAGAACAAACCGGTTTCTTCTAGTAACGGTGTGCGGATTTCTTTGTAATTGAACGATGCAAAAATGTTTTTTATGGTAGATTCCAGAAAATTCCATTTTTCAACATCTTTAGGCAAGACATCTTTAGTTCCATATATCGCTTTTAACATTAAAATTATCCTACAGCTTACAGATCAAAATATGTTTCCTCTTCTTCTTTAAAGACATGCATAATTTCAGCCTTTGTTTTTGCGGCGACAAGCTTCTCACGCAAGGTATCTTTTGTCATCATTCGAGAAATTCTGCTGAGTAGTTTTATGTGAAGACTGACTAAATTGTCCTTACCGATTAAAAGAAAAAGCAAAAAAACAGGCTTTGCATCTAACGCCTGGTAATCAATAGGAGTTGAAGATTTTCCAAACGCACAAAGAATATCAGTGACTAAATCAGTTTTCCCATGAGGTATGGCAAATCCCTTTCCAACACCGGTTGACATTATCTTCTCTCTCTCCAGAACAGACTGGCGGACTTTTTCAATATCTTTAACCCGCGGATCATTGATAAATAAATCAATCAATTCATTTATCGCTCCTTCTTTTGTTTCACTTGTTAATTCGGGGATTATAAAGGATTCATTTAATAAATCTGTTAATTTCATCTCACACAACTCGATAAAAATTAGAAAATGACATCACAATTTAGCAAAGAGTGGATGAATAAGAAAGAAAAGAAGAACTAAAAGAGGAAAGTATTTGCCGATAGTAGAGACGTTCGGCTGAACGTCTCTACCGAAGCTGAACGTCTCTACAGAAGCTGAACGTCTCTATAGAAGCTTGATTTATACATCATTTTTTTTAATATCCCATTTCAACGGATTCTGCTCTATATATTTCCGAATTTGCACCAATTCATATTCCGTGCGGATAATTCGATCAAAAAATCTTTCCTGCCACTGAAAATCTTGATAACCATTTATATGCGCCCATTTTGTTACAGATGCTTTAAATCCCCGTATTATCACAGACAACGAATTGCCTTCCGGTGATATGGTCGAAAAATACTTTTTTGTTTCATCCGTAGAGACGTTCTGCAGAACGTCTCTACCACTGAACGGAACGTCTCCACGATGAGATGTCGTATTATCAGCATCCGTTATTATAATTATTCCGTGAATATGACTTGGCATGATGACAAAAAAATCAAGATCAACGTTTTTACGAAGCTCCTGCGTTCTCAACCATTCCTCTTTAGCATAGTTGCCAAGGTTATTCAAATAGAGGTTATTCTTTTCTATCTTCCCGAAATATTCATTGTGATTTTTTGCATTGATCGTAACGTAATACCACCACGGTGTGGTATAATCCCAATCTTTTAATCTTGCCGATTCAATTCGATATTTGTTTATAAATTTTGACATTATTAATCATTACATAACGGTAGAGACGTTCTGCAGAACGTCTCTACGATGGTACTATTTCATCAAAATCATTTTTTTTGTTTCCACAAAGCTCCCTGCTTGCAGTCTGTAGAAATATGTTCCGCTTGGAAGATTTGAAGCATTAAATGATACCTCATAAATACCTTCCGATTTTTCTTCTCGAGCTAAGGTTTGCACCTCTTGCCCAAGAGAATTGAAAACAATTAAGCTTACGTATGAAACGGCGGGTACAGCAAACTTAATCTTAGTTGAAGGATTGAACGGGTTGGGATAGTTTTGGGATAATTCAAAACTTT